>CACZXF010000131.1 GCA_902785105.1 uncultured Eubacteriales bacterium | reverse complement strand
AACGCAACGTAGGTCCTGGGGGGCTCGGACCTATGGTCCCCCAGGACCGGTCACCTAAACGCGGCAGCAATTGCCCGCGGGTGCAACCTGCCAAATTCCCGTTTATCAAGGACTCCAGGAAGTCACATCATGGAGGCATCCACATGCGCATCGTGAATCTTGTCGAAAACACCGAGGGCCGTCCGGGCCGCGGCATTGCCCACGGCCTCTGCTTTTATGTCGAAACGCCAAAGCATAGGTTGCTGATGGACACGGGCCCCTCGGACCTGCTGACCCGCAACGCGGCGGCGCTGGGCGTGGACCTGGCGGGGGTGGACACCTGTGTCGTCAGCCACGGCCACTACGACCATGCCGACGGCGTGCCAGCCTTCGCCGCGCTGAATCCTTCCGCCAAAATCTATCTGCGCCGAGGGGCGGAGGGACAATTTTATTCCACGGCGGACGGGGAGCCTCATTACATTGGAATGAATCCACAGATACAAAAATCTGAACAGATCATATGGCTGAACGGGGATTTTCGCATCGACGACGAACTGTCCCTTTTCGGGAATATACCCGGACGCAGGTCCTGGCCCGAGGGCAACCGCATGCTCTTCCGGTTGACGGACGGACGGTATATTCAGGATCAGTTTGAGCATGAGCAATGTCTGGTCATCGAGGCGGAGGGCCTGCGCGTGCTGCTGTCCGGATGTGCCCACAGCGGCATACTCAACATACTGGACCGCTTTGCCGCGCTCTACGGCGGCGCGCCCGATGCGGTCATCAGCGGCTTTCATATGAAGAAGCGCGGGGACTACACTGAAGCGGAGTGTCAGACCATCGACGACACCGCCCGGGAGCTGTTGACCTGGCCGTCATTATTCTACACATGCCACTGCACCAGCCTCCCCGCCTATGCGCGGATGAAGGCCATCATGGGCGACAGGCTCCAATATATCCATTGCGGGGAAGAAATCAATAGATTCAATCTATAAATCTACATAATTACAACATATATCCCATATACCACAGAATTTAACCTTGTCGCGATACAATAATAAGGTATCATTTGCAAGGGAGAATGAGCGATGCCGATCAAGATACCGAACGCGCTGCCGGCGACGGAGACGCTGGAGAACGAGAATATATTTGTCATCACGGAATCCCGGGCCATCAGCCAGGACATCCGCCCGCTGCACATACTGGTGTTGAACCTGATGCCCACGAAGATCGTCACGGAGACCCAGCTGGCGCGGGTGCTGGGCAACACGCCGCTCCAGGTGGAGCTGGAGCTCTTGCAGGTGAAGAGCCACGAATCGAAGAACGTCTCCCAGGAGCACATGCTGGCCTTCTACAAGACCTTCGATGAAATCAAAGAAAACCGCTACGACGGCATGGTCATCACCGGGGCCCCGGTGGAGCACTTGACTTTTGAAGAGGTGGATTACTGGGACGAGCTCTGCGAGATCATGGACTGGTCCCGCACCCACGTCCATTCCACCTTCCACATCTGCTGGGGCGCGCAGGCCGGGCTCTACCGCCACTACGGCATCCCCAAGCGTAGCCTCGATAAAAAGCTCTTTGGCGTGTTCGAGCACCACGTGGAGCGCAAGCAGTCCATACTCTTCCGCGGCTTTGACGACGTCTTCATGGCGCCCCATTCCCGCCACACCACCATCGACCGGGCAGACATCGAGGCGCGGCCCGAATTGAAGATACTGGCCTCCTCCGAGGACGCCGGCGTCTACGCCATACAGACCGAGGGTGGCCGGCAGGTTTTCGTCATGGGCCATTCGGAATACGACGCCGATACCCTCGAAAAGGAATACCTCCGGGACAAGAATCTGGGCCTGCCCATCGAGGTCCCCCGCAATTACTACCCCAATGACGACGACACCCAGCGCCCCCGCGTCACCTGGCGCGGCCACGCCAATCTGCTCTATTCCAACTGGCTGAATTATTTCGTCTATCAGAATACGCCGTATGATTTGAGCGAGATACAATAGATGTTTTAGCACCCTATAAACAGGGATTTGTCGGGGTGTCGTTCGAGTCCACCTCATCCGCCCTCACGGGCACTTGACAAGGGCCTGCCGGCCCCATCTCACTGAAAACAGTCCACTG
>CACZXF010000130.1 GCA_902785105.1 uncultured Eubacteriales bacterium | reverse complement strand
CCGGAACATGCCCACCTTCCTGGACTACGTCGAGCAGTACGGCTTCCTGCCCGCCTGCCTGACCACCAGCTTCGCCGCCTACGTGGCCTTCTATTCCAATGACATCCAGGGCCTGACCGACAAGGGCCTGGTGTGCAAGCGCCCCAAGGGCAATGAGTACACCGTCTCCGACGACCGCTGGGTCCTCGAATTCTACGCGGCCCACAAGGACGACGCCCCCGAGGCGCTGGTCCACGCCGTCATGACCAACAAGGACATGTGGGGACAGGATCTCACCGAAGTCAAGGGCTTCGAGGCCGAGGTCGTCCGCATCCTCAAGCTCATCCGCGAGAAGGGCGCGCTTGCCGCTTACGAGGAGTGCCTTGCGCAGGAATAATTATAAATCTCAATTCATCAGATATGGAGGCAGATGAATGAACAAGCTGGTGCAAATCACCCCGAAGGACATGGTGGCTGTCGCGCTTCAGCCGCTGACCGCCGGTGAGGCCATCGACTACGGCGCGGGCACGGTGACGCTGCTGACGGACATCCCCATGGGCCACAAGGTGGCGCTGCGGGCCATCGCCAAGGGCGAGCCGGTCATCAAGTACGGCTTCCCCATCGGCTCGGCCACCGAGGACATCCCCGAGGGCGGCCACGTACACACCCACAACATCCACACGCTGCTCTCCGGCGCGCTGGAATATGAATACAAACCCACCCATCCCGAGCAGGGCAGCGCCGAGCCCGCCACGTTTATGGGCTATCCCCGCGCCATCGGCCGTCCGGGCATCCGCAACGAGCTGTGGATCATCCCCACGGTGGGCTGTGTGAACAACATCGCCCAGGCGCTGGCGAGGGAGGCCCAGAAGTTCGTGGGCGGCGGCGTGGAGGGCGTCTACGCCTTCACCCATCCCTACGGCTGCTCCCAGATGGGCGGCGACCAGGACAACACCCGTCAGATCCTGGCGAACCTGGCCACTCACCCCAACGCCGGCGGCGTGCTGCTGCTGGGCCTGGGCTGCGAGAACAGCGGCATCGACCAGATCAAGCCCCACATGGGCGAGTATGACGAGAGCCGCGTGCGCTTCCTCATCACCCAGAACGTGGAGGACGAGATGGAGGCCGGCATCTCCCTGATCGAGGAGCTGGCGGCGAAGATGCGCAAGGAGACCCGCGTCGCCTGTCCGGCGGATCAGTTGGTCATCGGCATGAAGTGCGGCGGCTCCGACGGGCTGTCCGGCATCACCGCCAACCCCACCATCGGCGTGTTCTCCGATCTGCTGACGGCCATGGGCGGCTCCACCATACTCACCGAGGTGCCGGAGATGTTCGGCGCGGAGACCATACTGATGGCCCGCTGCGAGGACGAGGGACTCTTCGACAAGACCGTCCACCTCATCAACGATTTCAAGGCCTACTTTGAATCCTACCACATGCCGGTCTACGAGAACCCCTCCCCCGGCAACAAGGCCGGCGGCATCACCACGCTGGAGGACAAGGCACTGGGCTGCACCCAGAAGAGCGGCTCCGCCCCGGTCAAGGGCGTATTGAAATACGGTGAGAAGCTCCAGACCCCCGGCCTGAACCTGCTCTCCGCGCCGGGCAACGACCTGGTGGCCTCCACGGCGCTGGCCGCCTCCGGGGCGCAGATGGTGTTGTTCTCCACCGGCCGCGGCACGCCCTTCGGCTGCCCCGTGCCAACGGTGAAGATCGCCTCCAACTCCCCGCTGGCTCAGAAGAAGCACAACTGGATCGACTTCGACGCCGGCCGCCTGCTCTCCGGCATGACGCTGGATGAGCTGGGCCATGAGCTGATGGAACTGGTCCTCGCCGTCGCCGGCGGCAAGCAGACCCGCAACGAGATCAACGGCTTCCACGATCTCGCCATCTTCAAGCAGGGCGTGACGCTGTAAAAATTTGTTTTTCCATTTCAAAAATCAACCGGGACAGGCAATGAGCGTCTGTCCCGGTTGATTTAAAATCTTATTTGTACATCTTCACAGAAACATAATTGCAATGATGCAGTCAGCCCTTATAAACGAGGATTTATGGGGGAGCCCCCACGGGCAATAGCTGCCGCGCATAGGCACCGGTCTTTGGGGGCCATAGATCCGAGCCCCCAGGCGACTCAGACCAAATCTTCGATTTGGTCTGAGCCGTCCGGCCTAAAGGCGACAAGCCCAATAGGGCTTGTCGGTCAGC
>CACZXF010000129.1 GCA_902785105.1 uncultured Eubacteriales bacterium | reverse complement strand
AGGAGCATCGAACGCCCGGAAAACAGTCCAGTGGACTGTTTTCAGTGAGATGGGGCCGGCAGGCCCTTGTCAAGTGCCCGTGAGGGCGGATGAGGTGGCTTACCCGCTCTCCCCGCCAACTTCCAATTTATCGGGTTTCTACCCCTTCCGCCCGCCCCATCTCTGGCGATTATGGCAGTGGTCGCACAGCCGGTAGGGCCAGTTCCAAGGGAGGTATTTGTTGCAGGAGGGGCAAGTCTTTTGCTTCAGGCGCTGGGTAGAGAGGACGTGGATGATGCCGGCGGAAATCAGGGACTTGCGGCGCTGTATGGCATCCAGCACGCTCCCGGGGTCCTCGAGGAACAGCCGGGCGTAGTTGTAATACAAGTCACAGCGGCGGTAGTCGGCCTCCAGGTCGTCCAGCAGCTCCACGGTGCAGGCTTCGGGGTCCAGGTAATCCGGGAGCTGGGCGATGACGTCGATGTGCCTGTGCTCCCGCTCAGCCTGGTACATGGCCCGCCAGCGGGTCAGCAGGTCGGGGTCCGTCTCGTCGAAGGGGATGCAGATGAAGCGATAGAGCAGGCGCTTGTCCGTGCGCTTCGTCTCCAGCATGGCGGCCAGGGTCTCCATGCGGACGGCGCTGGCCTTGGAGAAGCAGCCCCGGTCCTTCATGCCCAGCCACTGCTGTATGATCTGGGTCAGCGGCAGCGGTATGCCCAGCAGCGATTCCGGGAAGCCGATCACCGCCTCCGTCACCGGCAGCAGGGGCCTTGCCAGCGCCCGCGCCACGGTGCCCTTGAAGCCGAAGGCGTTGACGTAGCCCACGTCGTACTTGCCGTACCGCCCGGCGCGGCCCGCGATCTGCTTGATTTCGGAATCCAGCAGGGGGCGCACGATGTCGCCGTCGAACTTCTCCGATTCAAGAAACACCACCCGCTCGATGGGCAGGTTCATGCCCATGGCGATGGCGTCGGTGGACACCACCACCTCCGCGTCGCCGGACTGGAACCGCTCGGCCTGGTCCCGGCGCACGTCCGGCGGCAGGGCCCCGTAGATCAGCGCCACCCGCCAGCCCTTGCGGCGAAGCTCCGCCGCCACGGCGTGGACACGCGCCTTGGAGAACACGATCAGCGCGTCCCCCGGCCGCACCGACGCCGGGAACTCAAAGCCGCCCTTCTCCACCTCCAGCGGCGTCATGCGGTGATGGCGGACGATGGTCAGCTCGTCCCCGCAATCCTCGATGATGCGCGTCAGCAGGCCCTCGGCGTCCGGGGAGGCGCAGAGGTGGATCTCCTCGGCGCACAGGCCCATGATGGCCGCCGTCCACGCGCCGCCCCGGTCCCGGTCGGCGATCATCTGACATTCGTCGATCACCGCCACGTCGTAGTGCTCCTTGAGGTCGGCCATCTCCACCGTGGAGGACTGGACCCGGCTCCCCGGCACCCAGATCTGTTCCTCGCCGGTCACCAGCGAACAGGGGACGTCCTGCAAGTTCAGCGTCTCGAACTGCTCCGCCGCCAGCAGGCGCAGGGGGCCCAGGTAGATGCCGTTCCGCGCCCCGTGGAGACGGCCCACGCCCTCGTAGGTCTTGCCCGAATTGGTGGGGCCCAGATGCAGTATGAACCGCCGCCGCATGGCGCGGGCCAGGGGCCAGAGGTCCCGGTAGTGCTCGGGCACCGCGTCCAGCAGCGCGTTGCGCAGTCGGCGCTTTTCCGCGCTCAGGCTGTCCGCCTGCCGCTGGAGCTGTCTCAAAGAATTGTTCCCGTTCAGCAGGCGCTTGATGCGCTCCGCCGGGAACCGCTTCCGCGTGCCCTCGCACACCTTCCCCTTTGCCCGCTGAATTTCGGACTGTAAAACATCGGAAATGCGCTTGCCGTCGCCAGTCAGCACATTGCCGCAGGCCGTCAGCTCCGGGCAGGCGCGGCGAAGCTCGTCCCGCAGCAGGCTTTCCAATGTTTTCGGCTGCCACGCCCGGTCGATGAGCACATCGGGCACGCCCCCGGCGAAGGCGGTCTTCAGCACATGGGCGACCACCTTGCCCTCGTCCCGCTCCGCCATCGGCTTTAAGTTGCCGTGGCGCAGGTGATGCTCCACCTTTTTATCGGACTCCGCGATGAGCCGGTTCACCTGCGTCCCCAGCACCCGCCGCGGCACATGTCCATCCAGCTTTTTAAGCGCTCCCCGCGCCTTGTTCAGCGACACCCGCGCCCGGTCCACCGAGCGCAGGAAAGCCAGGTCCACCGGGTTCCCGGCCTCCAGCTCCCTTGCAATCAGCGGGGCCAGCCGCTCAAACTCCGCCTGGTGAAATTCCGTCACCAGCTCTCCCTTCGCCATGAGCTGTAAGGCCCGGTCACTCCTTTGAGCGCGATAGAGCAGGCTGGCAAAGGCCCGGCTCTCAAGATAGGCGGCCTCCTCCTCCGGGGACATGTCGCGGGTGACGTTCCGGACCTTCCGCCGGGTCTGTTCGAGGATAAACCCCTCCCGCTCCGGCATCACCGCCTCGATATACGCCCGCAGCGCCGCTTCACGATCCAATGGTAGCCACCTCCTGCCTGCTTGACTGCGCGATAAACGGGGATTTGTCGGGGTGTCGTTCGAAGTCCACCTCATCCGCCCCTTCGGGGCACTTGACAAGGGCCTGCCGGCCCCATCTCACTGAAAACAGT
>CACZXF010000128.1 GCA_902785105.1 uncultured Eubacteriales bacterium | reverse complement strand
CCAGAAGCGCCTTCGCGGCGGGCACCGCCTGGGATTCGTCCTCCAATACAACCACCGGCACCACGCCGCAGGCCGCAAACTGTTCTACTGTAAGCATTTTACCAAACCTCCATCATCAAAATTATCAAAATAGCCAACATGTTACGAAATGATTATACCACAAAGAAATGGCAATGTAAACATAAAAAAACAATATATAATAGGTAGCCCGCAAATTAATTTGTGACTGAATATCTTCTTTATTTCTATATTTTGCTGCGCCGCATTGACAGACAGGCCGGGCTGATTTAAGATAGATATATCTGTAATCTGGAACAAAAGCGAATTCGGAGGGAATTGAAATGTTTAAAAAGGGGCGCAAGCGCGAGGCAAAGGGCCTTGCCGTCGTCTATTTCTTTATCGGATTGATTATACTGGCGATCATTCTCGCGGTCATCTACTTCGCGCTGGTGGAGCTGGACTATTCCGACCGCATCCGCGACCCGGAGGCGACCATCCGCTCCTATGTAGAGATGACGCCCGATCCCAACGCTTTTGAGCTGGACATGGAGGACGGGGAAACCGCCTTCGACCCGGAGGGCGACGAGCTGCCGCTGGACGTGGATCTGACCGGTCCTACTGAGACGCCCACACCCACCCCGACGCCTGAACCCACCCCGACCCCCACTCCGACTCCCGAACCCACGCCTACGCCCACCCCGCTGCCGCCGACGATGCTGGCCCAGGCCCGGACCTCCGGCTTCACGCTGCCCGCCGCCACCACTGAAAACGTGCAGGCGGCCATCACGAAGTGCGTGGTCTCCGTGGGTGACAACAACCGCCGCATGTATCTGGCGGGCTACGGCTTCATCAACGATGCCAAGTTCGACGGGGCCCAGACCCAGACCTTCCTGGTGGTGAGTCAGTCCACCACGAACCAGCTCATCGCCTATCAGGCTACCATGCGGGCGGGTATCTCCGGCGATCCCCACACCGGCGCGCTGTGCAAGAACGCCGCCAACAGCGACTTCGAGGTCGCCTTCGACGTCAGCCAGCTCTACACCGAGGACATCTATACAATGGGCGTCGTCATTGGTTACAAGCAGCAGGGCCGCCGCAAGGCCACCTACATCTATTACCCCTTCCCGACGGACGTGAACTTCACCGTGCTGGCAGGCCAGGTGGTGGAGCCTGTGAAGGTCGCCGGCGTTGCCTCGGCCACTGCCGGCGAGGCGGTCGCCCCGACCTTTGTCCCCGGCGGTGCAGCCCCCGTGCCAACCCTTCAGACCGGCTTTGAGGATGATGTGGAGCCCGCAATGGATGCCAGCGTCAGCACCGACGACGATACCGGCTTCGATACCACTGAACCGGAGGACCTTGTGCCCGACAATACCCCGCTGCCCCAGAATACCTTCATCCCCGCCGTGGCCACCGAGCAGCCCACCATCAATAATGCCGGTCAGGCCGACATCTCGGCGTTGCAGGAGCAGATTTACGCCAACCAGATGGGTATAGGCTGAATTTGATAGAGCGCCAGCACGTCTGTGTTGGCGCTCTCATGGTTTCAGCTCAAAGCTCATTACAAACAGGGCCGCCCGCCCGTTAGATCGCGCTGTTTCGCAGGGGGGGCGGGCGCCGAAACGGCGCCCCTACAAGGTTGGTTTGACTGCTCGACAAATTCCAATTTATAGAGAACTTATGACCGGTCACTTCTTATGGTTTAGTGAACAAAAACTTTTCACAAAAAGGTATTGCATTTTATATCCGGTTGTGCTATAATCTTCTTTGTTGAGTCACCGAAAGGGACTCAGGAAAACTGAATTTAAATGTGGAGAAGTCGCCTAGCTTGGTCGAGGGCGCACGACTGGAAATCGTGTAGGCGTCAAAAGCGTCTCGAGGGTTCGAATCCCTCCTTCTCCGCTCTGGTGGTTTTATGAGATGACCTTTCACAAAACTACCCTTTCTCCCCTCGGACGGGTGGGGCCGTCGAGGGGATTTTCTTGCATTTTTTTAAAACCCCCTTTCATAAGCGGGTCGGTTATTTATGCTCTGTATTCTCTGGTCACTTGGTCTTGTAGTCTATGCCCTTGCGATCTAAAAGTTTATAGATTTCGTCGCGGACGACATCGGAGACCGTGCGGCCTTCCTGATTGGCTATGGTTCGCAGTCCATCGAGTTCCTTGGGGCGAAGCCTCAGAATCAGGTTGGGGTTGCCTCTGTGCGCCACCATACCACCTCCATGTCTGAGATTATAGGCGGTGCAATGCACGATGTCAATTGATATGATGAAGATTTAAGACTTTTGTAATTAATTCGGGGCTATAGAACGGGGAAGGGCTGCGGCCCTTCCCTCGACCCATCCCGGGGCTGGGTTAACCGATTGGTTAATTCTCGGGCGGAAAGATTACAAAGCGAAAGATCGCATACGCCATGCCGAGCAAAAAACCGATGATGAACTCCGGCGAATCTGTCAGGGCGACGAGAACACCGACCACTATGGACGGCAGGGAAGCGCGAAGGAAACGTTTTATCCCGATTTCTTTAAGCAGCTTTACAATCTTCATGGAGCGCGTCCTCCTGTTTCTATTGGCTGGGTAACAGGTTTTCTTCAATAACCAGCCAGTCATCCCGCATAAGGTCGTTGGCGGTGGGCATCCAGCCGTATTCGCCGTACTGGGGGTGCTGTTTGGCGTTGAATCCGTCCACGATGAAGTTGCAGTGTGTGCGGGTCGGCCAAATGCGCATGTCGCCGTAGGCCTCCGGCACGGTGATATAACCATGAATGACAATGGCTTTCTTAACGGCCTCTTGAATGGTCATGGGGTCACGTCCTTTCTTTTTGTGGTGTCGGTCAGGGTTCGATGACTGACCAATCCTCGCGGATTATGGCCTGAACGCTGGGCTGCCAGCCTCGGGTCGGGTGTGAACCATCCCAATGACAGGGGATGCAGCAGTCATCGGTGTCGGTGGGCTTGATTTTGATATGGCCGACAAACTCGGGAATGGTGATGAAGCCGCCGATCTCGACGGCTTTCTTTACGGCCTCTTGAATGGTCATGGATTATCGCTCCTTTCAATCATCATCTTCAACTTCGGCATACTTGGGACTTATCCAGCCGGTTTTGCCGTCGAACTCGACGAGCTGCCAGCCGTTGGCGTAGGTGTAGCCCCACCAATGGAGGCGGTGGGCCTTGCGGGCGACGCCCATGCTGGGGTATTGCTTGCCGGGGCCCTGGCGGACGTGGGCGTCGCCGGTGATAAAGACGTAGGGCGGCATGGGGAGGCCGTCGTCGGGCTCCTCAGGCGCTGTCTCGGGCGCCTCGGGGCCTGTCTCGGGCCGCTGCGGGGCGGCGTCCGGGTGCCACTGGTCGCGGACGTTGGCGCCCAGCGTGACGTTTGCGGCGGCGTGGTGGCTCTCATAGAGCAGGATGTCGCCGGGGAGAAGATGACCGCCGCCGGTCAGGTACTTTGAGGCCGTCAGGGCCTTGAAGCCCGCTTTGGTAAACTCTGCGCGCATGTTCCGGCTGGTACAGAGAGGAAGGTCTTGCAGCGCCCGGAGGCCGTGGAGATGGCCCGCGGCCCGGACGTTGGCGCTGACGCCGGCGGTGCAGTCCTCCTCGCAGGCGGTGACGATCTTTGACGGGGCAAATCCCACAGCCTTGAGCTGCTGCCAGTAGGTCGTCCGCTGGGATTGGTCATAGCCGATCTTGTCATTGAGCGCCGCCTCGATGGACAGCCGGGCGATGGTCAGCGCCACGGCCTGGTCCAGATAGCGGAGGATCACCGTCCAGGGGCGATTGTACCAGGGCTTCAGCTCCCACTCGTGGCCGGTCTGGTCGCCGGCCTTGCCGCCGTTGTAGCTCTTGTTCTCATCGCTGCCGGAGTTGGCGATGTAGTGCGTGCCGGTGGAGAAGATGTATTTGTCATGATTGACTGCCATTGTGTCACCTCTGTGTCTTGTGGCCTGGTTGAATGAAAACTTGCAGGCTGTAAGGCAAAATAAGGGGGAAATCGGGGAAAATGTGCGCGGCTGCCGTCGCGATCCGGGCGGATCGGCGAGGGCTGCTGGAGGATTCGGAAGGAAAAAGTGCAGGATGTTCGGGACATCCTGCATTTTTGCGGCCTTTGGTCAATCGTGTTCAACTTTTCAGCCGCGCTTGGCTCCGGGTCAGAAGATGGAGTTGGCGAAGTGGGTGACCATGAAGTTGCGGAAGGGCTTGTAGACCGTGACGCCGGTCTCGTCCTTCGCCCCGTCGTAGGTGACCATGAAGAGCAGGCCCCTGGCGGACAGTATGGAGGAGGTGTTCGGCATGGAAGAGATGTTCAATCAACTGCTAAAGCAGCTGAAAGAACTTACCGAGCAACTCCAATATCAGAGCACACAGCTCCA
>CACZXF010000127.1 GCA_902785105.1 uncultured Eubacteriales bacterium | reverse complement strand
GGACTGTTTTCAGTGAGATGGGGCCGGCAGGCCCTTGTCAAGTGCCCGTGAGGGCGGATGAGGTGGCATCGAACGACGCCCCGACAAATCCCTGTTTATAGATAACTGATAATAAAATGGAGCGCGATCGTGTATCAGTTTTTCTCCAAACCGGATCGATATTTTGGATTCTGCGGGGATCTTCGGTGTGACGTGAAGGAGACGCGGATTCCCGGCGCGCCGACGTTCATGAAGGGCCTAAGGGTGCTGTTTGTATCGGATGTTCACGCCACGGCTCGCACGAAAGCGGAGGATATCGCGGCGCTGGCGGAAAAGCTGGCCGGGGTCAACGCGGATATCATTTTGCTGGGCGGGGATTATGCCGATGAGAACGAGCATGCCGTGCGCCTACTGAAGGGATTGGGCAGGCTGTCCGCCCCGTTGGGCGTGTATGCCGTGGCAGGCAACAATGACCGGGAGGCCTTTGAGAATATCGCCGACCTTCGCGGGCTGATGGGGGCGCTGGGGTTTCACCTGCTGGTCAACGAGGCCGTCACGCTGAGGCTGAAGGGCGGCAGGCTGATCGTCGCCGGTGTGGATGAATACAGATATGGAAATCCCGACGCCACGGGGCTGTATCCCTCCAAGGCGGACGATAATGTCTACCGCCTGCTGCTTTCCCACTACCCCCGTGCCATCGAGCCCATGCCCGATCTGATGCTGTCCGGCCATACCCACGGCGGACAGTTCAACGCCTTTGGTCTGAATCCCTATACCATCGGCTTCGAGCGCGTCATTCATCATCGCCGCGCCTCCCGCTATATCGAGGGCCTGCATCGCTACAGGGACAGTTGGATGCTGGTGAGCAAGGGCATCGGGGCCAGCAAGCTCCCCCTGCGCATCGGCGTCGCGCCGGAGGTCAATCTGATAATTTCTGAATAAAAAGAGACAACCGACAGCATCGTCAGTTGTCTTTTTTCATGTCAGCCGCAGTGGGCGCAGCCGGCACAGTCGCCGCATTCGCCGCCGCAGTCGCCGCAATCGCCGCATTCATGGTCGTGGTGTTGATGCTCGCACTTGATGTTGGGGTCATAGGCCAGCGCGCCACCCACCAGCGCGGTGATGGCGTCGTCGGCCAGACCGGAGACGCCGCCATAGAACACGATGCCCGCGTCATTCAGGGCGTGCATGGCCCCCTCGCCGATGTTGCCACAGATGACCACCCGCACATCGATGGCCCGCAGGAAGTCCGCCACCGCCTGGTGGCCCGTGCCCTCCGGCTGGACGATCATCTCCATGAGAATTTGGTGCTGCTCGATTTCATAGACCTTGAACTGCTCGGCATGGCCGAAGTGCTGGAAAATCAAACCCTGATAGTAGGGAATGGCGATGCGCATGGGGTTACCTCCTCGTTGTTGAGCGTGTTATCCCTGATAGCATAGCACATCCGGGCCAAACTGTCAAACCCAGAAGTTTAACGTTGACATTTCCCCACAGCATGTTATAATAGAGACTGACAATAAAAGTTTGCCTTATCCAGAGCGGCAGAGGGACAGGCCCGATGAAGCCCGGCAACCGGTCGGCGGCAGTCGACAAGGTGCCAATTCCTGCGGCTGAAAGCATTCAGTCGAAAGATGAGGCGGGATGAATTTATTATGATTCAAGCTCGCCGCGCGGCGGGCTTTTGTTGTGAATACAGCCATGGAGGAAATATTATGAAACACTTTTTCACTTCCGAATCCGTCACCGAGGGACATCCCGACAAGGTCTGCGACCAGATCTCCGACGCGGTGCTGGACGCCATCCTCTCTCAGGACCCCGACGCCCACGTGGCCTGCGAATGCTGCGCCACCACGGGCATGGTGATGGTGATGGGCGAGATCACCACCTCGGCCTACGTGCCCATCGACCAGATCGTGCGTCAGAAGGTGGCGGAGATCGGCTATGACCGGGCGAAATACGGCTTCGACGGCTACTCCTGCGCGGTGCTGGTGTCGGTAGACGAGCAGTCCCCGGACATCGCCCAGGGCGTGGTCCGCGAAAACGCCGACCAGGGCGCGGGTGACCAGGGCATGATGTTTGGCTACGCCTGCGACGAGACCCCGGAATACATGCCACTTGCCATCTCACTGGCCCACAGGCTGGCCCGCCGCCTCTCTCAGGTGCGCAAGGACGGCACCCTCCCCTATCTCCGCCCCGACGGCAAGACCCAGGTGACCATCGAGTACGACGACGACAAAGCCGTGCGCATCGACGCCGTGGTCATCTCCACTCAGCACGCCCCGGAGGTGGATCAGGAGACCATCCGGGAGGACATGCTGAAGCACGTCGTGAAGCCCATACTACCAGAGGCGCTGCTGGATGAAAACACCAAGTATTTCGTCAACCCCACGGGCCGCTTCGTCATCGGCGGGCCACAAGGCGATTCCGGTCTGACGGGCCGCAAGATCATCGTGGACACCTACGGCGGCTACGCCCACCACGGCGGCGGCGCGTTCTCCGGCAAGGACCCCAGCAAGGTGGACCGCTCCGGCGCCTATGCCATGCGCCACGTCGCCAAGAATCTGGTGGCCGCCGGGCTGGCGAAAAAGTGCGAGGTGGGCGTGGCCTACGCCATCGGCGTGGCGAAGCCCGTATCCGTGTTCGTGGACAGCTACGGCACCGGTGCGCTGCCCGACGACCGGCTGGCGGAGATCGTCGGCGAGGTGTTTGACCTGCGCCCCGCCGCCATCATCCGCGATCTCGACCTCAAGCGCCCCATCTACGCCCAGACCGCCGCCTACGGCCACTTCGGCCGGGATGACCTGGATCTCCCCTGGGAAAAGCTGGATCGGGTGGAGGAACTGAAGAAGTATCTGTAAGAGAAAACATGAGTTTTCGATAAACAGGGATTTGGTGGGCTGTGCCCACACCCTATAGCTGCCGCGCATAGGCACCGGTCTTTGGGGGCCATAGATCCGAGCCCCCAAAGCCCTA
>CACZXF010000126.1 GCA_902785105.1 uncultured Eubacteriales bacterium | reverse complement strand
AACATAGGTCCTGGGGGGCTCGGACCTATGGTCCCCCAGGACCGGTCACCTAAACGCGGCAGCAATTGCCCGCGGGTGCAACCCGCCAAATTCCAATTTTCTGCGCTCACTCGCACATCTCAATGGTCAGCTTGCCGATCTTGCCCGCTCGGAACTCATCCAGCACGAGGGCGGCGGCGCGGTCGGTGTCGAAGCGACCGCCGGAGAGGAGCCAGCCTCGTCCCTTGCAGGCGGCCTCCAGCAGGCCGTGGGGCGTGATCTCCAGGTCGTCGGGCAGTTGCAGCTTGAAACGCTGGGCCACGGCGGCGGGGTTGATTGCATAGAGCCGCATGAGCAGGCCCATGGCCAGGTCCTCGGTGTCCATGATCTCATCTTTGATGGAGCCGAGGTAAGCCAGCAGTCTCGCGGCCTCCTGGTCGTCCATGCGGGGCGGCAGCATACCGGGGGTGTCCAAAATCTCCAGATAGGGATTCAGCTTCACCCACTGGTTGGACCGGGTGACGCCGGGCCGGTCGGAGGCCTTGGCGATGGCGGAGCCGTGGAGCCGGTTGATGAAGGTGGACTTGCCCACGTTCGGTATGCCGGTGACCATGAAGCGCACGGTCTTTTTGACGCCTCGGGCCGCGAACCGGTCCAGCGCGGGCTTCGATGCTACCTCGATCTTCGCCAGTATGTCCTTGGTGCGCCCGCCGTTGGAGTTGAAGCGCATGGGCTCCAGACCCTCCCGGCGGAAGTATTCCAGCCAGCGGGAGGTCTCCCTGTCGTCGGCCAGGTCCGCCTTGTTCAACACCAGTATGCGGGTCTTGCCCCGGGTCAGCTTCGCCAGGTCGCCGTTTCGCGTAGCCTGAGGGGCGCGGGCGTCGCACAGTTCGATCACCGCGTCCACCGCCCGAAGCTGCTCCTGCAAGAGCCGCCGCGTCTTAGCCATGTGGCCGGGATACCAGTTGATCCTGTCCGGCACTTCGATCACCCACTTTCAAATGAATTTCAATTGAAAAAACGGGAACCGCATTTGCGATTCCCGGATTCGGCAAAGAAATTAAGTCCTTTCCTTGACCTTGGCCGCCTTGCCGCTGAGCTGGCGCAGATAATAGAGCTTCGCGCGGCGAACCTTACCACGACGGATGACCTTGATGGAATCCACGCGGGGGCTGTGCAGCGGGAACGTGCGCTCGACGCCGACGCCGTAGGAAGTGCGGCGAACGGTAAACGTTTCGCGGACAGAGCCATTGCGGCGGGCGATGACCACGCCCTCAAAGGCCTGCAGACGTTCGCGGGAGCCTTCGACAACCTTCACCTGAACGCGCACGGTATCACCGATGGCGAACTCCGGGATGTCGTTCTTGAGCTGGGCGCTCTCGATGGAACGGATGATCTCATTCATGGGGATTTCCTCCTTTCCTCACCAGGACGTTCATAATCGCGTGCGCAACAGAGGACCGTCCGAATTCAACTTGTCTATTATAACACAGGGCACGCATGTGAAAAAGGGTTTTTCCGTTAAATCACGCGCGGCTGGGCAGGAGTATAATGGATTAAAAACCGGAAGCTATATCACCCGTTTATTCTTCCATTTATTGCTCCTGAAACGCAGCACATCCAGCGCGGCCTTCAGGCACCAATCCAGCACCATTGCCCAGGCGATGCCGACGATGCCCATGTTGAGCCACAGGCCCAGGGCAAAGGACAGCGCCGTTCGAAACACCACGGTACACAGCAGCGACGACCACAGGCTGAACTGTACATCGCCCGCAGCGCGAAGGCCGGAGGACAGCGGCAGGGCGAAGGGTTGTACCAGCGCGGCGAAGCTATTGTGGATGATGACGATGACCCAGATATAGTGCCGTGTTTCAGCGGTGACGGCGTACAGCGGCAGTATGATCGGCACGAGCAGCAATACCAGCGCGTTCCAGAGCGAGGACAGGAGAAGGGACAGCCGGGTCAGCTTGCGCATGTACCAGGCGGCGGCGTCCGTGTCGCCCGCGCCCATGCACTGGCCCACCACGGTGATGAACACCGGGCTCATAGATGTGCACATACATGCGGCCAGGGACCATAGCGTCTGCCCAATGCCGTTGGCGGCGATCTGGGAGGTGCCGAAGGTGGCGATCAGGCTGCCCAGCACTACCTTTGCCAGTTGAAACAGCACCTGCTCGGCGGCGTTGGGCAGGGCGATGTGAAGTATGCGCCCGGCCATGTCCCGCTTCAGCCCGAATATATCTTGAAGCCGCACGGACACATCGTTCTTTTTATTGAAGCACAGCGCGGTCATGATGACAGCGGCAAAATACCAGGAGATCGTCGTAGGCCAGGCCACGCCCGCGGCTCCGGCCTTCAGCACGAATACGCCGATGGCATTGCCGACGACGTTCAACAGGTTCATGCCCGCTGAGACAAACATGGTGGCGCGGGTTTTGCCCATGGAGCGATACAGCGCCGCCCCGGCGTTGTAGATGGCATTGGCGGGAAAGGACAGAGCCACGATGCGCAGGTAGATCTGACAGGCGGACATCACCTCTCCGTCCACCTGAGCGTAAAGCCTCGCCAGCACGGCGTTTCCGAACAGCAGCGTTAAAACCAGGCAAATCAACGACGTCACGCCCGCGATGTGGAAGCCCTGGGAGGCGGCGAGGTTGGCATTGGGCTTATCGCCCCTGCCGATGTACTGGGAAACGATCACAGCCGCCCCCGTGGCGACGGCTGTAAACAGATAGATGAATATGGTGTAGATCATCGTATCCAGCGACACGCCGGATACCGTCGCCTCGCCAGCATAGCTGACCATCATGGTGTCCGCGATGCCAACGACAAGCTGGAGGAGCTGCTCAATCAGCAGCGGCACGATCATGGCCTTCAATGCCCTGTTGGAGAAGATCTGGCGATCTGTGGGCAGAATGGGCTTTGGATTGAGCACGCGATCCATGTTTCGATTACCTTCAAATAATATCACTTGTTATATATTGTATCATATGTATAGATTGAGCCGTGACAACTATTCAGTCCTGTCGATAAACAGGGATTTGTTTGTTTGAATTGAAAATTGAAAATGGAAAATTGAAAATTGAGTTACCAGCTTGCAAACCCACCAACCAGTGTTGTTGTAGGGGCGGCGTTGCGCCGCCCGCCGGGT
>CACZXF010000125.1 GCA_902785105.1 uncultured Eubacteriales bacterium | reverse complement strand
AATTCTTGCCTAACACACTATCATCTCCTGTCGGTTATGATAGCACAAGCAAGGTAGAATTACAAGATGTAATGTATCTTTAAATTATGCACAACTGCTTAGTACTACAATCCCCCTTGAAAATGCCTGCTTTTCTCGTTTTTTCACCTCTGACAATCCCTTGTTAGGGTTCGTCACTACTTTTTAGAGGTTACCTGTAGGGGCGACGTTTCAGCGCACGCCCCCGTGAGACGGCATGTTCTACCCGGCGGGCGGCGCAACGCCGCCCCTACAGTAGAGTGGGCAAATCCCACAAAAATCCCTGTTTATCAAACAAAGTGAGGCGGCGAAATCGCCGCCTCCGAGAGGATTATATTGCGGTCACGCCGCAGGCTCAGTTTCCTGCGCCTCGAGCACGGTCTGGATCAGGTTCTCCAGGGCCTCGCCCTCGATGATGGTGACGTCCTCAAGTCCCTCGGCGGGAATCTCGCAGGTTTCTCCGCCCTTGATTTCGGTGAGCAGCATTTCCCTGAGCTTTGCGGGATTCTGGATTCCGGGCAGAGCGGCCTTATAGAGCTCATCCGCGACGCCGTCCTCGCCATCCTTCCCGATGAGCGCATCCTCGCCGCCCTCGATGAGCTTCTGGAGGATGCTGCCGAGGTCGTACCATCTGCCCAGGGTGTAGACCGCCAGGCCGACGGACTTGGGCGCATTTTCAAACATGTTGATCTTCAGGTGCAGCAGCATCGGGAGCGTCTCGCCGGGGCGGCTGACCATGCGGATGCTGCGGCCATCCTGGCCCGCCGCGCCGCTGTCAAAGAAGATCACGTCGCCGAGATAGCGCTGGAACCAGCTCTCCTGGGGCTGTTCCGCCGTCGCTTCAGTCACTTCCGCCTTGACCTCGGCGGGCTCCTCCGCCTTCTCCTCCGGGGGGAAGAGCATGTCCAGCAGGCTGTCAAACGCGTCGGGCTCCTCCGGCTCCGCCGGCATCTCCGCCATATCGGACTCGGCCATCGCCTGATTGACTACATCGAAGAGTTCATCGAGCGCGTGCTCGTACCCCTCCTTGCGGAAGAAGATGTCAGTGCCCCTCTGAATCAGGCCGTCCAGATCCACGCTGAGCACCATCAGGCTCCAGTTGCCGTCGTCGAACATCTCGCTTTCGGGCAGATTCAATGTCACCAGCGCCCGGTCCTCGGCAAAGCTCTCGGGCATCGCGTCGGAGTTCAGCTTGGTGGCCTCGATGGCAGCGTTCAGCGCGTCGGTGTACTTCTCCATGCCCAGCAGCTTCAGCACCCAGGGCATCAGCTCGGAGAGCTGGACGTAGTCTGTACCGGGCACCATGGCACAGTCCACGGCGAACCAGAAGGCCCGCGCCTCCTCCAGCGTCATGCCACCCTCGGCGCAGAGCCGATAGGCCAGGTTGTTCAGCAGCGAGGAATTGGTGTGGACGCCGCCCCGGTCGTTGAGGTCGGTGGGGTCCTTCACGTGGGACTTGTAGTAGAGGTCCCAGGTGTATTCCGGTTGGTTGTACTTCTTGGGATTGCTCATATTGCGGATGGGCGTGGCGCTGTGTTCGCCCATCTCCCAGGTGGTGTCGTCAGTGTCGCCCGCCAGCATTTCGCAGATGTTGCCCTGTATGTCGCTGATGGCCTCGTTGATGGCGCCGTAGTCGTTCTTGTAGGCGTTGTAGGTCATGACGGAGTGGGTCACGCAGTGGGTGAACTCATGTCCCAGCACGTCCAGGCACTGGGCCAGGTCGTTACCGGAGCTGGACAGGAATATCTGCCAGCCGTAATACTGTCCGGCGTAGGCGGCGTTGTCCACGGGGGTGTGGTCCTCATAGCAGAAGTCCTTCAGCACCAGTATCGGGGTACCCAGGCCGTCGCCGCCCTTCCAACCGATGGCGTTGTAGTAATCCCAGGCGCGGCAGTAATTGTACATCGAAAGCAGGGTCGTCTCATCCCAGCCGCTGTTGTCCTTGCTGGCCTCCAGCACGATGCGGCCGTTGTTGTAGAGCACCTCCCAGCAGTCGGCCACGGCGATGCGGCGCTCGATGTTGCCCATGTAATACATACCCGTGCGGGAATCGCGCATCAGCTCCACGGTAATCTCGTGCTTGCTGCCGTCGGACCAGGTCACGGTGCCGGTGTACTCCGCGGGTTCCATGAACTCGAACACGTAGGCGGCGTCGAAGCCTGTGGTGGCTGCCTCGTCGCCCGGCATGATGGTGGGCAGGCTGTAGAGGTATTCGCCTTCCATGGTGACGTAGTGGGCCAGATAGGGCAGGTCAGAGCCGCTGGTGACGCTGCCGCCGGGATTGGTGGTGTAGACCGCCCACACGAAGCGGCTCTCCTCCTTCTCCTCCTCGGATTCAATGTCCAGCTCCAGATTCACGGGCAGTATCACCTTTTCGGTGCGGCCCGCCACCAGCTCGGCCTCCATCTTCTGCGTCTCGCGGAGGTGTTTCTCCACGATGTCCTCCGCAGCCCAGGCTGTGATGCCCTCGGCGGCCTTGGTGTCGGGCAGCTCGGTCTCCACGCTGCTCACAAGGCCCAGCATGTTGCCCTCGGCGTCCGTCACGACTTTCACCGCGCCGCCGGAGACGGTGACGTCGGCGTACATCTGCTGAAACACATAGTAGTGATTCCCATTGGTGTCGGTCAGCGTGCGCCAGAACTCAAAGTCCGTCCGCTCATCGCCGCCCAGCAGGGGGATCATGTCGTCCACCACTGCCGCCGCGTCCGCCTCGGAGTAGATTGGGAAGTAGGTGCATTTACCCTCCACGAAGGTCACGCGGCCATCGTGGGTGTAGATCTTCGCGTTTTCGTCGATGGCGAGGATCTCATCGGTCTGTGAAAACTCCGCAAGGGAAGGCACGCCGCACAGCACCATCAGACCCGCCAACAGCGCGCATATCAGGCGCTTCCAAAGCTTCATCAGTAAACACCATCCTTTCAAAGTCAATCGTTTAATAAATTATATTCAAATCATATCAGCCATGCTGACGGGGACATTATAGCACGGTAACCGTCACAGTAGTGTCACACGGCATTTTTAGAACATAACCTCAACAGCTAATCACCGGGAAATGACAGATAATATCACAAAACTTACCCATTAATTTTCGGACGGTGTAAAATAGATCTGGGGAAAAGTGAGAGAGGAAGAGCGCGAAGCGCCAACAGGGGCGCCCCCTAGGGGGCGGCGAAAGTTAAGAATATATTAA
>CACZXF010000124.1 GCA_902785105.1 uncultured Eubacteriales bacterium | reverse complement strand
CCCTCGCCGCTCTGCCACAGGCGGCTGTGATTCAGCTTGCCGTCGCGCCGCCGGGCTTCCAGCATATCGTCAAAGGCGCTGACGTACAGTTTGCGATACATAACGCTGTCTATGGTTGCAACGCAAAAACACCTGATAAGCATGGATGTTGCCATGTTTACTTTGTTGCGGTATCCTTTGCCCTGCTGCAACCGAGCGTATGTACTTGTCCTATTGCCATTCAAATATGATATATGTTACAAGAAAGAAATATATTACAAACTTTTGAAAAAAATTTTTATTATAAATGTAATGATTATCTGCTTTTACTGTTACTCCTCAAATCTATATCCTGTTAGGCTTATCCATGATC
The DNA here is from genome assembly GCA_902785105.1 of uncultured Eubacteriales bacterium. Classification (GTDB taxonomy): domain Bacteria; phylum Bacillota; class Clostridia; order Christensenellales; family Aristaeellaceae; genus UBA2862. Next base: position 2,959 of record CACZXF010000124.1, on the reverse strand, counting down.
GATCAGGTCATCATTCCAAATTTTGCGAGATTTGAAAACGGGGGTTGACAGGTTTCAAAATCGTTGCTATAATGACTACGCAGTTTGAAATGCGTATTTCTTTGATGCGCAATTAAATTCGCAAATCAAAGCTCTACATTGATGGTTCTCTGGACAGGGGGAAGTGAAGTGACTTTCGGTCAGAAAGTGCGCAAATACAGGAAACAGAAGCGACTTTCGCAAAATGCCCTTGCGGAGTTGTCTGGAATCTCATTGCGCACGATCTATGGCTACGAAGCCGGTACAACCTATCCTCGCACGAACTTCATACTGAATCGGCTGGCAGCCGCTTTGGATGTGACCAGCGAGGAGCTTACGGATGACAAACCTGACCCAGAAGTGGTATTCTTCGATCCCAGTGACTATTCTCCTAACAGGCAGGCACAGTTGCTGGCACAGCAGCTCATTGCGCTGCTGCAAAGCGATGATCTAAGCGACGCTGAGAAGGACACACTAACCCAATCCATCATGGACGCCTATTGGGATTCCAGACGGAAAAGCCGAGAGAAGAACGACACAACAACATGAAGATTGGAGGGACAGCTATGCACATCGTGAAATGGATATTGAAGACACCCGCCCTCGCCCTGATGCTGGCCACTGGCCTGCTTCGCTGGATCGCGTCCTTTGCCGTCGCCATGTCCCATTGGATATTTTACCTGGCGGCGAGTGCGCTGTTCTGCCTGGGGCTGATCTGCTTCGCCTTTCAGGAGGCGACCTTCCAGCAGATCAGCCCGCTGCTGGCGGTGAGCTTCATTCTCTACATCCTGCCCCATATCGCCATCGGAATCGTCGGAGGACTGGCCGGCCTCAATGCCCGGCTTCGCCTGTTCGTCCGCTCCTGACGGCCAGGGGCTGAACCAAGGAACGACAAAATCATAGAACGACATGCCATCCGGCGCTTCGGTGCCGGGTGGCTTTCTTATGCCATGAAGAAGGGAGTGTAATTATGTATCGCCCCGGCGAATTGACAAAGCGGGAATTGGATGCTGTGCGTCGGTCTGTTGTAGAACAATGCGGCAATTACGATCCGATTGAAGGATGTCTGCCGCTGAACGCGGACTGCTATATGCTCGGCCTTGCCTTTCGGGACAGCCCACTGTGCCGGTACTATCGGGAGGCCGTGCTGCCCGTCAGGAAGGACGTGCGCGGCATCTTTTCAAGAGAACATGAAACGAATTGAGAAATGGAGGAAAGCATGATCTATCTGAACGATAAAAAAATCGCCGTGATCGGCATCGACCACGGCTACGGGAACATCAAGACGGCGAACACGATCACGCCGACAGGCATCACAGAATACGACACCGAGCCGGTGTTTTCCGGCAACATTCTGGAATTCGGCGGCAAGTATTACCGCATTGGCGAGGGACACAAGGAGTTCATCGTCAACAAGGCGATGGATGAGGATTTCTATATGCTGACGCTCATGGGCGTGGCCTGTGAGCTGAACCGCGCCGGGTTGCGGGAGGCGGACGTGCATCTCGCCGCCGGGCTGCCGCTGACGTGGGTGCGAAAGCAGCGGGAATCCTTCCGGGAATACCTGCTGCGCAATGAGAGGGTGGAATACCGGTACAATGGAAAGGACTATCGCGTCCGCTTCGTCGGGTGCAGCGTGTACCCCCAGGGCTATGCCGCCGTGATCAACAGCTTCGGCAGTTTGAAGGGCACGAACCTGCTGGCGGACATCGGCAACGGCACCATGAACGTGCTGTACATCGTTGACCGCAAGCCGATGGAAGATCGCTCCTGGACGGAGAAGCTGGGGGTAAACCAATGCATGATCCAGGCAAAAAACGCCGTCATGGACAACTTCGGCCTGAAGATCGACGATTCCATCGTGGAGCAGGTGCTGCGCACGGGCACCGCCGACATCGCCGGGAAGTACCTCGACTGCATCACCGCCGTAGCGAAAAAGTACACCGCCGACATATTCGCCGCCCTGCGAAAGTACGAATACGACCCGGCGCTGGTGCGGCTGATGATCGTCGGTGGCGGGGGTTGCCTGGTGCGGCACTTCGGAGAGTACGATGAGACCCGCGTGACCATCATCGACGATCTGTGCGCCACGGCGAAGGGCTATGAGACGCTGGCCAGCTCCAGCCTGAGAAGAAGGGATAAGCCGTGAACGCAAGGATCATCAACGTGCGCTTCAACTTGGATAAGGAGAAGCACCGGCAGGCATGGGCGGCGTTGCAGCAGCTTCGACAGGAAAAGGGCTGGTCGTACTCGGAATCCTTTTCGGAAGCCTTGGTCGCGTTCATGGCAAACGGGATCAGGGATGGACGGACGGAGGAGCAAATCGGCAGAAGCTATGCCGAGAAGATCATCGCCACGACGGAGCAGATGATGAAGCTGGCGCTGCCCGCGTTCTTCTCCGGGCTTGCCGTGCAGGGCGGCACGGCAGCGCTGGCGCGAGCGCCGACTGCGGAGGGCGAAGCGGAGCCTTCCCCGCAGGACGCGAAACCTGACACCATCCCCGATGATGAAATCCCCTGGGACTATCTCGGTGAATGATTTGCGATTACCTGACCAGGGATAGTCAGATGCCGCCCTATCTGATCTTTCCCCGATTATTGTTTGACACGGATCTGCTGCCGGTCTCCATTTTTGTATATGTGCTTCTGCTGGATCGGGCGAGGCTCAGTCTCAACCGCGACGGATGGACGGACAAGGATGGACGGGCCGTCATCGTCTATACCGTTGACGACCTGGCCGCAGCGCTCCACCGCAGCGAAAAGACCATTCGCCTCTCGCTCAATGCCCTCGCGGAGAAGGGGCTGATCGAGAAGGTACACCAGGGCATCGGCAAGGCAGATTTCAGGCTCTACTCCCGTTTTAATGGAAAAGCCCTTTAGAACGGGGCAGGCAGATCCAATTCAAGCTTGCCGCCAATGAGAAAGATCATGGCTTTGAAGCC
>CACZXF010000123.1 GCA_902785105.1 uncultured Eubacteriales bacterium | reverse complement strand
TATCGAAGGTTCTGGGGGGCTCGGACCTATGGTCCCCCAGAACCGGTGCCTCTCCGCGGCAGCTATGGGGTGCGGGCACAGCCCGCCAAATTCCAATTTATCGAGCAGTCTGTTTCAGCAATACAACATTGCAGGGGCGGCATTTCTGCCGCCCCTGCAAATTTATATGGCTCAATTCGCGTTCCTGGCCGCCTCGCAGATCAGCTTGACGCAGGTATCAAAGCCCAGCATACCGCTGTCCAGGCAGAGGTTGTAGTTCCGGGCGTCGCCCCAGTGCTTGCCGGTGAACTGCTGGTAGTAGGTGCGGCGTGCGTTGTCGTGGCGCTTCATGGCTTTCTGGATGTCGCCGGGATTCTTGCTTTCGATCAGCTCGCTGACCCGCACGGCGCGATGGATGTCGTCGGCATAGATGAAGACGTTCAACGCCTCCACGTCGGCCTCCTCCAGTATGGCGTCGGCACAGCGACCCAGCAACACGCAGGGGCCCTTGTGGGCCAGCATCAGTATGACCTTGCGCTCGATCTCGTGGATGGTCTCCCGGCGGTCGGTGTAGGCGGCTGGGGTGATCCAACGCCAGATGGCGTCGGCGCGGGAGATCTCCTCCTCCTCCCGCTCGACGACCCCGGCGTCCAGGCCGCTGTCGCGCACGGTATTGCGGATGATGTCCTTATCGTAAATTTCAATGCCCAGCTCCTCGGCCACGCGCCTGCCGATGGAATGGCCGCCCGCGCCGTATTCGCGGCTGATGGTGATGATGCGCATACACATGCCTCCTCATGGTTTATGCCGTCATTATAGCATAACGAGCAGCGTTTTTCAACGCAAAATCACGCGGGTCTTTTCAACGATCCGCGCCTGTACGGCGGGCAGCGCGCCCAGGCCCTCCAGCCGCAGGGCGACGTCGAAGCCCCTGGCCAACAGGGTCGTCTTCCAGGAATCCTCGTCGCCGGCCAGATCGTTCTTGGCGTGGTCGCCGGCCACCAGCATCAGGGGCATCAGCGTCACGCGCTTGCCGGGCACCTTCTCCAGTTCGTCCATGATGCCGTCCAGCGTCAGGTCGCCCTCCACGCAGGCCAGCTTCACGTTTTCCGGCAGCAGCGACCGGAGTGCCAGATAGGTGGCGTTGGCGCGGTGCTCGGTGCCGTGACCCATCACCAACAGCGTCCGACCCTCTTCGCTGGCGATGTTCCCCAAAAGCCCGGCCATCCAACGCAGGTCGTCCTCGTCCGCCAGCAGCGGCGCGGAAACCGGAACGTCCCCCGCGGCCTCCCGCAGGCGGTCGTACTCCTGGCCGGGGATGATGTGGGTGGAGACCATGGCGATCTCGTCAAAGCCCGCCTCTTTCACACGCGCCAGCGCTTCGACTTCGTTTTCTATGGCGATGCCCCGCGCTTTCAGCCGTTTGACGATGATCCGTGAGGTCCAGGCCCGTGATAGCTCATATTCCGGGAACGCCTTGCGCACCGCGTCCTCCACCGGACGGATGCAGGCTTCCTCGGCGTCCCCGTGGGTCGTGCCAAAGCTCACGACGATGATGGCTTTTTTCATTGGTTCATCCTCCCTGACTTTTCTTTTGAATGGGTATGGTCACCACGACGTCGATGTGATCGTCCAGCTCCTCCACGCGGCTGGTGACCGCGACGCCGATGTGGTTGAGCTCACGGACGGTGTCGTTGATGGCGTTGATGATGATGCGGTTGTCCCGCACCACGGCGCTGACCGAGGGCCGGAGCGGCGCTTTATGGATATGCTGGTCTATAAAAGCCTGTAAGTGGCGCACGCTCCACCGCTGTTCACCGGCCTGACGGGCTAATGAAAGCTGTGTCTCGGCGTCAGAGAGACTCAGCAGCGCCCGGGCGTGTTCTCTGGACAGCCTGAAGTGTCTGAGCTCGTTCCGCACCCGGGGCGGCAGACGCAAAAGCTTCATGCTGTCGGCCAGCTCCGATGGCCTTAGGGACAGACTTTCCACCAATTGTTCAAACGTGATGGGATAATTGTCCAATATTTGGCGGCAGGCTTCGGCCTCGTCCAGCCAGTACGGCGGCAGGCGGTGCATATTCGCCGACAGGGCGAGTATGGCGCTGTCGCAGTCATTGGCGGCCAGCACCACGGCTTCGACGTGGGTCCTCCCCAGCAGCTTAAGCGCCTTCATCCGCCGCTGGCCTGAGATCAGCTCGTACCCCTCCCCCACCGCACGCACCAGCACCGGAGAGAGCTGCCCGTGGCGGCGTATGGATTCCGCCAACGCGCGAACGGACTCGGCGCTCACCCGCCGCCGGGAGCGGTTGGGATTGGGCGCGATGGCGTCCATGGCGATGCGCCGGATGGCATGGCCCGTCGGATAAAAATGAGGCTTAAACAAGGGAATGCCTCCTGAATTGCGTGGTAGCAATATTTATTCGTGAGGCATTTCGAATAATACTCATTTTTTATTTTCCGCTTCGCGTTCCTCGATCCAGCGGCGACCGGGCTTTGACCAGGTGCGCTCGGAGATGATGTAGCGGGGGCGGCGCTTGCTCTCCATGTAGGTCTTGCCCACATACTGGCCGATGACGCCCAGGCTGATGAGCTGTATGCCGCCCAGCAGACAGACCACGCAGAACAGCGAGGCCCAACCGTGGACGGTATGTCTCAGGAACACCTGGATGATGGCCCACAGCGTCCCCAGCACGCCCAGGGCGCTGAAAAAAATGCCCATTCCCGTGATGATGCTGATGGGCTTGACGGACAGACTGGTGATGCCGTTAAAGGCCAGGCCCAGCATCTTGCTCAGCGGATAGTGGCTCTTCCCGGCGAGGCGTTCCGCCCGGTCGTAGTACACGCAGGTGGATTTGAAGCCCACCAGCGGGAACATGCCCCGCAGGAAGATGTTGACCTCGCCGAAGTCCGCGAAGTGACGCAGCACCAGACTGCTGACCAGGCGGTAGTCCGCATGGTTATAGACCACCTCGGCCCCGAGGCCGTTCAACAGCTTATAAAAGCCCTGGGCCGTGGTACGCTTGAACCAGGTATCCGTGTCGCGCTTCGCCCGGACGCCGTAGACCACCTCGCAGCCGTCCAGATAGGCGTCCACCATTTCGTCCATGGCGTTCACGTCATCCTGGCCGTCGCAGTCGATGGAGATGGTGATGTCGCAGCGGTCCATGGCCTCCATCAACCCCGCCAGCACGGCGTTCTGATGCCCCCGGTTGCGGCTCAAACAAATGCCCAGCACCCGCGGGTCCTTCCGGGACAGCTCGGTGATCAGTCCCCAGGTCCTGTCCTTCGACCCGTCGTTGACGAACAACACCCGGCTGGAAGCGCTGACCCGCCCGGACTTTACCAGCGCGTCCAGCTTGCCTAAAAACATCGGCGCAGTCACCGGCAGCACTTCTTCCTCATTGTAGCAGGGAATGACCATCCACAGAATCGGCTTTGCGGCCATATCGCTTCACCTCCATGGAAAACATTTGCAGTCAGGAATCATTATACCATATTATTATGCGCCGCGCCATAAGGCTATGTTTTTTCTTTTGGCCGATAGTGGATGTTCGATAAATTGGAATTTGGGGGGCTGTGCCCGCACCCCATAGCTGCCGCGGAGAGGCACCGGTTCTGGGGGACCATAGGTCCGAGCCCCCCAGAACCTTCGATACGTTCCTATATTGCG
>CACZXF010000122.1 GCA_902785105.1 uncultured Eubacteriales bacterium | reverse complement strand
ATTAGAGCAGGTTGATATTGTAAGGTTTTCTGACAATCCTGGATGGAACTATGTCATTAGAGGCTTCAAAAATGCTCAACCTGTTCCGTGACTATTCCTGAGTATCGCCGCTGGTGATGTGCAGCTGAACATCCGGGTGCTCCTTCAGCAGCGTCGCCGCCGTTTCGGCAAAAAACCGGAACGCCTGTGATTCGCCCGCGCCGATGCGGATGGAGCCGGTCAGTTGGTGCTTGACCTGGGCGATCTCTTCCTGCGTCAGCTGCATCAGGCGCACCAGCTCCTCGGCGCGGCGGCGCAACACCTGTCCTTCCTCCGTCAGGGTGATTCGCCGGTTGCCGCGCTCAAACAGCGTCACGCCGAGTTCTTCCTCCAGATCCTTCATCTGCCGCGACAGGGAGGGCTGGGCGACGTGCAGGGACTCGGCGGCTGCCGAGATCGTGCCCTCACGGATCACCGCGAGAAAGTATTGCATCGTGCGAATGTCCATAACCGTCACTCCTCATCCTTTTCCTATGCAATTATAGCATAGGAAAGCATAGAAAACAAGTATTTGATTATAGATGGACGGCGCGATATAATATCCACAGAAAGCAAAAAAACGGAGGAATGATACATGGACGCGAAGATGCTGGATGGGAAGGTTGCCATCGTTTCCGGGGCGAGCTACGGCATGGGGCAGACCATGGCCGAGCTGTTTGCCAAAGAGGGCGCGAAGGTTGTGATGACTGCCCGCGGACAGGAAAAGCTGGATTCCGCCGTGGCCGGGATTCGCGCAAAGGGCTATGACGTGACCGGCGTGGTGGCGGACAACAAGAAGCTGGAGGACGTTCAGCGGGTCATCCAGACGGCGCTGGATGTCTATGGAGATTTGGATATCGTCATCAACAACGCCGCGATCGGCGAGCAAAAGATGATCGACGAGACGGACGACGAGTGGCTGGAGCACGTCTATCAGACCAACGTGTTCGGCCCGTTCCGCTTCATCCGGGAGGCTCTCAAAATCTTCATACCGAAGAATGAGGGCTGTATCATCAACATCTCCTCTGTCAATGGAGAGCGGCCCTTCTGCGGCGCCGCCTACACCTCCTCCAAGGGCGCGATCAACACGCTGACGAAGAACGTGGCCATGCGGCTGATCGACACCAACATTCGCATCAACGCGGTCGCGCCCGGCGCGACGGTGACGCCGGCCCATCTGGCCAACAAGGCCGGGGAGCAGCCCGGCGGCGCAAAGATGCTGGAGTACAGCAAGCACTTCGTCTACTTCCCCGGCCCGGAGTGCGACCCCATCGACCAGGCGAATGCCTGCCTGTTCCTTGCCTCCGACATGGGCAGGCACGTCAAGGGACAGGTCATCCAGGTGTGCAACGGCGCATTCCTGTAAGGATTTCAGCAAGGAGGATGTCCATATGACCATGAAGACTTTGATTTCCATTCTGCTCACGCTTGCGCTGCTCTGCATGGGCATCGGGATGGCAGAGACCGGTGAAGGCCAGGAGGCAGAAGCGATGAAGATGTGGATCGGCGAAACCGCCGTTGCGGTGACCTGGGAGGACAACGACGCGGTTCGGGCGCTCAGGGAGCTGGTCGCCGAACAGCCACTGACGATTGAGATGTCGATGTACGGCGGGTTCGAGCAGGTGGGTTCCATCGGGACGGACTTGCCTCGAAAAGATGTTCAGACGACCACCCAGGCGGGCGACATCGTACTGTACGCCGGGGATCAGATGGTGGTCTTCTACGGCTCCAATTCCTGGGCCTACACGCGGCTGGGCCGGGTGACGGACAAGACCGCCGGGGAAATGGCAGAGCTGCTGTCGGGCGGTGACGTGACCATCACCGTCGGCATGAGTGAAGAATGAGGCTGAATATGAGAAGATTGATTGCGATAATTCGAAAATTATGCATAACTATTCAGACCACCCCGATAAATTGGGAGTCGTCGGGGAGACGGGTAATTCGATTTGAGTCGTGGCAGTCTGGCTTTTGGCCAGACCAACTTTGCCAAAGGCAAAGTTGCCTTCGCGCCACCTTCCCCTCAAGGGGAAGGCTTTTGGTTACCAGTAACCAGCCCCTTGCCTTCCCCTTGAGGGGAAGGTGCCCGTGAGGGCGGATGAGGTGGCCTCGAACGACATCCTGACAATCCCTGTTTATCGCTCCACTAAGATTCCCCCTGTATCCAACTGCTGCCGCGCCGCCAGTTTGGTGAAGAACCCTTCCCGGTCAACTGCCCGGAGGTTCCATCCTCAATGCTCCTTCCGCCGTCCAGCACCAGGCTCCTGTCACAATGGCGGGTCGGTACAGCCCATAGCGCCCAGGGCGTTAGAGACCTGCTTTCGCGTCTTGTTATCCAGGATGCCAGTGGCCGCCGAAGATCAGCAGACGGGGGGTTGGTGGCGATGGCCCGGCAATCATGATGCGCGGGCGCTGCTCGCCGGATATGCCGACCTGTCCCTCGGAAATGAGGGCATTTATCCTCGTCGATTTCCAGTACAAGTCAACAATTATAAATATAATTTATGATTATATAATTTTTACACGGGCTATGTTGTTCTATAATGTCCATGCGATAAGATTTAGTTGGAGTTTACTCATGCTTACTTATGGAGGAATAGCATCTCATGGACATATTCAACATCATCACGCTTTTTGGCGGCTTAGCCATGTTTCTCTATGGCATGCGCATGATGGGCGACGGGCTGAAGGAGAGCTCTTCCGGCATGTTGAAACAGGTCATGGAGAAGGTGACGGGGACGCCGGTCAAGGCATTCTTTCTGGGGCTTTTGATGACGGCGGTCATACAGTCCTCCACCGCCACCATCGTTATCACCTCGGGCCTTGTCGGCGCGGGCATCATCACCCTGCATCAATCGCTGGGCATCATCATCGGCGCGAACGTCGGCACGACGGTCACGGGACAGATCATCCGTCTGCTGGACCTGAACACTTCCGGCGGCGTCTCATTCCTCCAGTTCTTCAAGCCGTCCACGCTGGCCCCTCTGGCCCTGATCGTGGGCATCATATTCATCATGGGCAAGCCCTTCCGCGGCTCCGACAAGGCGGGGCGCATCGTTATCGGCTTCGGCATATTGTTTTCCGGCCTCATGAACATGACCGGCGCCGTCAATACGCTGACGGAGACCGGCATCATAGAGTCGCTCTTTTCCCGCCTTGGGGAAAATCCCTTCATCGGCTATCTCATCGGCGCGGGCGTGGCCTTCGTGCTGCAAAGCTCCTCGGCCACCATCGGCATATTGCAGGCGTTCTCCACATCGGGGCAGCTCACCTTCAACGCCATCTATGCCGTGCTGGTGGGCATCTATCTGGGCGACTGCGTGACCACCGCCATCGTGTGCAACATCGGCGCGAAGCCGGACGCCAAGCGCGTGGGCGTCGTGAACATACTTTTTAATCTGTCTGAAACCGTGCTCATTCTTGTGGGCGTGAACATCGCCCACCGGCTCGGGCTGCTGGACGGCCTGTGGAGCCGCGTGGTCTATTCCGGTGACATCGCCAACACCAACACCGTGTTCAACCTCTCCTGCGCCATACTCATGTTCCCGATGCTGGGCGTTTACGAGAAGCTGAGCCTGAAGTTGGTGAAGGACGAGCCGGTCAGCGCCGCGCAGAACGACGCCCTCGTGAAGCTGGCCACGCTGAACCCGGTATTTTTCAGCACCCCCGCCCTCGGGCTGAACGCCTGTTACCGGACGCTGATCGAGATGTACAAGCTCGCCCGCAAGAACATCGACAGGGCATTCTCACTGGTTCAGAACTACGACGAGGCGGCTTTCACAGAAATCGCGGAGACGGAGGACGTTCTCGATCACATGGCCGACCGCATCAGCGACTATCTGGTGCAGCTCTCGGGCCACCTTTCCTCTGATGAACACATCGCTGCCATGGACTACTACCACTCCGCCGTATCCGACTTTGAGCGCCTTGGCGATCACGCCCTGAATATCGCCGAAAGCGCGAACGCGGTGAAGAAGGCGAACCGCGCCTTCTCGGACGTCGCCCTCTCGGAGATCGCGGTGATGAAGGACCTCATCGGAAACATACTCCATCGCACCCGAAAGGCCTTTGAAATGAGCGATGAGCAGGCCGCGCGGCATATCGAGCCGCTGGAGGAGGTCGTCGATGACCTGGTCAGCGCCATGAAGCAGAACCATCTGAATCGCCTTCGGGCGGGAAAGTGTTCGGTCACGGCGGGCACGGAGCTGCTGAACATGCTCTCTGACATCGAGCGCATCTCCGATATCTGCTCCAATATCGGCGTGGCGACCATCGCCCTTGCCCATCCGGAGATGATGCACGAGGTTCACGACTATGTCTCCCGGCTCCACGCCGGAAAGGACGAGGCCTTCAACCTCGAATACCAAGCGGCGCACGATCAGTATTTCGAAATGCTCAACAGGTCTGACAGCTCTGAAGGGTGAAATGAAATGATATTTGCGTATATTCTGCTTCTTATCGCGGGTTTTATGGCGTTGGTCAAGGGCGCGGACTGGTTTGTCAGCGGCAGCTCGGCGATAGCCAGGCGCTTTCACGTGCCGTCCCTGGTCATCGGACTGACCATCGTCGCCATGGGCACCAGCGCCCCGGAGCTGGCGGTCAGCACGGCCGCGGCGGTACAGGGGGCCAATGAGATCGCCCTGAGCAACGTCGTCGGTTCCAACATATTCAATCTTCTGGTCGTGCTCGGCCTCTGCGCCATATTGCATCCCGTGCCCACGGACCGCTCTGTGTTGGTCCGGGATTTTCCGATTTCCATCGCGGCGACCATCGCCGTGCTGCTGGGCTCCGCCGCGCCTGCGCTGTTTTCAGGGAGTTTCCGGGGGATGCGTCCCTCGGATATGGTGGGCAATGTGAGCCGCCCGCTGGCGATCCTTTTGCTGCTGGCCTTCATCGTCTATATCGCTTATCTTGTCATCGACGCCCGTCGGCATCCGCAGCAGGAGACTGCCCAGGAACAGACCTCCATGGGCCGCTCCATCGCGATGATAATCATCGGCCTGGCGCTGATTGTCGCCGGCGGCGAGGCCGTGGTCGCGTCGGCCAAGGTCATCGCCCGCATGGCCGGAATGAGCGAGACGCTCATCGGCCTGACCATCGTCGCCGTGGGGACCTCCCTGCCGGAACTGGTCACCTCCGTCGTGGCGGCGAAAAAGGGCGAGACGGGACTGGCGGTTGGAAACGTCGTCGGCTCAAATGTGATGAACCTTCTGTTCGTGCTCGGCCTGTCTGCCGCCATTCACCCCATCGGCATCAATCTCGCGTCCGTCTGTGATATGTTCATACTGTTGGGCGCGAGTATTCTGACGTTCGTCTTTTTGTATACCGTCAGAAGGATCGACCGCTGGGAAGGCGCGATCATGGTCGGCTTGTACCTGCTCGATGTGGCCTTTGCCATTCTCCGATGAGACTAAGCAGAAAGTTCATATTATTTTATTCAGCGTCGATTTGAGCCGTGGCAGTCTGGCCTTTGGCCAGACCAACTTTGCCAAAGGCAAAGTTGCCTTCGGGGCACCTTCCCCTCAAGGGGAAGGCTTTTGGGCACCGTCGTTCCCAGCCCCTTGCCTTCCCCTTGAGGGGAAGGTGCCCGTGAGGGCGGATGAGGTGGGCTTCGAATGACATTCCGATAAATCCCCATTTATCGACAGGACCGAATAGTTATTGTTTAGCAATTAAACCACATGCGCTGCTCAGGAGGAATTTTCTTCGGCGAAACGGCTGTTTCTTTGGGAATGCCTACGGGCAAAAGACACACGATTTTGAATTCACATGGGAGTCCGAGCGCGCGGGCGAGCTGGCCGGCGATGTCGTCATCGTCGGTGATGTGGCCCTCGTACCAGCAGCTCGCGTAGCCCAGCGCGTGGATCGCCAGCAGCATGTTTTCGATGGCGGCGGAATAGTCCTGCACATTGAACACGCGGTCCCGATAGGCGACGATGGGCCGGGTCAGCACCAGTATCCACGCCGGGGCCGTCTCGCCCACGGGCGGGTCCACCAGCGCCTTGAGCCTTTGAAGCAGCGCGGGGTCGTCCACGGCCACAAAGGAGGTGGTCTGCTTGTTGCACCCCGAAGGCGCGGCGCAGCCCGCCTCCATGATGGCCCGCAGATGCTCCCTCGGCACCGGCTGCTCCAGATACTTCCCCCGGTAGCTGCGCCGTGTGAGAATGGCCTGCAATGTATCCAAGGAAATCCCTCCAAGGTATTTTTCAAGCTGTCCGGTTGTTTTTTTGGGAGGCGTGGAGGCTCATTTGTGCCGCTTCCCCTGCGTCCTTTCCCCGTGCCTGGGGGTGTGCTTCCGGGGCTCCTCCCGGCGGCGGAGGTAGTCGGCGTGGTGGTTGCCGCGGCGGGGCGGGCGGTCCTCCTGCTCGTGGCGGCGGCTGGGGCCGATCTCGAAGCGGCTCAGATCGCCGGTGTCCAGCAGGCGGGCTTTGGCGGCGTCGGAGAGGTGGATCTTGCCCCGGCGCTGGGGCGTCGTCTGGGCGCTTCGGCGGTCCGGGGTGCGCCGGTCGGGCATGGCCCGGTCCCTGGGGCGGGGACTGGCGGTGGGCTTGTCGGGCAGCAGGCGGGCGGTGACGGGCACGCCGCAGATCGTCGCCCCGGCCATGGCCCGAAGGATGGTCTCCGCCTTCTCGGCGGGGACGCCGACGACGGTCTTATCGTCGTAGACCTCTATCCTGCCGATCATGCCGCCGGGAATGTTGGCCCGGCCCGCGATGCAGCTCACCACGTGGTTCGGCGCGACGCCCTGCCGCCGCCCGGCGGAGAGCGTCAGCTTGCGGTACAGGCCCACCTCCTTCGCCTTGCGGTCCAGCTCGATGTCCTGAAGCAGGCTGTCGTCCTGCTCCAGCAGCAGCCGCGCCGCCGCCGAGGCGATGAGGGCCGGCTCATGGCCCTCGGCCATCAGCCGCGCCACGATGGTCTGGAACTCCATCGGTATCTCTTCATTCAGCGCGGCCCGGAGGCGCTCCAGCCCCTTCTCGTTGCGCTTTGCGCGAATCTCCTTCACCGTGGGGATGGGCATGGGCTCGATCTCGGACTTCACCAGGCGGGCGATGTCCTTCATATAGAAGAACTGCCGCCGCCCGCTGGCGATGGTGATGGCGTTGCCCGCCTTCCCGGCGCGGCCCGTGCGGCCGATGCGGTGGACGTAGATCTCGCTGTTCTGGGGAATGTCGTAGTTGATGACGTAGTCCACGTCGTTGACGTCGATGCCCCGCGCCGCCACGTCCGTCGCCACTAATATCGGTATGCGCGCCGCCTTGAAGCCCTCCATCACCCGGGTGCGCTGGCTCTGGTTCATGTCGCCGTGGATGCCCTCGCAGCCAAAGCCGTTGCGGTTCAGGTAGGCGGACACCTCGTCCACCATCAGCTTGGTGTTGCAGAATATCATGCAGCGGGTGGGCTCCGCCGAGCGGAGCAGCAGGTTCAGCGCATCCAGCTTGCGGCCCATGGGGACCTCCATGAAGCGCTGGGTGATCTGGTCCAGCGTCACCTGGGCGGCGTTGATCTCGACGAGCTGAGGGTCCCGCAGGAACCTGTCCGTAAGCTCTAATATGGCATCGGGCATGGTGGCGGAGAAAAGCACCGTCTGGTGTGCCTCGGGGACGTCCTGTAGGATGGTCTCGATGTCCTCCCTAAAGCCCATGGAGAGCATCTCGTCCGCCTCGTCCAGCACCACCAATTTCACGTGCTCGAGCGTCAGCGTGCCCCGGCGCATGTGGTCCATCACGCGGCCCGGCGTGCCGATGACCAGGTTGCAGCGCTTCAGCTTCGCCATTTGCCGGTCCATGGCCGCGCCGCCGTAGACCTCGGCGGGCCATATGTTCAGCATGAACCGGGTCAGCTTTTTGATCTCGTCCCCGCCCTGCTGGGCCAGCTCCCGGGTGGGGCAGAGTATCAGCACCTGCACCGTAGGGTCTTTCTCTTCTCTGTCGATCAGCTCCACCGCGGGTATGGCGAAGGCCATCGTCTTGCCCGTGCCCGTCTGGGAGCGCCCGATCACGTCCGCCCCGGCCCGCAAAAGCGGTATCGCCTGAGCCTGTATATCCGTGGGCGTCTCAAAGCCCATAGCCTCCACCGCCCGCTGGAGCTCGGGCATCAGATTCAGTTCTTCAAAGGTCATGTGGTTGTTGTTCCCTTTCCATATATTATCTGAAAGCTAATACTAAATTGGAATTTGTCGGGGAGACGGGGGTTCACCTCATCCGGCGCTTCGGTGCCGCGCCTCAAATCTTCGATTTGAGTCGTGGCAGTCTGGCTTTTGGCCAGACCAACTTTGCCAAAGG
>CACZXF010000121.1 GCA_902785105.1 uncultured Eubacteriales bacterium | reverse complement strand
CGTTGCGCCGCCCGCCGGGTAATACGATACAATTCGCTGGGGGCGGGCGCCGAAACGGCGCCCCTACAAGGTAGCATTTGTCGCTATTAATTTTCAATTATCAATTATCAATTATCAATTTATCTCCCCGACAAATTCCAATTTTACGGGGTGGACTGAATTCCTTACTCTCCCTTTGGCTCGGCTTTCCTCAGGCTGCTCTCTGTGACCAATCCCAGCCATGCGCGTATGAAGGTGATATACGCCTCGCTGGGGTTGTCCGTGATGCGCTCCAGGCTGATGGCCTGCACCGCATCCACGCCGGGTACGATGTGGGGATCGTCGGTTTCAAAGGTGTAGAGCGTCCTGAGCGCCCCGCCGAAGCGGTCCCAGCCGGTGACCAGCGGTCGGCCGGCCCTGTCCCGCATCATGTATTCGGGCTCAGTGACGCCCTCTTTGACGAGCGCTTCTTTTTCCTCGCTCAACAGCCGCACGAACTCCCACCGCATACTCTTGTAGGTGTCCAGCGCGATCTCCGGGCTGGCGTCCAGTATGTGCCCCTGCAGGAAGGTGGTGGTGAAATAGGAGGCGCGGGGACGATTCAGATAGAGCAGCACCTTCGTCCAGTTCCGCTCATCCACGGACATGGCAGGGCTGCACTGTCCCCGGAGCTGATCGAGGCGGGCGCTGTAAAAGCGGTCAAATTCCACCTCCGTGGAGGGCGCGGGCCCGCGATGCCCGCAGTCCGGACAGATGACCGGCTTGTCCGCCGAAACAAAGGTATAATGACAGCGTGGACAGGTGTAAAGCACTGTGATTGATTCCTTTCAATTTTGATGGCGCTATTATAGCGCAAAAGACCGGAGTTGTCCAGCGGCAATAGATCAATGTTTGATAAATTGAAGTTTGTCGGGGAGAGCGGGTAGGCCACCTCATCCGGCGCTTCGGTGCCGCGCCTCAAATCTTCGATTTGAGCCGTGGCAGTCTGGCCTTTGGCCAGACCAACTTTGCCGGACTGTTTTCAGTGAGATGGGGCCGGCAGGCCCTTGTCAAGTGCCCGTGAGGGCGGATGAGGTGGCATCGAACGACGCCCCGACAAATCCCTGTTTATTGAGAAAACTGTGTCGTCAGGGCAGATACGACGGCTCCCGCTGCATGGCGGCGATATCGAGGGCGACGCGGGCTTCCAGGCCGTCGATTTCGCGCAGGTCCTCGCCCCAGAGTTCCCTGTCGGCCAGAGCGGCGTAGGCGAGAGTTTCCGGGGGCATGTCGTGGGCGAGGGTGGCAAAGATTTCAAGCCGTTCCGGGGCGTCGTGAAGGGCCTCGAGGGTCTTGCCCCGGGCGACCTCATAGATGCCGGTTTCGGGATTCAGCCGCGCTCCGGCATAGAGCATGATGGTCGCTGCCAGCGCGAAGGCCAGATGGCGGGGCGGTTCAAAGGTCTCGTCGCCCAGCTGGCGGAGCAGCGCCAGCGGACCCCGAACGAACCGCTCCAGTAGGTTGTCGGCGGCGCGGAGCACGCGATTGCGGTTCAGCGGGTTTTCATAACGCTCAAAGCTCTCGATGACCTGCCGCTCCACCGTCGCCCTGTCCATGTCCGACAGCGCGGGGAGGATTTCCCGTGTAAAGCCCTCGCCGATGAATTGACGCAGGCGCGGATGGTTCATGCAGTCCCGCAGTGTGTCGCAGCCGTTCAGCCATCCCGCCGCCGCCATCAGGAATATGCCCGAATCAAAGATTTGACGCTTCAGGCGCAGAGCCCGGTCGATATCGGCAAATTGAATGTTTTCAGTGTTTTGAATCGGAAAATATTCCCTTGCCGGGGCATCGAGCGTCAGACGGGCATAGGGCTCGGCAATGTAGAGCATGTCGTCCAGATAGTTCATCTCCGCGCAGAGCTTCGCCGCCTCGTCGGGTTCACTTCGGAAAGCCAGGCTGTCCACCAGCACGGGATAGCATTCTGCGCCTTCCACAAAGCTACCCAGGCACATCAGAGGGGGTACGGATAACCCTGCCGCCTGTCGCATCGTGACGAAGCGCGCGGCGGCCTCACAGGCCGCTTCAGTGGTGTCCACGAAGCCCAGAGCGATGTTCGGGTAGCCGGTCAGGTCGTCCATATCCGCCGCCCCACAGGCATCCAGAACGCACTGCACCACCTGTTCCCGGCGCACAGGCTCCTCGCCCTGATAACCGCGTATGACGATGGTGTACAGCCCGCCCTGTGCGTTCAGCCGCGCCGCGTAACCATTTTCGTCGGTCTCAATGCAGACCATACCAATGCCCGTCCCATCGATCAGCCGATTCACCGTCGCCAGCATGGCTTCGCTGGTGCCAAATTCCACCGCGTTCACCCTCGCTGGCCGGTGGTCTTCGATTTCATATCGCGCCATCATATCAGGCTTTAAGCGCTGCATTTCAAATTCCATGGACATCCCTCGTTCCTTTGAAAGGGTCTGATAAATTGGAATTTGTCGAACTTTGCCAAAGGCAAAGTTGCCTTCGCGCCACCTTCCCCTCAAGGGGAAGGCTTTTGGGTTCCGTCGTTCCCAGCCCCTTGCCTTCCCCTTGAGGGGAAGGTGCCCGTGAGGGCGGATGAGGTGGCATCGAACGACGCCCCGACAAATCCCTGTTTATCAATATAACAAGAAAAGAGCCGCGTGATCGCGCGGCTCCCTTGCGTCGGCTCTTATTCGCCCTCGTCGCCCAAATCGGTGCGACGGCGGCGGATGTTTTTGCAGGCCTCGTTGAGCTGATCCTCGACGCTGGCCAGCAATTGGTAGGCGTCGTGCTGGGCCTTGAGGCGCATCTCGCTGGCCTCCACCCGGGCATCGTTCTTGATGATGCGGGCTTCCTCACGGGCCTGCCGCATAATCTCGCTCTCGTCGATCATGTGGTCGGCGCGCTCCTGGGCGTCCTCCAATATGGCGCGGGCCTCATTCTCGGCCTCCAGCACCCGCTGTTCGGCATCCTCACGGGCCTTTTCAAGGGCAGCGTTGACGCGCATCTCCGCGGAGCTGACACGGTTCATGGCCCGCGTCTCGGCCTCGTTCATGATGCGGTCGCGCTCGGAATACATTTGCAGACCATATTGCACCGCGTCGGGCAGGTTCTTTTCCATATCGTCGATGATCATCAGGCATTTGTCTGCGTCAATGATCTTCTTGCCCGTCAGCGGCACGCTGGGTCCCGCCGTAATCGCCGCACGGATGTGCTTGAGCAATTCAAGGAAATATCGCATATCGTCGATATCTTCCTCGTGCTGCGATTGCTGAAGGTCATCCTGGGAATCTACTGCCTCATCCTCGTAGAACCTATCCTGATCGCGATCCATACGTTGTGTCCTTCCTTTCCGCATCCGACGGGGCCGTATGCAGCTTAGTCTTTCCGGCGGGGCCGGCATTCATGCCTGTATTTGACAGGCCCGGTAAATATCTGACAAAATCCACCGCGGTCTCGCCGTAGTGCCGGGTGTCAAAGGCTTCAAAGCCCTCCGGCAGAAGTATGTCAGCGGACGCCCTGCGCTCCAGCACAATCAGGCAGTCCTCTTGAAGTCCATTGATATTCGCAAGTCTCGAGAGCGCGTCCCCGTAGGCCTCCGCCATTTTATAGGGCGGGTCGAGAAACACCAGGTCGAAGCTGTCGCCGCACCTCTCGATGGCGGCGCGATAGTCACAGCGGAGCAGCCGCACGCGGGACTCAAAATCGTCCTTCAGCACGTTTCGCGCGTTTCGCTCGATGACCTGTATGGCCTGCCGGGCGTTGTCCGCGATGACCGCGGTGGCCGCGCCCCGGCTCAGGGCCTCCAGCGCCAGCGCGCCGGTGCCGCCGAAGAGGTCCAGCACCCGGGCATCCCAGACCCGTGAACCGATGATATTGAACACGGAACCACGGATCTTATCTGATGTAGGGCGCGTTTCAAGACCCTGGGGCGCGAAGAGCGTTCGACCCCTGGCCTCTCCTGATATGATGCGCATAGCTCCACCTATGATATTGTACTGATTATATCATATTTCCGCTGTATTTGCAAAGGTTTTTTTCGAAAAAAATTCAAATTTCCGGCTTTTGTACCTTTGGAGCCATTTTCTTGCCCACACGAGCTCGTGCTTTGGCACGGCGGCGGCCCTGCTTCATGGCGTCCTCCGTATGAGCCCAGAGCCTGGGTCCCTGTAAATAGCCCACATAGGTCCCAATGGGCAGTATAAAGGGGGTGACCAGCAGCATGACCACGATGTCCGGCGTCAGCGCCACGAAATCCTCATGCCCGCCCATGATGATGGGCCAGTAGGGGAGGGAGAGCAGCCAAGCAGGCACACGGGCGATGGTGGCCGCGGTTTGCAGCCCCGGATTGTTCCGCCACAGCAGCGAAAGTATGATATAGACGCACCCTGCCACATAAGGAATCAGCGCCCCGGCAAATATGCCCTTGATGCCGGTGGTATGGCTCCAAGCCTGGGAGAGGTACTTTTTATCCAACTGGGCATAGACCTTCTCCCCGGACTGTCGCGCCGTCTCGATGGTGGAGGACACCCCGCAGGAGGCGTGTCCCACGCTGGCCCCCTGCTTGAAGCAGAAGAACAGCGCCGCTGCCAGCGCCACAAGGCTCAGCACCAGCCACGCCGTAGCATTGGCGTTGGCCAGCAGCAGGTTGATCAGAATCAGTCCGCCCAGCGCTGTGGCGCTCACCGCCCAAAGGCCTCTGACGCCCATATGCGTACCTCCATATGATTAATCTTCGACGACCCGCGTCACCCGCGCGGCAAAGCCCAGCATGATCTCGTAGGGAATGGTCTGGGCGTAGTCAGCCAGCTCGTCGGGGGTGATGACTTCTTTACCCTGGCGGCCCATCAGCACCACCTCGTCCTCCAGCGTTACGCCGGGAATGTCGGTGATGTCGGCCATGATCATGTCCATGCAGACGCGGCCCACCAGCGGCGCGCGCTGACCGCAGACCAGTACGCTGGCCTGGTTGGACAGTATCCGGGGATAGCCGTCGCCGTAGCCGATGGGGAGGGTCATGATATAGCTTTCCCGCTTCGCGGTGAAGGTGCGGCCATAGCCCACTGTGTCGCCAGCCTGGATGCGCTGGATGCGGATGGGGCGGGTGACCAGCGTCTGCCCGTAGCGCAGCTCGCCCGCCATCTCCGGCACGCCGGTGCCGTAGAGGCCGATGCCGGGGCGGACCATATCGTATTGCAGTGCCGGGTTCAGCATGGCCGAGGTGGCCGCCGCGTGGGCGATGGGTTTGAAGCCCGCCTCATGGATGAGCTTGAGCCCCGCGTCGAAGCGTTCTTTCTGGACCATGGTAAACTCCGGGTCGGTGTCCGCCACGCAGAAGTGGGTAAACACGCCCTCCATCTGAACGTCCGGGCAGCGCCGCCAGAAGGCCAGCATGGCCCGGAGGTCGTCCTCCTCCCGCACGCCGATGCGGCTCATGCCGGTGTCCAGTTTGAGATGGGCCTTTGCAGGTTTTCCGCAACGCGCGGCTTCATCCTGCATGATGTCCAGCATTTTCGGGGTGTAGACCGCCTGGGATGCGCCGCAGCGCACCGCCTGACGCAGGGATTCCTCGCCCGCGCCGCCGAGGATCAGTATGGGGCACTCGATGCCCGCGCTCCGCAGCGCCTCGGCCTCCTCCACGATGGCCACCGCGAAGGCGTCAGCCCCCGCGCTGAGCAGCTTCTTCGCCGTCTGGACGGCGTCGTGCCCGTAGGCGTCGGCCTTGATGACGCACATCATCCGCACATGGGACGGTATCCTCGCCCGAAACAGCCTCGCGTTGTGGGCAATCGCTTCTGTGGAAACCTTCATGATCGTCGGTCGCATATAAAACCACGCCTCCCCGGATGCTTATACCGGCAATAATACATTATATTATTATAGACAATTTCCGTCTCATTTGCAACCACTAAAAATCAAGAAATTGTCAAGTTTATATTTCGGGATTATCACAGAACGGAGAGAAATGGAGTTACAGCTCAGTGTCCCCAATAAACAGGGATTTATCGAGCTAATAGAAAATTGAAAATGGAAAATTGAAAATTGAGTTACCGGCTTGCGAACCTGACGAACAGCGTTATTGTAGGGGCGGCGTTGCGCCGCACGCCGGGTAGCACGACACGTTTCGTTGAGGGCGGGCGCCGAAACGGCGCCCCTACAAGGTAGCGGGAGTCGCTATTAATTTTCAATTTTCAATTCAACT
>CACZXF010000120.1 GCA_902785105.1 uncultured Eubacteriales bacterium | reverse complement strand
GCCCTCACGGGCACTTGACAAGGGCCTGCCGGCCCCATCTCACTGAAAACAGTCCACAGGACTGTTTTCCGGGCGTTCGATGCTCCTCAAGGGGAAGGCTGGGGTTGGGTTACCAGGTAACCAAAAGCCTTCCCCTTGAGGGGAAGGTGGCGCGAAGGCAACTTTGCCTTTGGCAAAGTTGGTATGGCCAAAGGCCAGACTGCCACGGCTCAAATCGAAGATTTGAGGCGCGGCACCGAAGCGCCGGATGAGGTGGACTACGAACGACATCTCAAACAAATCCCCTTTACCCCGCCAAACTATCGCGTGCTTTCCGTTCCCGGCATCAGTGCGTCCTCCTTGCCCAGGCGGATGAGGGTCAGGGCGGCGGAGAGAAGGAGGGAGAGGTGCTGGTCGGGGTCGTCGATGGGGATGTTGAAGTCCTCGCGGATGCGGCGCATGCGATAGAGCACGGTGTTGCGGTGGGTGTAGAGCCGTTCGCAGGTCTCCTGGAGGCTGTGGTGGCAGGCGAGGTAGGTGTAGAGTGTGAGGACGTAGAGGGAATCGTCCTCCCGGTCCCGCTCCCCCAGCGCACGGACGGCGGGCAGCACCGGCGCGTTCCTGAGTTGCCGCAGCAGCATCAGCGTGTGGTAGGGCTCGTACATCACCGCGAAGGGCCGGGGCTGCTTCGGCAGCAGCACTTCCATCAGCGCCTGGGCCGCGGCGTAGGCCTCCGGCAGGCGGAAGAGCCGTGGGATGGGCTCCGAGATGACCACCCGCAGGCTGAACTGGGACGACATGCTCCGAAACAGCGCCATATCCGGGTCGCTGTTCAGAAAGAACAACACGCTGCCGTTGTGTATCAGCGGCTTCGACATGGGGAAGAAATCCAGTATGGTGCTCTTCAGCGCGTTCTCCGTCCAGTTGGTGTTGCGGTACAGCTCCATGTTCACCAGCGCCAGCCGTCGCGGCGCGAAGTATTTCAGCCCTGCCGTGGCGGCCTGGAGCTCGAACATCTCCTCGTCCGTGAACTTGCCTTCCAATAGATGTTGCAGCACCGATTCCTCCGTGGTCTGCATACTGCTGCCGCGGTTGGTCTCCAGCATGAGCTGCTTGGCCAGCGCGGATTCCACGGGGGAGAATATGCCGGGGTCCACCTCGTCCAGCGTGCCCGCCACGTCCACCAGTATCAGATAGCCCACCGGCACGCCGCCGGTGACCAGCAGCGAAAAGCGGCGGCGGTAGGGGCTGTCGGCCAGCGTGACGTCGTGGGGCTGGGCGTCGGTGCCGATGAGGAAGCTGCCCGTCTCGTAGGTCAGACTCCCCCGCTCGATGGAGGAGCGGAAGGGCTTGTCGTCGAAATCCGGCGGGCAATGCCATGAGACCGCGCGAAAGGCCATGTCCACCACCATCGCCGGGCAGCCGAAGAGCAGGCTGGCGTCCTTTGTCAGCAGCTTGAGGTCGTCTTTGTTCATGAAATCGTTCATGAAGGTTTGCAGGTCCATAACGTCGCCTCCTTTATTGTGCTGTCAGCACAATCAGCTCTAAAAATATTATACCCGAGGCATGATGAAAAATCAAGCAAAATCGCTATAATAATAGCCGTACCGAGCAAGAGCGCCGGTGCACTGAACGCAGAAAGGATGCGATAATTATGATGCTGCTGAAGAACGCAAAAGAGATAGATAAGCTGATCGAGGCCGTGAACCGTTGCCGCGGCGACGTGCTGATTCGCTCCATCGACGGACGTGAGGAGTTCAACCTGAAGAGCATGCTTTCCCGCTACATCGCCATCGGCGAGCTGTGCCAGGACCACGGCGACCGCTTCGAGATCTACTGCATGGAGAAGTCCGACGAAGGCTATATGATGAACTTCTTCTACGAGCTCGACCGCTCCCGCGTCGCCTGATGTGGGGTAAATAGAAAGGTGTCAACAGAGAGAGTTCTGTTTGACACCTTTTTGACGACATCAGTAACTGTTCAATCCGCCTCGATAAATAGGGATTTGTAGGGATGATGCACACTCTCCTGTAGGGGCGGCGTTTCGCCGCCCGCCGGGTAGGACGATGCGTTTCGTTGGGGGGCGGGCGCCGAAACGGCGCCCCTACAGGGTTGGATTGACTCCCCGACAACTTCCAATTTATCGAGGAGACTGAATAGCTACTGACAAATAATATAAACAGCCCCTTTGCGCGTGATGTGCCGCGCAGAGGGGCCGTGTTTTGTCTGTGAATTACGACAGCTTCACGCCGTTTTCGATGTCGGCGATCATGTTGACGCGGATGCTGTGGCGGCCGCCGAGGAACTCAGTGGTCAGAAAGGTATCGACGATGGCCTCAGCCATGACGGGGCCGATCATGCGGGCGCCCATGGCGACGATGTTGGCGTTGTTGTGCTCGCGGGAGAGCTGGCAGCTCACGGTCTCGGAGCAGAGGGCGCAGCGCACGCCCTTGACCTTGTTGGCGGCCATGGAGATGCCGATGCCCGTGCCGCAGATCAGTATGCCGCGGTCACATTCGCCGGACACCACGGCCTCGGCCACCTTCTGGGCGTAGATGGGATAGTGGTTGCTCTCCGGCGCGTCCGTGCCGAAGTTCACCACCTCGTAGCCCTTGCCCGTCAGATAGTCCGAAAGATGCTGCTTCAGCTCCACGCCGACGTGGTCGTTTCCGATAGCTATTTTCATTCCCAATAGATCCTTTCTCAATCCGCGTATGCGGTTTAATACATTCGCTTGATTTACCAGCCGAGATTGTCCAGCAGGATGTACCCCGCGTAGCCGGCGTATTCGCAGTAGGCGAAGCGGTCATCGACGATGGTGGCGTTGGAGACGTAAGCGCCGTAGGGCACCTTGGTGATTCGGGTGGAGCGGGTGTCGGGGAGCTGGCGGAGGGAGGCGTAGGACAGGCAGTTGACGATGCGGGCGGTGCCGATGTAATTGCCGCCGGCGCTGTAGCCGCTGTAGCTGTCGTAGGTGCTGTCATAGCTCGTGGTGCCGCCGTTGCCGCCGGAGACCCAGGCGAGGTTGCTGTTCAGGATGTAGCCGTCCACATTGCCATAGACGCAGTAGGAGAACCGGGCGTCCTGATAGTAGACGTTGGTGACGATGGCGCCCAGGGGGATTTGCAGCAGCCGCTGGGAGCTGGAATCCGGATAGGCCCGCAGGGAGGCGTAGGACGCGCAGTTCACGATCTGATAGTTGCCCATGTAGGAGCTGCTGGGATACTCATAGCCCACCGGACCGCAGATGAAGGAGAGGTTGCCGTTGGGGATGTAGCCCGCGTAGCCCTCGTATTCGCAGTAGACGTATTTTCCATCATAGTAATAGCAGTTGGTCACCACGGCCCCCGCCGGCACCTTGCAGACCTTCCCGGCGAAGGCCCCGGGACGGTCCTTCATCCAGGTGTAGGTGCGAACGCCCACTACCTCCATGGAACCCAGCAGGTTGGTGTAATCGTCCATCGCGTAGGCATAGGACACCGCCGCGCTGGCACAGCAGCCCAGCATAAGGCACAGCCCCAGCGCCAAACACACCGCCGCCGCAAGCTTCTTCATAACCCTATCCTCCTGTTTGTCATTGTCGTTAATTCTATATTACATGAAAAAGGGGGAAATGTCAATGCTTTGCGAAATGGAAGTGGTTTGATAAACGGGGATTTGTCGGGGAGATGCACACGTTCCTTTGCGCCGCCCGCCGGGTAGGACGTGTCGTCTCGCTGGGGGCGGGCGCCGAAACGGCGCCCCTACAGGGTTGGTGCATTTCCCCGACAAATTCCAATTTGTCGCCCTGTCGTCCGTCAATACTTCAGCACCCTCGGCACCACCGCCGCGGCGATCTTGAAGGCAGGGTTTTCGAGGCGGCGGCGGACGTTGGCCAGTTCTTCGCGGATGGGGATGTGCTGGGGACAGTGCTGTTCGCACTTGCCGCACTTCACGCACAGCCCGGCGTTGGAGCGGACCTTGCGGAGGGTGGTACACATCATGTACTCCTTTAAGCCTGTGAACATGCCCTCGGTGTAACTGTGGTTGTAGGCGGCGAAGCACACGGGGATGGCCACCCCCTTCGGGCAGGGCTGGCAGTAGCCGCAGCCGGTGCAGTTCACCTTGATGCCACGGGCCAGGGCGTCCTTCACCCGTTCATAGAGGGCCAGGTCCTGCGCGGTCAGCGCGTTCGGCAGGGCGTCGGAGGCCACGCGGCAGTTTTCTTCGACTTGGGCAACGTCGTTCATGCCTGAGAGGACCACCGTCACCTCCGGCCGGTTCCACAGCCAGCGCAGGCCCCATTCCGCCGGGGAGCGCCGGGGCGACGCCCCTTCAAATTCACGCATGGCCTCCTTCGGCAGGCCCGTCGCCAGACGTCCGCCCCGCAGCGGCTCCATGATGACCACCGGCAGGCCCTTCGAGGCCGCGTATTCCAGCCCCTCCACGCCGGCCTGGGTGCGCTCGTCCATGTAGTTCAATTGTATCTGACAGAAATCCCAGTCCCAGGCGTCGATCAGCGCCTTGAATTGCAGCGTGCCGCCGTGGAAGGAGAAGCCGATGTTCCGGATCTGCCCCGCCGCCTTGCGCTTCGCCACCCATTCCTTCAGTCCCAGAGCGCACAGTCGGCGGAAGCTCTCCGCGTCGTTCATCATGTGCATCAGGTAGTAGTCCACATGGTCGGTCTGGAGCCGCTTCAATTCCTCGTCAAAATAGGCGTCGAAGTCCTCCGGCTTCTTCACCCGGTACTGGGGCAGCTTCGTGGCGATGTTCAACTTATCCCGAACGCCGTACTCTTTAATGAACTTCCCCAGCGCCTCCTCGGAGCCGGGATAGGCGTAGGCCGTGTCGAAGTAGTTCACCCCATTGTCCAGCGCCAGCTTCATCTCCCGGTTCGCCTTCTCCTGGTCGATGCCCCCGCCCTTCCGCGTGAACCGCATACACCCGAAGCCCAGCACCGAAAGCTTCTCCCCGTTCCCCGGATTCACCCTGTACTGCATGAAATCGCCTCCCGCGAATCGTTTCCATTATTATAACCGATATTTTGCGCACAGGCAACGGGAAAAGTGCCGGGGGACAAATTGGAAGTTGGCGGGGAGTCACACCAACCCTGTAGGGGCGCCGTTTCGGCGCCCGCCCCAACGAAACGCATCGTCTTACCCGGCGGGCGGGGCAACTGTATAGAGTAATAACATAGTATACAAATTGTGCAAGCACATGGTATACAGTCAAGGAGTATAATCAAGGCAAAAAGCGAAGGAGAAAGCGAAA
>CACZXF010000119.1 GCA_902785105.1 uncultured Eubacteriales bacterium | reverse complement strand
AAAGGCCAGACTGCCACGGCTCAAATCGAAGATTTGAGGCGCGGCACCGAAGCGCCGGATGAGGTGGGTTACCCGCTCACCCCGACAAATTCCAATTTACCAATGAGTCCCTCACTCTTTCGTCTCCTCCGCCAGTCTTGCCACGAGCTGTTTGATGCGCTCGCGGGCTTCGGACTGGTGGATGAACTGCTCCTCCCGGCTCTGGGGGGTGTCGCCCATGATGGCGACGAACTGGCTGACCTTGAGGCCCAGGGCGTCCTGCATGTCGCGGTCGGAGCCGTTGGGGGAGACGAGGTAGTAGCAGAGCAGGGAATCCTGCTGGCCGATGCGGTGGGCGCGGTCCTCGGCCTGGGAGTGGACGGCGGGGGACCAGTCCAGCTCGCCGAACACCACGCAGGTCGCCCGCTGCAAGTTCAGGCCACTGGCCGAGCGGAGGGAGACGCACAGCAGGTCGGTCTTGCCCGCCATAAATGCGGCGGCGGCCTCATCCTTCTGTTTATCGGTCTCACGGCCGGTGATGAACTTCGGCTTGCAGGGCTTGAGCTCCTTCTTGTAGATGTCCATGACGGCGTGGTGATGGGCCATCAGCAGCACCTTCTCCCCGTTCTCCACCAGCGCCTTCACGAACGCGCAGACGAACGGGGCCTTGGCGATGCCCGTGGCCTGCCGCTGCTGCTGGGAGATGGCGTCCTCGATGATGGCACGGCGGGCGGGGTCGCTGGTCGCCCGGAGCAGCTTCAGGTTTTCAGCCACGGGCTTCATCAGCTCCCGGTAGACGGTGTCGTCCCAGTCGATCTCCTGTACCAGCCGCCGCTTGGCGGGCAGCTCCTTCAATACGTCGGCCTTGAGCCGCCGAAGCAGCAGCCCCTCCTGCCGCAGGTGCTCGCCCAAAAGCTCGGGCTTGGCCACCACCGCCGAGTTGTAGCCGTAGCACCATTCCCGGGAAAAGCTCTCCCAGTCGCCCAGGAAGTGGAAGTCGATGATGTTCACTACGTTCCAGATCTCGCCGCCCTGATTGTAGATGGGCGTGCCCGACAGGCCGATGCAGTTCTCGCAGGCCTCCGAAAGCAGCGACGCCGCGGAATACTTGCCCGTGCCGTTGCGGCGTAGTTCCTGCATCTCGTCGAATATGACGGTCTTGAAGCCCAGCTCCGGAAGCACGTCTTTCCAGCCGCGAAGCAGCAGATAATGGATGATGTAGACCTCCGCCTCGGGCAGCGCGTAGGGCTTTAATCCCTTGATGACGTGGACCCGGAGCCGCCCGTCCGGGGAGAGGAACCTTTCAACCTCCCGCTGCCAGTTGCGGATCAGATGGGGCGGCACCACGATGACGGCGGGATAGGCCGCTGTGGTGGCTAAGAACGCCAGCGCCTGCACCGTCTTGCCCAGCCCCATCTCGTCCGCCAACAGACAGCGCCGTGTGGACAGCAGGAAGCCCAGCCCCTGCTTCTGAAAGGGCAGCAGCTCCCCGGTAAAGGTGCCCTCCGGGGGCGTGGCAGTCTCCGGCATTTTAAGGGCCTGTTCCCGGTGCACGGCGTACTCCCGCGCCTCCTCCAGCGCGTTTTCCCAGCGGGAACGGTCGCTCTCCTTGATTTCCAGAGGATACCGCAGCATCAGCCAGTTCAGCTCGCCGATGATCCGCCGGTGGGCCGTGAACCGCGCCACGCCCCGCCCCCGCCCGTCACAGCCGGGGAAAAGCCGCTTCGCCAGCTCCGTCACGCAGGGTTCGCCCTTGATGGTCCAACACTTCGAGCGCCGGTTGTAGGAAAGCGTGCCATAGGTCCGCTCCGGTGGCGGCGCGTCGCGCAGATAGGCGGGATAGTCGGTGGTGATGCTCATATAGCCCTCCGGGAATGATGATGGGATGAATGGGGTATAGCGACAAATCCCCGTCTATTGCCATAAATACTACGGCAGCGCCACGCCCCACAGCCGGTTCAGGGACACGATGACCACGGGCTTGCCGCCGATGGTCTTTGGCAGGGGCAGGGCGCGCTGGGTGACCACGACGACGGCGTCCAGTTCATCCGAGACGAGGTAGCGGCGAAGCTGTTCGGTCAGCGCCGAGGCGGCGGGGCGGCCCTTCTTGACCTCGATGCCCACGCGGCCCACGATGAAGTCGATGCGGCGGCGGGGGCCGAGTTTGTATTCATGGGCGTAATCCAGTCCCGCGGCTTTCAGCGCCTCGGCGATTTGACTGTGTATGTCGTATTCCCCCGGCTGGGCGGGCATGCGCACGGCGGCCAGGGCTTCGACGATGGCGGCGATCTGCGGGTCCTTCATGGCAGCTCCATCTCGTGTTCCATGGGCACGAATCCGTATTTTGTATACAGTGGGCGGCCCGCGTCGGTGGCCTCCAGGGATATGCTCTGTATGCCGCGCTGCCGGGTGTCGGCAACCAGCAGGTCCAGCATCTGCGTCGCGATGCCCCGGCGGCGATAGGCCGGGCGGACGTACATGTTCATGATGTACGCCTTGCGGCCCGTGGGGTTGTGATAGGTCGGCATGACCCGATAGTAGCTCACACCGCCCGCGCCGACGAAGTCCTCCCCGTCGAAGGCCAGATACCCGGTGTGACTGCCGTCCAGAAGCGCCTCGCGGTAGTATTGAAGCGATGCCGCCTCGACCTCCGACATGTCCGCGTCATCGCCCAGCAGGTTCGCGGCCTGCAGGACCTCGACGCGCGTCTTTACCAGCAGGTCGAGCTGATCAATGTCAGCCTTTTTAAAGATGATGTTCATAACAGTGCTTTCAATGCCTCCGGCAGCGGCGAGGTCTGTTCGATAACTTTGCCGGTGATGGGGTGGGTGAGTCGGATGTAAGTGGAATGGAGGGCGAACCGTCCGGGCAGGCGGGCGTCCTCGCGTCCATAGAGGAAGTCCCCGGCGATGGGGTGGCCCATATGGGCGAGGTGGACGCGAAGCTGATGGGTGCGGCCCGTCTCCAGCCGCAGTCGGACCAGGGAATATTCCGTGCCGGGTTGCACAACCTGATAGTGGCTGACGGCGCGAACGCCGTTTTCAAAATCGACGATCCGGCGCACGGTGGCCTCCGGGGCCTTGGCGATGGGCGCGTCGATGGTCCCCGCGCCGTCCATGGAGCCCTCCACCACGGCCAGATATTCCCGTATGAAGGCATCGGTGTGGAGCTGCTTTTGCAGGAGCTGGGCGGCGTGGGCGTTTTTTGCTGCCGCCATCAGGCCGCCGGTGCCCTTGTCCAGCCGGTTCAGCGGGCGAAAGGGCAGTTCGGGATAGCGATGGGCCAGCCGGTTTTCCAGCGTCATGGCTGTCTGC
The DNA here is from genome assembly GCA_902785105.1 of uncultured Eubacteriales bacterium. Taxonomy (GTDB): domain Bacteria; phylum Bacillota; class Clostridia; order Christensenellales; family Aristaeellaceae; genus UBA2862. The sequence continues at coordinate 1,200 of CACZXF010000119.1, read as the reverse complement.
TTCGGCGAGCACTGGCAGGCCAGCGGGGCGGGCTTGTCGATGATGAGCAGGTCCTCGTCCTCCCAGACCACGTCCACCGGCGTCGGGTCCGGGACGACGACCGCGCCGTCCTCCTCCAGACGGACCTCCACCGCGTCGCCCTCCCGCAGGACGTAATTCGCGTGGACCGGCGCGCCGTTCACAAGCAGGCCGTTCCGTTGCTTCAGCGACGCGAACTGATGATATGAGACGCCCATGCCGCCCCGCACAAAATACTTGACCAGCCGACCGTCGTCCGCCGCCGTCGCCACCCGGCAAAGCACCCTCAAACCGCTCACCTCGCTCTTGGACATTATAACATGGCTGTCAATTGATGAACAGGGATTTATCGAGATGTCGTTCGAGTCCACCTCATCCGCCCTCACGGGCACCTTCCCCTCAAGGGGAAGGCAAGGGGCTGGAACAAGGGGCTGGAAAACCAGGGCCCAAAAGCCTTCCCCTTGAGGGGAAGGTGCCCCGAAGGGGCGGATGAGGTGGCTTACCCGATCTCCCCTACAAATTCTAATTTGCCAAGCAAACGCGAATAATTTTCTCTCTCCCGGGCATGCTTATCCCAGGAGGTGATGAGCATGAGTCCCAAGGAATTGCAGTACATCGAGGACGCGCTGGGTCACGAGCAGTTTTTGACCACCCAGTGCCAGGAGGCCGCCCAGCAGCTGACCGACCCGGAGCTGAAGAACTGCGTCAACCAGCTGCTGACCAAGCACCGCGAGCTGTTCAACCGCTTCTATCAGCTGGTGTGAGCGTCGCGCGATTTCATTGCAGGGGAGTGAGCAAGCATGAATGATCAGATGATCATGGAAAACATCCTGTTGACCACCAAGGGCGTGTGCGATCTGTATATGCACGGCACCATCGAGTCCGCCACCCAGAACGTGCAGCAGACCTTCGACAGCGCCCTCAGCGACAGCCTGTGTATGCAGGGCGACATCTACCAGAAGATGGCCGCCAAGGGCTGGTATCCCAGCCAGCAGGCTCAGCCGCAGCAGATCGACCAGGTGCGCCAAAAGTACGCCGGCAAGCTGTGACAGAATCCCACCGACCCGCCGTGAGGCGGGCCGGTTTTTTTATGGTGTGCCGGGCATGGCACACATCTAACCGGTGAGAGTCCGGTCGCGGGTATTTACCGCCAAGCGTAGCGAACCGCAAGCCGTTGGTGGC
>CACZXF010000118.1 GCA_902785105.1 uncultured Eubacteriales bacterium | reverse complement strand
CTAGATGCATTGGAGTATCCTTGGTATTAGATCGTCTGTATGAAAAAAGTCCTTGAAAACCTTGATTTTATCGCACTTTTGACTTGACAATATGGGGAGATGAAATAAGATGAAGAAAAATATCGGAGCGACTCTGGCACTGTATCCCAGCCCGCTGATCGTGGTGGGCGCGATGGTGGACGGCAAGCCCACCTGGACCCTGGTGGCCCACGCGGGCACCGTGGCCCACAGCCACCTGATGGTGTCGCTGGTGCAGGCGCACTACATCAACAAGGGCATTCGTGAGAATAAAAAGCTGTCCGTGAACGTGGTGGACGCCTCCTGGCTGAAGGCCGCCGACCGCATGGGCACCGTCAGCGGTAACAAGGTGGAAAAGTCTGACGCCTTTAAGTGGACGATGGGCGAGAACGGCGCACCGCTGATCGACGACGCGAAGGTGTCCATCGAGTGCGAGGTGGACGGCAACTATGAGCTGGAGCACTTCGACCATTTCATCTGCAAGATACTGGCGACCTACGCCGACGAGGCTGTGCTGAACGAAAAGGGCAAGATCGACTATCACACCTTCAAGCCGGTGCTGTTCGAGTTCCCGACCTATGAGTATTTCGTGACCGGCGAAAAGGTGGGCGACTGTGGGAGGATGAACGCGTGATGAAAAAACTGATAATTGTTTTGCTGGCACTCTGCCTGTGCGGCGCTTCCGCGCTGGCCGAGAGCGACGCCCTGGTGATCTACTTCTCCTGCACCGGCACGACAAAGGGCGTGGCGGAGAAGCTGGCGAACGTGACTGGCGCGGACCTGTATGAGATCGTCCCCGCTGTACCCTACACTGAGGAAGACCTGAACTACAACGACCGCTCGACCCGCGCCACCTCCGAGCAGGATCATCCGGAAACCCGCCCCGAGATCGGCGGCGAGGACGTCGATCTGACCGGCTATTCAACGATCTACATCGGCTATCCCATCTGGTGGGGCGAGGAGCCGCGCATAATGTGCACCTTCGTGGAGAGCCATGATTTCACTGATAAGACCGTGATCCCCTTCTGCACCTCGGGCGGCAGCGGTATCGGCCGCAGTGGCGACGATCTGGCAAAGCTGGCGGGGACTGGCACCTGGCTCAAGGGCGCGCGCCACAGCGGCAGCATTTCCGAAAATGACCTGCTGGCGTGGGTAAATGGTTTGAAATGATGAAACAGAATAACCTTCGGAGGGTGGTCGACGTCGGCATGACCGTCCTCCTTCTTTTGCAAATGGCCTATCAGGTGATGGGGGAGGCCACCCACGAATGGCTGGGCATGGGCATGACCGCGCTGGTCATCGTCCATCAGATTCACAACCGGTGCTGGTATGGGGCGATGCTCAAAGGGAAGTATACCGCTTATCGCGTCGTTTCCACCTGCGTGAATGTGCTCTTGCTCCTGTCGTTTGCGCTGACAGCCTTCTGCGGCATGGCCATGAGCAACTACGCCGTACCCTTCCTGTACGGCATCGTGCGGGTGTCCTTCGTGCGGGTGACGCACCTGTCCATGTCCCACTGGTCATTCGTGCTGATGGGGCTGCACCTGGGCCTGCACGTGCCGGTGATGCTTCACAAGCTGAAATTGAAAGACAATGTGCAGCGCGTCCTGTCTGTGGCCTGCGCCGGTTTCGCGGGCGTCGGGCTCTGGTTGTTCTTCAAAAACGGCATGCCGAACTACCTGTTCTTCCGGGTACCTTTCGCCTTCTTGGACTATGAAAAGGCGGGGGCGCTGGTACTGCTGGAAAATGTAGTCATGCTGCTATTCTGGGCATTTGTGGGCTGTCAGACGGCAGTGTTGTGCAGGAAGAAGGGCAATCCGCTGCTGCCTGTGACGCTGATTCTTGCGGCTGTCGTGATCGGACTCATACTGAACATGATCTGGCCGAATCAGAATGATTTTGGCTTTAATTCGGGCTGGGGCGACGCCATGGAAACGCCTTGGCAGGAAGCCGAACCGGAACCGATGGTGGAATCCGCATCATTGGAAGATGGTTACATCCTCATTGAGGGCGGCACCTTCCAAATGGGAAGTCCGGAGGACGAGAACTGGCGCATCGACGACGAGACGCCGCACGAGGTGATGGTGGCCTCCTTCTACATCGACCCCTACGAGACCACCCAGGCCGAGTGGGAGGCCGTCATGGGCACAAATCCCAGCACCTTCACCGGCGAGAAGTTGCCCGTGGAGAACATCTCCTGGCTGGACGCGATTCAATTCGCCAACGCAAGGAGTGCGGCGGCGGGGCTGACATTGGCCTATCAGATCGACGGCGAATCCGTCACCTGGAACCGCGCCGCGGACGGCTACCGACTGCCCACGGAGGCAGAGTGGGAATACGCCTGCCGCGCGGGCACGGCTACGCCCTTCAACCTGGAGCGATCGCTGGACGCCAATGACGCCAACTTCTACGGCCACTATCCCTATGAGATCGAGGAAAACTACTTCGACGATTCCGTGCTGGAGGCGCGACCGGGGCAGTATCGCGGCGAGACCGTGGAGGTGGGCGGATTCACGCCCAACGCCTGGGGGCTCTACGACATGCACGGCAATGTCAACGAGTGGTGCTGGGACTGGTACGGCCCCTATGATACTGAAAACCCCGACAACCCTGCTGGTGCTGAAAATGGCACCCGCCACGTCTACCGCGGCGGTGGCTGGAACGACTTCGGCAAGAACATGCGCAGCGCCTACCGCGCGGCGGGTCAGGCCGACATGAGGAGCTACAACCTGGGCGTGCGGCTGGTGCGCAACGCAGGCCAGGCATTGACAGGAACCGCCACGGTAGCGGGCGGCATTCCCACCGTTTCCGCGGGCAATAAGGTATTGATCGTCTTCTTCTCCTGGGGCGGCAATACCCGTGGCATTGCCCATGAGATCCAGCGGCAGACCGGCTACGATCTGTTTGAGATCGAGCCCGTTCCCGCCTATTCCGACGACTATAACACCGTGCTGATGGAGGCGCAGCGGGATCAGCACGCCCAGGCGCGGCCCGAAATCGCCGGGCGCGTGGAGAACATAGACGAATATGACACCATCCTGCTGGGCTATCCCAACTGGTGGGCCTCGATCCCCATGCCCATCGCATCCTTCCTGGAGCAGTACGACTTCGCGGGGAAGCGCATCATTCCCTTCTGCTCCCACGGCGGCGGGCGCTTCGGCCAGAGCCTGACGGCCATCGCCAAGCTGGCCCCGGCATCCAACATGGGGCAGGGCCTGTCCATCCACTATTCCGGTGGTTCCACGCTGTCCGACGACGTGGCCGCATGGTTGATTGAAAACCATCTCAAATCGGAGGCGTGAACATGAAGATCGTCATACTGATGGGGAGCCCAAACAAGAAGGGCTCTACCGCGATACTGGTGGATCATTTCGTCAAAGGCGCAACGGAAGCCGGCCACACCTGCGAGGTCCTCGACGTGTGCCGCATGAACATCCACCCCTGCACTGGGTGCGTGCGCTGCGGCTATGAGGGTCCCTGCGTCCAGAAGGACGACGTGGAGACCATTCGAACGACGCTGCTCCAATGCGACATGGTGGTATTTGCCACCCCACTTTACTACTATGGCATGAGCGCCCAGCTCAAGGCGGTGGTGGACCGCTTCTGCGCCTACAACAGCAGCCTGAACAGCAAGCATTTGAAGTCAGCGCTTTTGACCGTCGCCTGGAATGCCGACGACTGGACCTTTGACGCTCTGACCGCGCACTACAAGACCCTCGTGCGCTACATCCGCTTCCGTGATATGGGCATTGTGCTGGGCTATGGATGTGGAACCCCTTCCATGACCCGTCGGAGCGGTTATCCAGAAGAAGCATACAGACTTGGAAAAAGCCTGTGAAAAGAAAAAGAGGAGGATCAACAAACGAGTCAGCCCATGAAAAATCTTATGGAACCCGTGATGATCGGCAATGCGAAGCTCAAGAAATGTTTAGCCATGTGCCCTATGGCGATCAGGTTCTACCTCACTCTGGAGAGTGACTTTACAAAAGACGGCATTGATTATGACCTGTATAACCTGAATTATTCACGAGAAACCTAACCACCCCAGAGAAAGCTAACAATAGCAAGGCCTCGCGCAATCTATTGCATTTCACCCCAAAAGTGCAAAAA
>CACZXF010000117.1 GCA_902785105.1 uncultured Eubacteriales bacterium | reverse complement strand
AAACCCAAGCGCCCCCCGCTTCGCGGGAAAATGTGTATACCATGTACTTGCACAAAATGTATACCACATTACCCTTAACAGCAACGCCGCCCCTACAAGAGAACGTACTTCACACCTACAAATCCACGTTTGCCTGACAGAAACACAACATTTCAAGAGGTTATTCAGATGAAAGCAACAATGTCGCCGAAGCGGGATTTGGGGCCGGTGCTGACCAGGCTGGGACTGGCGCTGGTATTTCTGATCGGCGCGGCGCTGGCATTCATGGGCTGGCGGGGGCAGACATGGTTCAACGAATCCGGGTTCACCTCCGAGGCCGCCTATCACGCGATCTACGAGCTGTCCGGGGACGTCTCCGACGCCTGGGACGGGAACCTGAAGCCCATGCTGGACGCCCTGCCCGAGGCGGACCGCACGGCGCTGGACGGCATCGCCGGGACGCTGGCGGCGGAATACGGCGAGGACGAGACCAGCGAGGCCGCCTGGCGTCGGCTCTATGCCGCCTATCTGACCGGCGGGCCAAAGGTGACCTCCGCCGTGAAGAAGGGCATCACCGGCTTAAAGGGCGGCGACGCGGAGGATTTCCGCAAGGCGCTGATACAGTGCCTGCTGGACGAATCCGCGGCGGCGCCGAAGCAGGCGGAGAAATTAGTGGGCGACGCTGAGGGCGCGGCGCGTCAGGCGGCGCTGACGCAGGCGCTTTTCGTCAGCCTGGGTTCCACCGAGGGCAAGGTGCCCGACCACGTCAACACCTACAAGAAGAGCGTGCGCGGCAAGGCCCAGCAGGCCACGGCGCTGGCGCTGATCGCCTCGGGCGGGACGACCTGGCTGTGGCAGCTCGTCATCAGCCACAGCCGCGCGGTGATCCTCATCGGCGTGCTGCTGATGCTGGACATGGCGCTGCTGGCGTTCCTGATGGCGTCGGAGCACGTATGGGCCATGAACCTGAAATGGCTCATGATCCTGCTCATCATCGACTTCCTGCTGTTCTTCCTGCTGCTGCCGGTGGTGTACATCGCCTACAAGGCGCTGTTCCCGGAGGGCTCCTTCTCGCTGGCGACCTTAAAGCGGCTGTACACCTACCCGCTGAACCTGGACGCGCTGAAAAACACGCTCATCGCCTCCTTCGCCACGATGATACTGGGCACCCTCATCGCCTTTCCCCTGGCGTGGCTGGTGGGACGGACGGACTTATATGGAAGGAAATTCTTCCGCAGTCTGTTCGTGCTGACCTATATGGTGCCGCCCTACGTAGGCGCGATGGCGTGGCTGAGATTGATGAACCCCAACGTGGGCACCATCAACCAGTGGCTGCGGGCGCTCTTCCACCTGAGCGACGCGCCGGGGCCGCTGAACGTGTACACCATAGGCGGCATGATATGGGTGCTGACCACGTTCTACTATCCCTACGCCTTCATCACCATCAGCCGGGCCATGGAGAAGATGGACCCGTCGCTGGAGGAAGCCAGCCGCATTTCCGGGGCTTCGCCCATCCGGACCGTGATGACCATCACGCTGCCCATGATGATGCCCTCGCTGATCGCCGGGGCGCTGCTGGTGTTCGTCAGCGCGGCGAGCTGCTACGGCATACCCTCCATCATCGGCACGCCGGGCAACGTCAACATGGTCACCACCCGCATCGTGGAATACGCCTCGCTGGGCCAGAAGGGCATGAACGACGCCACGGCGCTGTCGATGTTCCTGATGGCGGTGGCGCTGGTGATACTGTTCATATCGGACGTGGTGCTGGCGAAAAAGCAGTACATCACCGTGTCGGGCAAGTCCGTGCGCCCGGCTATCGTGGAGCTGCGCGGGGCGCGGCTGCCGGTGAGCATCGGGGTGTCGCTGTTCGCGGTGGTCGTGGTGCTGATCCCCTTCATCACCATACTGACCACCTCCTTCAAGGTGGACATCGGCAAGTCCATGTTCGACGCGAAGAACTTCACCACCGCCAACTGGACCACGGTGTTCACCCGGGGCGAGACGCTGATGTGCCTGAAAAACTCGCTGCTCTTCGCCTCCGTGGCGGCGACGGTGGGCCTGTTGATCTCCTGCGTGATGAGCTACCTTTTGCAGCGCACGAAGATCAAGGGGCGCAACATTCCCAACTTTTTGATCACCCTGGGCTCCGGCACGCCCTCCGTGGTCATCGCCCTGGGTCTCATCATGACCATGCGCGGCAATTTCGGCGTCAATATCTACGGCACGGCCTACATCATGATCGTCGCCTATATGGTGAAGTATCTGATGATGGGTATGCGCACCGTGGTATCGGCCATGAGCCAGATTCACGTCTCGCTGGAGGAGTGCAGCCAGATCTCCGGAGCCACATGGTTCAGGACCATGCGGCGCATCACCGGGCCGCTGATCTTTCCCTCCATCGCCGCCGGCTGGTTTTTGATATTCATCCCCAGCTTCTATGAGCTGTCCATGACCACCCTGCTCTATTCCTCCACCACCAAGACCATCGGCTTCCAGCTCCATGAATACTGGTCCTTCACCAGCCAGCCCATGAGCTGCGCCATGGCCTTCGGCATACTGCTGTTCGTGGCACTGCTGAACTTCATTTTGAACAAGGTGACGAAGGGCGAGTTTTCGATTTAGTGAATGGAGAATGAATGGCGGTAGACTGGTAAATTGGAATTTGTCGGGGAATCAAACCAACCCTGTAGGGGGTAGGGGCGCCGTTTCGGCGCCCGCCCTCAACGAAACGCATCGTCCTACCCGGCGGGCGGCGCAACGCCGCCCCTACAAGAGATTGGGCATCTCCCCGATAAATCCCCGTTTATCGAGATCACCAGCTTCATTTTGCATTCAAAAAGGAAGGATCACAAAATGGCAACCGTATCAATCAGGCACATCACGAAGGCCTTCGGGGACAACGTGGTGCTACAGGATTTTAATGAGACCTTCGGGGACGGGGAGTTCATCACGCTGCTGGGTCCCTCGGGCTGCGGCAAGACGACGATGCTTCGGATCATCGCGGGCTTTGAGCGACCCACCACCGGGGAGCTGTACTTCGACGATACCCTGGTGACCGGCGGCAAGACCTTCCTGCCCCCGGAGCAGCGGGGCATCGGCATGGTGTTCCAGAGCTACGCCGTGTGGCCCCACATGAACGTATTCGACAACGTGGCCTATCCGCTGACCATTCAGAAGATTTCGAAGGACAAAATCAGAGAGCGCGTCAACAGGGTGCTGGAGATCACCCACCTGGCGAAGTACACCGAGCGCTTCCCCAATCAGCTCTCCGGCGGCCAGCAGCAGCGCGTGGCGCTGGCGCGGGCGCTGGTGGCGGAGCCGAAGCTGTTGCTGCTGGACGAACCCCTCTCCAATCTTGACGCCAAGCTGCGCGAATCCATGCGCTTTGAGATCAAGGAGATCCAGAAGAAGCTGGGCATCACCGTGGTCTACGTCACCCACGACCAGACCGAGGCCATGGCCATGAGCGACCGCATCTTCCTCATCAACCGCGGCGTGGTCCAGCAGTCCGGCAGTCCGGAGGAGATTTACAACACCCCCGCCAACCAGTTCGTGGCGGATTTTCTGGGCAAGGTGGACTTCTTCAAGGGCGAAGTGAAGGATGGCAAAATCGTCATCCCCGCCATGGGCGGCCAGTCCCTCCCCTACGACGGCCCCCGCACCGGCAAGGTGGACGTGGCCGTGCGCCCGGAGAACATCTCCATTGCAGATGACGGCCCGCTGACCGGCACGCTGGAGGCCCAGTATTACCTCGGCGACACCGACGACTGCCGCGTCCGCGTGGGCGACGCCCTGGTCCGCGTCATCGCCCCCGGCTGGGACTACAGGCTCCTCCATACCGGCCAGCCCGTCCGCCTCGCCATCCGCGAGTTCATGGTGTTCGAGGACGATGGGACGCTGGAGAAGATGCTGGAAATACAGACCTGACATATAAGGAAACATGTGTAGGGGCGGCGTTTCGCCGCCCGCCGGGTACAACGAATAATTTCGTACTCAGGCGGGCGGCGAAACGCCGCCCCTACAGGTTTTATCTGTTTGCAAGGCAAGCGCCGCCCGCCGGGCAGGACGATGCGTTTCGTTAGAGGCGGGCGCCGAAACGGCGCCCCTACAAGGGGTAGTTTGTCAGCTCGATAAATTCCAATTTAGCAAGTGGACTGAATAGTTACTTTCAATTTTCAATTACTTATGGTACAGACGCTTCGTCTCATAGGTCGGCTCACAGGTGATGGTGACGCCCAACTTGCCGAACATGCCCTCGTCCACCTGGGAGAGTATGACGGTGGAGTGGGCTTCGCAGCCCTTGAGGTTGACCAGCTCATCCATGGCAAGGTCGGCGTTTTTGTCCGTGGCGGCGCTGATGGCGAGGGCGACCAGGGTCTCGTCGGTGTGGAGGCGGGGATTGCGGTTGCCCATGTGCTCCACCTTGAGATGGCAGATGGGCTCAATGACGGTGGGCGAGATCAGCTTGATTTCATCGGGGATGCCCGCCAGCGTTTTCAGCGAATTGAGCAGGCCCGCGGAGGACGCGCCCAGCAGGGAGGAGGTCTTGCCGGTGATGATGCGCCCGTCATTCAGCTCGATGGCTACGGCGGGCTCGCCGGTGCGCTGGGCCTCGGCCAGAGCGGGGGCCACCACGGCGCGGTCGGTCTTTTCCAGCTTCATGGTCCGCATCAGCAGGTCCAGCTTTTGCAGCTCGCCCTCTCCCGCGTTGCCCTGCTTGACGGCGCAGGCGGTGCGATAGTAGCGGCGGATGATCTCCTGACAGGAGGCGTCCCGGCAGACCGCGTCGTCCACGATGGACAGCCCCGCCATGTTGACGCCCATATCCGTGGGGCTCTTATAGGGACATTCGCCGTAGATGCGCTCGAATATGGTCCGCAGCACCGGGAAGATCTCGATGTCCCGGTTGTAGTTGACGGCCATCTTATCGTAGGCCTCCAGGTGGAACGGGTCGATCATGTTGACGTCGTTCAGATCGGCGGTGGCGGCCTCGTAGGCCAGGTTCACGGGGTGCTTCAGGGGCAGGTTCCAGATGGGGAAGGTCTCAAACTTGGCATAGCCGGCCTTGACGCCCCGCTTATGCTCATGATAGAGCTGGCTCAGACACGTCGCCATCTTGCCGCTGCCCGGACCGGGGGCGGTGACCACCACCAGGGAGCGGGTGGTTTCGATGTAGTCGTTCTTGCCATAGCCCTGGTCGCTGACGATGCCGTCCACGTTGGCGGGATAGTCCGGGATGCGATAGAGCTTGTAGACCTTCAATCCCATGGCCGTCAGCCGGTCCTGGAAGTGGTCGGCGGCGGGCTGACCGGTGTACTGGGTCATGACGATGCTGCCCACGTACAGGCCGAAATCCCGGAACACGTCCACCAGGCGGATCACGTCCAGATCGTAGGTGATGCCCAGGTCGCCGCGGACCTTGTTCTTCTCGATATCGTTGGCGTTGATGGCGATGACGATCTCCGCTTGGTCCTTCAGCTCCAGCAGCATTTTGATCTTGTTGTCCGGCGCGAATCCCGGCAGCACGCGGGAGGCGTGGTAATCGTCGAACAGCTTGCCCCCGAATTCGAGGTACAGCTTGCCGCCGAAGTAGTCGATGCGTTCGCGTATGCGGGCAGTTTGCAGTTGAATGTACTTCTGGCTGTCAAATCCTATTCTGTTCATGGCCTTCCTCCGTCGCGTCGTATGGGGAAAATTGAGAACGGGGAATGAAAACACCGGTCCTTCATTCCCCAACATTTTTATTATAGCAAATTTCGACCGAAACCGTCATTATCTTACGATTAAAAAGGGATTCAAATTGGTTTTGGAGGCGGCAAGCGATAAACGGGGATTTATCGGGGAGTTTGTTCGAGACCACCTCATCCGCCCCTTCGGGGCACCTTCCCCTCAAGGGGAAGGCTTTTGGTTACCCGGTAATCCAGCCCCTGCCTTCCCCTTGAGGAGCATCGAACGCCCGGAAAACAGTCCAGTGGACTGTTTTCAGTGAGATGGGGTCGGCAGGCCCTTGTCAAGTGCCCGTGAGGGCGGATGAGGTGGCCTGCCCGCTTTCCCCGCCAAATTCCAATCTGTCATGCCTTCACTCCCTCCCCCTCCGCTGCTGAAAGTGCGAGGGCGGGTAGCCGGTGAGCTTTTTGCAGAGGCGGGAGAAGTAGTTGGGGTCGTAGATGCCCACGCGCTCGGCGGTCTCGGCGATGTCCAGGCCCTGGACGTTCAACAGCTCCAGCGCCCGCACGATGCGCATTCGGTTCAGATATTGCCGGGGCGGCAGGCCGGTGACATCCTTGAAGATCTGGCGGAAGTAGCCCTCGGAGATGCGATGGCTGCGCACCAGCTCCGTGATGTCCACCGTGCCGGTGAGGTTCTGCTCGAAGCAGGACAGGGCGTCCTCCACAAGCGCCTGCTTCCAGTCGTCCTGACGGCTGACATCGCCGAATTGCAGCGCCCGCAGGCGGCTCAGCCGGGCCAGCGTGAGCTGCAACAGGCAGCGCTTCATGCGCTCCCCGTCCGTCCGGCCCGCGCCCTGTTCCGACTGTATATTTTTAAGGTTTTCCAGCAGCCAGGGGATCTGCGGATTGTCCAGATGGAGGATGCCCTGGTCGTTGATGTCCGCCAGACCGTGATAGGCTTTAGGGGACTGGGAACGCCGGGGGCGGTCGTAGCGCAGGGCCTGTATGTCCTCCAGCCACTCCGACGAGAGGGTGTCGGCATAGAACTGGCAGTTGAAGTGGTCCACGTCCTCGTAAAAGCGGTAGGCGTGGGCCCGGTGGGGCGGTATCAGGAACAGGTCGCCGGGCAGCAGCATCGTGGATGCGCCCTGATAGATGTGCTCGCAGCTCCCGCGCAGTATCAGCACCATCTCATAGAAGGTGTGGCTGTGGCTGGGGACGGTGCCATCCGGGTTCATGTGGTTGACCTCCGCCATGCGCTCGTAGTGGAGCACGCAGATGCGGGAGCCGTCCGTCAGCGGAAAATCAAAATAGACCTCGCTCATTCCGCCATCCTCCGTCTGTGTCGTTTTGTGCTAATTCTTCCCGTGTTTTATTCTAAAGACCCCGAGGGCTTCTGTGTTATAATGATTGCAGCAAATTAAAATACGCGGGAGGAAATCACCATGGAAAATATTTTGAAAATCGGCGTCGTCGGCTGCGGAGCCATCGGTCGTGAGCACATCAAGCGGGTACGGGACAAGATTGCAGGCGCGAAGATCGTCGCTGTGACCGATGTGTTCGAGGGCAGCGCCCAGAAGGCCGCCGAGCTGTGCGGCGCGCGCATCGAGCCCGACGCCGCAGCCCTCATCAACGCCGCGGATGTGGACGCCGTCATCGTGACCACCCCCGGCTTCGCCCATGCCGAGCCCGTGCTTCAGGCCATCGCGGCGGGCAAGCCCGTTTTCTGCGAAAAGCCCCTGGCCACCACCGCCGCCGACTGCAAGCGCATCGTGGACGCGGAGGTCGCCTCCGGCAAGCATCTGGTGCAGGTGGGCTTCATGCGCCGCTATGACAAGGGCTACAACCAGGTGAAGGACCTGCTGGATTCCGGGGACTTCGGCGCGCCGCTGCTGGTGAAGTGCACCCATCGCGCCGAGGGCGTGGACGACAGCTACACCACCGCCATGGCCGTGACGGACACCGCCATCCATGAGATCGACGTGCTCCAGTGGCTCATCGGCGACGTGTGGGCCAGCGCCCAGGTCATCTATCCCCGCAACACCGTCAACGCCCACGAGGGTCTGAAGGACCCCCAGCTCATGCTGCTGACCACCAAGGGCGGCATCGTGGTGGCCCTCGAGGTGTTCGTCAACTGCCGCTTCGGCTATGACATCAACTGCGAGGTCGTCTGCGAGGACGGCGTGATCCACATGCCCGCGCCCTCCTGGCCCACCGTCCGCAAGAACGGCCAGCTCTCCACCAAGATCGAGGACAACTGGATGCGCCGCTTCATCGACGCCTACGACGTGGAGATCGCCCAGTGGGTGGATTCCGCCAAGCGCGGCGTCGTGGAAGGCCCCACCGCCTGGGACGGCTATGTGGCCGAGCTGACCGCCGACGCCCTGGTCGCCGCCCAGACCTCCGGCAAGGTCGAGCCCATCCTCAGCGGCGAAAAGCCGGAGTTCTACAATAAGTAATGATTTAATAAATTGGAATTTGTCGGGGTGAGCGGGTAACCCACCTCATCCGGCGCTTCGGTGCCGCGCCTCAAATCTTCGATTTGAGCCGCTCAAATCTTCGATTTGAGCCGTGGCAGTCTGGCCTTTGGCCAGACCAACTTTGCCAAAGGCAAAGTTGCCTTCGCGCCACCTTCCCCTCAAGGGGAAGCCTTTTGGGGCCACCGTTCTTAACCCCTTGCCTTCCCCTTGAGGGGAAGGTGCCCGTGAGGGCGGATGAGGTGGCCTCGAACGACTCCCCGACAAATCCCTGTTTACCGAAATAAGGAGGCCGTGCCATGAAAATCGCGTTTGACGTGGATGTGCTCGCGAAGCAGATGAGCATCACCGACATGGTTCACAAGGTGGCGGACTGGGGCTATAAGTACATCGAGCAGTCCCCCCATCCCCGCATCAATCCCTTCTACAAGCATCCGCTGTTCTCCAAAGAGTGTGAGGCGGAGTACCGCAAGGCGCTGAAGGAGACGGGCGTCGAAATCTCCTCCTTCATCGTGGTCTACCGCTGGTCCGGTCCCACCGAGGAACAGCGGCAGTACGCCGTGGCGAACTGGAAGCGCATTATCCAGATTGCCTTGGACATGGGCGTGCCGGTCATCAACACCGAGTTCTCCGGCGACCCCAACCAGCAGGAGATCTGCAACGGCATGTTCTTCCGCTCCATGGAGGAACTGCTGCCCATCATCGAGCGCGAGGGCCTGAGGGTGGAGATACAGTCCCATCCCTATGACTTCTGCGAGCTGAACGACGAAGCCTGCGACATCGTAAAGTCCTTCCGGTCGAAGAACCTGGGCTATGTGTACAGTGCCTCCCATGGCTTTTTCTATGACAACGGCAAGGGCGACGTGCGCCACATGCTGAAGTACGCCGGCGACGAGCTGACCCATGTGCTCTTTGCCGACACCTACAATCAGACCAAGGACTGCCGCTACATCCTCAATCCGCCGTGGCTGAATGCCCGCGGCCGCGCCGATGTGACCATCCATCAGCACACCGCCATGGGCGAGGGCGAGGTGGACTTCGACGGCATCTTTGAGACCCTCCGCGAGATGGACTTCGCCAACCGCCAGCTCAAGCCCGACGCGCCGAAGGTGGGCGGCGACTCAATCGCCTGCGTTTCCTACTTCGGCTTCCCGGAGAAGATGGACAAGCAGGCTCCCGAGGCCCGCGAGCGCATCGAGCGGGAGCTGCTGGGCTGATTCCAATATCGTTATTATATCATATTTCCCATCAATGGCAAAGCCCCGGCAATGGCGCCGGGGCTTTGATCATGTGTAGTAAAACGATCTTATGGATAAACAGGGGGTTACCCGCTCTCCCGTAGGGGCGGCGTTGCGCCGCCCGCCCGACAGAACGTGCCGTCTCGCAGGGGAGCGGGCGCCGAAACGGCGCTCCTACAGGGATAGTTTGTTTCAATTTACTGAAGTTCCCCAATATCCTTGAGTCGCTCCACCTCGTCCACAATCTCGCCGAGCATGTACAGGGAGCCACAGGCGCAGACCACGCCGTCGGAGCCAGCCTTGGCGATGGCGGTCTGTACGCCCTCGGCTACTGTTGCACAGGGGGTGGCCTGGGCGTCGAGGTTCTGGCGGATGTAGTCGCTCAGCGCTTCGGCGGACAGGGCGCGGGGGTTGGCGGGGGTGACGGTGACGAACTCACGGGCGAAGGGCTTGAGGCGGTTGAACATGTCGCCATAGTCCTTGTCGGCCATGCAGCCATTGAGGAACACCAGCTTCTGACCGGGCAGGTAGCTCTCGATCGCCCGCTCCAGCGCCTCCAGGCACTGGGGATTGTGGCCGCCGTCGATGATGAACAGGGGCTTTTTCGCCATGAGCTGGAAGCGTCCCGGCCAGGTCACCGTGGCGAGGCCCTCGCGGATGGAGGCTTCGGGGATGTTCCAGCCGCGGCTTTGAAGCACCTTCACCGCGCTCAGCACGTTGCAGGCGTTGTTGAGCTGGTGCGCGCCCAGCAGGGGGAGATGCAGGTCCTTCAAATCCTCCCAGTCGAAGCGCTGGCCGTCCAGACCGGAATAGCGGGGACGGAGGGTGTCGAAGTCGGCGAGGATGAAGGGCGCGTCCATGTCGCGGCAGACCTCTTCAAAGACCTGTTCCACCGAGGGCTCCTGCCGGTACATCACGCAGGGACAGCCGCGCTTGACCACGCCGGACTTGGTCTTCGCGATCTTCTCGATGGTGTCGCCCAGCACCTCGGTGTGGTCCAGGCCGATGTTGACGATCACCGCGGCCTCGTTGTCCTCGATGACGTTGGTGGCGTCCCACTCGCCGCCCATGCCCACCTCCAGCACCACGATGTCGCACTGCTTCCGCTTGAAATACTCAAAGCCGATGGCGGTGACGATCTCAAATTCCGAGGGATGGTCGGCCATGGCCTCGGCGTGGGGCTGGATGTATTCGGTCAGTTCGCAGACATCTTCATCCGAGATCTGCTCACCGTCGATCTGGATGCGCTCGTTGAAGCGCATGATGTAGGGGGACGTGTACAAGCCCGTCCGGTAGCCCGCGTGGGTCAGTATGTTTTGAAGCATCGCGGCGGTAGAGCCCTTGCCGTTGGTGCCGGCCACATGGATGTATTTCATGCCCTTGTGGGGGTTGCCGATGCGGCCCAGCAATTCAAGCTCCCGCTCCAGGCCGGGGATGGTGCCCAGCCAGCTCACGCCGTGGATGTAATTCAATGCTTCCTGCAAGTTCATGTCAGTTCACAGCTCTTTCCTTATTTCTTGATGCCCTCCGGGGGCCAGAGGTGCAGGTTTTCAAAGACGCGGCTCCTGAAGAGGCCGAAGATCACCCCGGCGTTGACCAGCGAGGTGATGATGAACTGTATGGTCCGGGTGCCCAGGAACCACCACACGGAGTGGCTCCCATAGAAGAAGGACAGCCAGCAGCTCTGCCAGAGGATGCTGCCCGCCACCACCGCGGGCGCGAAGGCCGCGAGGATGCGGAGGAAGGTCACCTTCTCATACAGCAGGAACCGAAGCAGACCGGCGCACAGGCCGATGAGCACCGGCGGCACGGCGAACACGGGATTGTAGCCGTACCCGGAAAACAGGCAGCCCACGAAGTCCGCCACGAAGCCCACCAGCGCCCCGGGGATGGGTCCGTACAGGAAGCCCGCGATGATGATGGGCACGGCCTCGATGGAAAAGCGCATGTAAGGGTTGGGCATGGGCACGATGAATCGCGCCAGCACCACGCTGATGGCCGCCAGCAGCGCCAGCGTGACCAGCATACGAGTCGTATATTTGCGCATAAAAAAGCCTCCATTCTTGTTGGAGGAGGTTGTCTTATTCAAATGTACACTTCGCCCTGAGCAATACGGGCATGATGCGATTGTGTTAGCGGATGCGATAATGGCATCGCGGAGCTTACCCGGCTCCTTCGCCCGGCGGCAACCTCCCATCCGCCGATACTTAACGCGCCATTCCTACTCATACAATCCTGTATTCCGTTTTCCCCGCGCTCCAAGCATGATTTGACGGACACCTGCATCTCCGTCCGCCAGCTTTCTCCGTGCGCAAATCCCTCCGTTCACGCCCATTATAGCGCGAACGGGGGGAATATGCAATGGATAATGGGAATTTTACATATGGGCAATGCGTTTGCCGATAAACGGGGAATTTCCCGCCTCTCCTGTAGGGGCGGCGTTGCTGTTAAGGGTAATGTGGTATACATTTTGTGCAAGTACATGGTATACACATTTTCCCGCGAAGCGGGGGCGCTTGGGTTTCCGGGAGGCCGTAGGCCGAGCGGAAACCCAAGCG
>CACZXF010000116.1 GCA_902785105.1 uncultured Eubacteriales bacterium | reverse complement strand
AACCTTTAGGTTCGCAACCTCGCCGCCAGCAAGCCTGCGGGCCTTCGCCTTGCCATGACGAAAAATACACTCGCATGCTTGTCCACATTTAGAAGAAGTTTAGTATAAAACGCTGCCTCCCGCCACCTGGCGGAGAAGTTCGGCTTTGTGATGGACCAGGAATACCCGGTGTACTGGGTTGATGCGCAGGAGGGATGATAGGGCCAATTTGATGGTCGTCTGCGGTCCCCAGGCCATTGGAAAAATGACTGTCGCCGAGCATTTGAGGGATAAGCTAAAGCCGATGCCGGAGGATATACAGGCGTTGATCGGTGTTCAGAAAGGAAAATTGAAATGGTGATTGGACTTATCGGAGAGAACTGCGTCGGGAAATCTACGCTGGCACCTCGTTTCATGGACGCGATGGGTGCGGAGGATATCACCGGTAGGGATTACCTTAGGATGGCCAGGTCTGAAGTGGAGGCCAGGCTGCTGATCCGGGAGAAGCTGGCAGGCGCTGTCAGCGGCCGTAATATCATCTACGTAATTTCTGAACCGGACCAGCTTGACCTGCTGCCGGAGGGCGCGGTCCGTATCCTTGTCAATGCGGATCTGTATACGACCAAGTCGCGGTTCAGAGCCAGGATGCGCGGCGTTCTGCCCGCGCCGGTCGAAAGGATGCTTGAAAGAAAGTATCACCCTGTCAGCTTTGTAATACTCAGAAGCTGGCAGGGCTTTGTTTAACCCAGTTTTCCCAGAAGCTCCATTTTGCCGTCCCAGTCCGCGGCAACGCGCAGGATTGTGTCATAATCGTTTGGCCCACGATGTAATAGTTGTACCATCATTCCGAGCGCTTTGTACATATCCACGACCATGAAGCTGGGCTTTCCCACGTTCGCAACGATGTCCTCTTTGCGCGTCCCCGTCGCCTCGACTTTTTCCACATTGGTCAGGTCCGGATATCCGACGGTGGCACCGGGATTTTCAGCACCTGACAGGCATGCTCCGCCTCCGTCAGATCCTCCACAAACATGTGAAGGTGATCGATGCTGACTGCGTCCATATCGTTGCAGGTGCTGAACATGGTCGGCACGTCCTTCGGAATCTGCCCCACCACATCTACAGAGCGGCTTCCCCAGGCTCCATAGGCTGCGTTAAATTCCAGACCCGTGCAATCGACCTCCTCCCCATAGTACAGGAACTTTCAGAAGGTGTTGGCCGTGTAGTAAAACAGTCCCGAGCCGAAGATTCGGTGATGGTTCTCCATAAACGCCTTCCAGTCAGGCGCATCAAGGAAGAGAAGAAGGGAAGAATTTTACGATAGTAGATGAGTAGCTACTTCCAGTAGAACAGGGCTGACTTTAAGTCTGCTGAAGATTTGACTTTAGTCTGGCACTGACTTTTAGTCGTTGATTGAAGCCACCGGCTTTTAGCCGGTGGTCCATTCAGTGGTTTCTGACCCCGAATCCCATTTTCCAGTTTTTCAGTGCCGGCGCTTCAAAACCTTTACCGGCACGGGGCGGGAGCAGAAGAAGCCCTGGAATCACCACACAGGAAAGTGGTATTCCTCCCAATGATTGGCGGGAGTTCAATTTTCCTGTGTCAAACGCGGCAATGCTCTCACCGGGCACAGGGTCATACCGCGCCTTCGTGTTTCAGAACCACCATGACGGTTTTCATCAGTATCTTGATGTCCAACCAGATGGACCAATGCTCGATGTAGTATTCGTCCAGGGCCACCACCTGTTCAAAATCGGTGATCTGGCTGCGGCCGCTGACCTGCCACATGCCGGTAATGCCCGGCTTGGCACTCATGCGCACGCGGTGATGCGGGTCGTACTGATTCCATTCGTCCACCGTCGGCGGCCGGGTTCCCACCAGGCTCATCTCGCCCTTGAGGACGTTAAAGAACTGCGGAAATTCATCCAGGCTGGTGTTGCGAATGAAATTGCCGATGCCCCTGGGCTTTCCATCCTTTCCCTTCCGCTCGCTGCCGATGATGCGGGGGTCGTCGTCCATTTTGAACATGAGCCCGCCCTCGATCTTGTTTTTCTCCATCAGCTCGGCCTTGCGCTTTTCAGCGTCCATGTACATGCTGCGGAACTTATAGATGTAGAACAGCTTGCCATTCTGGCCCACGCGCTTCTGCTTGAAGAATATGGGGCCGGGGGATTTTATGTAGATGATGGGAGCCACGAACACGAAGATCAGGCCGGTCATCGCGCAGCCCACCAGGCTGCCCATGATGTCCAGCATCCGCTTGACCAGGGAGGAGCGGTCGGTAACGAACTGTATGCTGTTGGTGATCACCTTAAAATCACCCAGCTCTTGAACGTCGGTCTTGGAGTAGGGCAATTCATCCAGCACCGAGAGACTGGTGTGAACCGTGATGCCCATCACCAGGAAGGATTCGATCAGATGCTTGGGGTAGGCGCTCTCCTCCTCCAGCAGCAGAAAGACGTCGTCGATCCACCAGTGGGAGATCTCGTCCAGCACGTTGTCGTCCGAGGTATGGAACACGGGCACACCCAAATCTGTCAGCTCCCGCGCATCGCCCTGGTCCAGCAGCAGTATGCCCACCGGCTGATAGGTGGCGTCAACGGCATTGAGCTGTATCCTTTGCAGCGCCCTGCGCACCAGGGGCAGCGTGGTCACGACGACGGTCTTTCTCACAGGCAATCCCCTGCGCAAATGCCGGGCCTTGTTCCATTCGCGCAGCAGGAAGTTCATATTGAAATAGAGCAGCGAGGTAAAAAACATTTCGTTGACGGACACGGGGAGCTGGTTCAAAAATATGAAAACGCCGCCCAACAGCCATATCTCCATCACGTTCAGCAGAAGCTTTGTGAACTCGGAAAACTTGTCGCGTACGAATATGTGGTCATAGGCGTCTGAAAACATGCCCAGGGCCATCTGCGCGCTGAAGGCGACGATGGCCTGCATGCGGCAGTTGGAATTCAGATACAGAAAGCCCTCGTGGCCCATCACAAGGTGAGTGATCAGAAAACTCAGCTGCATCGAAAGCATATCCAGTACGGTAAAATCCAGATGACGGAGCGCTCCGTCCGATCCCCTTCTGTGCATTCATACCAACCTTTCTGTAAAACGATCACCAGCGGTTTACGGCATTAAATGATGCGGTCCAAATCGATGTCGATCTCGGATTTCTGCTTGTCGCGGGTGAAAAAGGAGAAGTCCGCGATGCCCAGAAATATCCAAATGAGCAGCAGGTACATGGACTTTACGCTCAATGCCATGTTGATACCATTGGTATGGATAAACATGAAGGAGACCCAGAAAAGGCTCAGCAGCGTTCCCAGCGCGCCGGAGAAGATAAAGAGCTTGCTATCGTTCTTCATGGCCAGCTTTAGCGACGCGTAGGAGACCAGCGCGAAGCCCACGGAGGTGCCCACCGAGGCGACCTCCTCAATGAAGTCAAAGGACTCCCGAAGCAGGGACAGCAGCAGGGCGATGGTCACCACCGTCCAGATCGCCCGCACGGGGGTTCCCGTCTTTTCATCAATCAAGCCCAGCGAGGCCGGCAGCAGATTGTCCTCGGCCATCTGGCGAATCAGGCGGCTGACTGAGGCAAAGAAGCCCACCAGGCCCGTCAGCGTGGCGCTGATGCAGGAGATGAAGAAGATGACCGTGCCCACCTGGCCCATTGAATTCTTGGCCGAGATGGCCACCGGGAAGCCCTGTACACCGGGCAGGTCTTTCAGGGTGTCCAGGTATTCCGTCCAGGAGGAGAAGCCCTCCGGAATGCTCATCAGCGTGATCAGTATGTTGCCCACGTAGGCGAAGGTTCCGCAGATCACGGCGATGATCATGATCTTGCCGATCTTCTTCACCGGGAAATTCAGCTCCTGCGAGATCTTGGACAGGGAATCGAAGCCTACGAAGGCCCAGGGCGTAATCAGGAAGATGGACATGAACGAGGTGCCGAAGCTGATGTTTGGCGGGTTCAGAGGCGTCACCGCGGCGGCGGGATTCTTCATGGTGACGGCGGCCGCGACCAGCATGATGGCGATGCCGCCGATGAGCAGCAGCGCGCCGATGGTTTGGGCCGTGGCGGTCACCTTGATGCCCTTGACGTTGATCAGGCCAAAGAGTGTCAGCCCGACGATGATGAGGATGGCCTCGATGGCCAGCGTGTCTGAATTGAAGAAATATCCACAGATTCGTCTGTATTTAAGGGGAGACAGTGGATTTGCAATGCCTGAATTATACAGCGTATGCGAGGAATATGAATGCGGTTATGTCATC
>CACZXF010000115.1:3575-7858 GCA_902785105.1 uncultured Eubacteriales bacterium | reverse complement strand
ACCTTCTTCCTGGAAGAGGGCAAAACCTACTATTATAAAGAGACGACTGTTGCGTCCGGTTTCAAATTCGACCACGCGGATTCTGACGTTACGTCTGTGACGGTCGAAAACGGCGGCGTGATCAAGTTCGATTCTGTGAACCACGGCTCCGTGCAGTACAAGAGCTACACGATTTACAATGAGCCGCAGCCGCAGCTCAGGATCAACAAGAAAAACGCTGCAGATACGTCGTCCAATGTGACCGGCGCCGAGTTCACGGTCTATGTGAAGAACACGACGACCGGCGAGTATGTGACTTACCCCATTGGCGGCACTCCGACCGTTATCACCAGAACCAACGCCAACAGCGGCGTACGTGTTCTGCCCTCCAGCAAGTTGCCTGCGGGTTACGAGGGGTACTACTTCCACGAATCCAAGGTACCGTCCGGGTATCTGAATCCTAACTCCCAGACCGCCAGAGATGAGTATGCGCGCCTGGATACCACCAACGAATATATCTATGACTCGGCATCCGGCAAGACCTTTGTCAAGGGTGTTGTGGCCGATCTCACCGGTACTTCGGATACCCAGACCTTCACCTTCTACAACATCCCGATGACGGGCAATCTCACGGTGCAGAAGACGGTCTACGGTGTGAACCAGAGAACGTCCGGCTTCAACGTGGTTGTTACCGGCAGTGACGGATCGACCAAGCAGGCGAAGACGAACAGCAACGGTGTTGCTACCTTCGAAAATCTCCCTGTTTATGACAGTCAGGGGAACAAGATCACTTATACCATCAAAGAGGGTGAACCCTCCACCTGGGATGGTGATCTGGCCGAGACCTACTATAAGGTCAAGGATGGCCAGACGGTAAAGCTTGAGGCAGGGAAGACGACCTCGAAGGATGCCGAAAACAATCCTTTGACCGTCGACAACGCGCGGTACATCAAGATCTCCGGTACCAAGTACCGCCAGAACGGCTACATGAGCACCCACGGCAGCGCCTTCGGCTACCCCATGAACGGCGTTACCATCGGCCTGTACAGACAGCTTGAGGGTGAGACGACCTGGAAGCCCGTGCTTGACAGCAACAACCAGCCCATAACGGGAGAAACGGCACAGGGCGGCAACATCAGCTTTGACAAGCTGCCGCTGGGCACCTATGAGATCGCCGAGACCGAGCTGCCGACGGGCTTTGTCCGGACCGGCGACGGCGCCTTCTACATCCGGATCACCAAAGACGGCGTGGCGCGGATCATCAAGGATGCCGAGCTGACGCCCAACGAATGGCAGACCGTGCCGAAGGATGATTTCGTCGAGCTGGTGGATTCCACGGCCACGGTCAAGAACACTCCCGGCAGGCCCCTGCCCTCCACCGGCGGTGCGGGCACGGCGCTGTACTATGTGCTTGGGTCTCTGCTGATCCTTCTCGCTTCGGCCCTTCTGATGAAGCGGCGGGCGGAGCAATTCCAGCGCGACTGACGGTTGACGCTGTTTGTGATATGGAAGAGTGCCCTGCGGATTGACCGCGGGCGGGCGTGTCGCCGTATTCCAGTGCGGTGAACCTGCCCACAGCTGAGCCCGGTGGGGCAATGCGCGGGCGCTCTTCCCAATTTGAACGATTTTTCGACAAGGAAGGAACGAATATCATGAAGCCAAACGATCTCACCGGTAAGAAGTTTGACAGGCTCACCGCACTGTACCCGCTTTCCGAGCGCAGAGACTCCTGCGTGCTGTGGATGTGTAAGTGCGAGTGTGGAACCATGAAGGCGATTCCTTCCACCGATTTGACCCGCCATCGCGTGAAATCCTGCGGCTGCCTGCTGCATCGCGTGAAGGATATTACGGGGGAAAAGCGAGGGCATCTGACCGCCCTCCGCTATACCGGAGAGCGGGACGAAAGAGGCAGCGCGATCTATGAATGGCGCTGTGACTGCGGGAATGTGTTCACGCGGTCGATCGCCGGCACCGCAAGAAGCGACAGCGCCTGGATGTGCCCCGAATGCCAGCGAAAGGTGAAGTCCAGACAGATCACCCTCGCGCGCGTAAAGCGCGAGGTGGAAGAAACCACCGGACTGACGAAGAAGTACATCTCGAATCTCATCAACGGCGTACTCACTGAGCGCAATACCTCCGGCGTCCGGGGCGTGTACTGGCATGAAGGCCATCAGCGTTGGGTCGCCACGGGCCGGCAGGACAGCCAAATGGTGACCCTGGGAGAATTTGAGGATATTTCAGAAGCCGCAAACGCCCGCCGGGAACACGTCCTGAAGGTGTATGGAAGCATAGCGCTGAAAATGGGAATTGAATTGCCCTAATAAAAACCTCTTCTCATCGATGTGATGGTCACACCGACGGGAAGAGGTTTTTTAAATCATCAGGGCGACCATTCGGTTTACCCCTGCAAATTGAAGTTTATCGAGGAGTCAAACCAACCCTGTAGGGGCGCCGTTTCGGCGCCCGTCCCCAACGAAACGCATCGTACTACCCGGCGGGCGGCGCAACGCCGCCCCTACAGGAGAGCGGGTAACACCCCGATAAATCCCTGTTTATCGAGCAGACAGAATAAGCTGCCCGTCAAACTTCTTTTACTTCACAACCCTGAGCAAAAAGGAATCCTTCTTGCCGTTGTCGGTTGTTACGGTGACCCTGGCCCGGCCGGGCGAAACGGCCCTGAAGATGCCCTTCTTCGAATCGACCACTCTGAGAACGCTGGGATAGTCGCTGGTCCAGGTCAGGTTTTTGCGGATGGTATAGCCCTTATAGCCGTACACGGTGTAGCCCATCGTGCGGGTAGCGCCAACGTGAATGGTCTTTTTGCTTTCGCCGCGAATCCTGATGGAGGTGGGCGCGCGCATATCCAGCACGTTCACCTTCACGCTGGCCCGCTTGTTTCCGCGAACCGTAGTGGCAGTGATGGTGGCGGTGCCGGCCTTGACCGGGTAGACCACGCCGTTGCGGACGGTGGCGATGCCGGTGGCGTTGGAACTCCAGATAATGTCGCTCTCGGCGGAGGCGGGCTTTATCGTGGGGATCAATCGAAGCGTGGCATACAGATCGAGCTTGACCGTGCCCGACTTGTTCAGCGTGATGCCCGTGGGCATCGACTTATCGGAGATGACCACCTTGACCTTATCGCTGTAATTGCCCCGTGCCGTGGTGGCGGTGATGATGGCGGTGCCCACTCTGATGGGATAGACCACGCCGTCACTGACGGTGGCAATGCCGGTGGCGCTGGATTTCCAGAGGATGTCGCTCGAGGCGGATGCAGGCTTCAGCGTGGCGATCAGCGAAATGGTCTGGGACAGATCGATCTTGACCGTGCCCGACTTGTTCAGCGAGATGCCGGTGGGCACCGTGCTGTCGGTGATGGTCAGCTTGACGGAGTCCTGCTTATTGCCCCGTGCGGTGGTCACGGTAATGGTGGCGGCGCCCACATTGTGGGGGGTCACCAGGCCGTTTGCATCCACGCTGGCGATGCCGTCCGCGCTGGATTTCCAGATAAGGTCGCTCTGGGTCGTGGAGGGATATAGCTTTGCCTTGAGCTGGAGCGTTTTGCCAACATCCAGCCGCAGGCTCGCGGGCTGGTCCAGCGACACGCGGGTGGGCAGAGAATCATCGACGATGGTCAGCGTCAGCACGGCCCTGCGGCCGTTCGTGAACCGCGCGGTGATCTTTGTGACGCCGGCCTTCTTGGCAGTGATGAGCCCGTTGTAGCAATCCGCCAGGGCCCAGTTGTCGGAGCTGCTGTAGGAGAGTATCTTGAAGTTCCCGTGCTCGAGCTGGAAGACATCCCCCACATTGACCTTCTTATTGCAGTTGACCATCAGCCTGTAGGTGGGAACCTGGGCGGCGTCGGCCGCAAGCTCGGCTTCCTCCGGTTCAGAGACGATGGCCTCGGCGTCGTCCCCTTCAAGGGCGATGACCTGCTCCTCTATGGGCGCCTCGATCTCCTCCATCATCGCCGCCGGGAATGTCATCGCCAGGCAGACGATGAGCAAAACCATCAGCTTAATAATCCTTTTGTTCATTTATCTCCCTTCCTTTCCTGTGTTTTTTGTTTTGATTATACCATATTTTGGGACCTGTGTCTCAATTTTAAAAACAAATATTCAAACTACCTTATTGTCGCCTCAATTGTGATATATAATGAAGTGAATTTTGGTAACTGTTTCGTTGTGTCGATAAATGGGGATTTGCCGGGGTGTTTGTTCGAGGCCACCTCATCCGCCCTCACGGGCACTTGACAAGGGCCTGCTGGCCCCATCTCACTGAAAACAGTCCACTGGACTGTTTTCCGG
>CACZXF010000115.1:0-3539 GCA_902785105.1 uncultured Eubacteriales bacterium | reverse complement strand
CCTTTGGCAAAGTTGGTCTGGCCAAAGGCCAGACTGCCACGGCTCAAATCGAAGATTTGAGGCGCGGCACCGAAGGGGCGGATGAGGTGAACTCCCGTCTCCCCGCCAAATTCCAATTTATCAGCAAGATCGACAATATTCAAACAAACCAGGGTGCGATATGAGCAAAAAATCCAAAGCGGAAAAGGCGAAATGGCGGCTGACGGGGTCTCCTGTGGGGCCGGGGGAGCGGCTTCGGGCGGCGGGCGTGGCGCTGGCGCTTTTGGCGGTGGCGTTGCTGTCTATGGTACTGCCCGCGATGGAGGCCAGCGCTTCCTCGCCGGACGTAGTGATCCGGCGGGTGATGACTTCCAATCCCCAGGTGTGCTTCCGGGTGGAGGGCGAATACTACGATTGGGTTGAACTGGTCAACCTCTCCGACAGCACCGTGAATCTGGAGGGCTGGCGGCTGACGGACACCGGCGACCTGCGCAGCGCCTTCGTGCTGCCGGCGCGGGTCCTCGCTCCCGGCGGCACCCTCGTGGTCTACTGTGACGACGCCCCCGAGGGCTACGCCGGGGACGCCGTGTTCACCGGCTTCAGGCTGTCCTCCGATGGCGAGTTGCTGATGCTGGCGGACCTGGCCCAGCGCACCTGCGGGGTCAACGTGCCGCCGCTGCGCAAGGGCTTCGTCTACCAGCGGGACCCGGGCACCGGCGAATATGCCGCCATGCCCTTCGGGGAGATGTCCGACAGCGAGAAGGCCGAGCGCGCCCAGGCAGGCTACGACCCACGGGAGGTCATGATCTCCGAGATCATGCCTGTGAACCGGTCGATACTTGCCGACGGCGACGGCGAGTTCTCCGACTGGCTGGAGCTGTACAACCCAAAATCAGAGCCGGTGAACTTAGAGGGCTGGGCGCTGACCGACGACGACATCAAGCGGGCCAAGTGGACCTTTCCCGCAAAGGTCATCCAGCCGGGAGAATACCTGGTGGTATTCTGTTCGGGCAAGAACAAGCAGGATTCCGGCGGGGCGCTGCACACCAACTTCCGCCTGTCCGCCAAGGGCGAGACCATCCGCCTGTCCAACCTGGAGGGCGAGGTCATCTCCCAGGTAAAATACGAGCATGTGGACGCGGACCGCTCCCTCTGCCGGGAGGTCAGCGGCGCCATGACCGCCGAGCTGGCTCCCTCTCCCGGTCGCGCGAACCTGGCCCCCGGTCAGCAGGGCGACTACGGCCTGGTGATGGACAACGCCGCGGGCCTCTACATCAATGAGATCTACTACGGCAGCGCCGGCCCGGACTGGGTGGAGCTGTACAATTCCAGCAGCCGGGGCCTGGACCTCTCCGGGGCGGGCCTGTCCGACAATCCCGGCAAGCCGCGCAAATGGCAGTTCCCGGACGGGGCCTCCATCGCGCCGGGGGGCTACGTGGTCGTCGAATTGGCGGGCAGTCCGGAAAAACAGGCCGAGCGCGCCGCCAGTGCCACCCCCGCGCCCATCCCCAGCGAGACGCCCGAGGCCACCGAGGCCCCGCTGGTGCCGACCATCCATCCGGACTATTCCGCCGATTTCGGGCTGGTTTCGGGCGAGACGCTCTGCCTGTCCACCAAGGACGGGCGGCTGGTGGACCGCGTGATGCTCAGCGGCGAGTACAAGACCGCCTCTCTGGGCCGCGCGGAGGGCTTCAACACCCTGCGCTTCTTCGGGGAGATCACCCCCGGCGCGGCCAACGCGGCGAAGTCCTACGCCTCCGTGGGCCGGGAGATCACGCTGAACCCCGCCCCCGGCGTCATCCATGAGGAAACCATCCAGCTGACCATGAGCTGTGACGAGGGCGTGGACATCTACTACACCACCGACGGCTCCGTCCCCACGGCGGATTCCCGCATCTACAACGGCCCCATCACCATCTCCAAAAACACCATGGTCCGCGCCGTGGCGGACCCGCGGGACGTGCTGAACCCGGAATTAAAGACCGGCAGCTACATCTTCGGCCCCCACACCCTGCGGACGCTGGTGGTGACGGGCCGGGAGAAGGAACTGACCCGCTCCGGAGGCGCGCTGAATACCGGCGTCAAGGGCAACGGCTGCGACGTTTTTGTAGAGATCTACGAGGACAACGGCATCCCCCTCATCGCCCAAAACTGCCACTTCTCGCTGACCGGCCACCATTCCCGCACCCACAACAGCCAGAAGTCCTTCAAGCTCAACGCCAAGCGGGCCACCGGCGACACCCGCTTCCGGGCGAAGCTGTTCAGCAAGCGGGACTATGAGGAAGTGAAAAACCTCTCCATCCGCTCCACCGGGCAGGACTACAAGAACGCCCACATGCTGGACAGCATACTGACCTCCCTGGCCGAGGGTACCTACGTATACTATCAGGAATGCGAACCCACCGTGGTCTACGTGAACAACCAGTATTGGGGCCTCTACAACATGCGGGAGCACGTGGACGCCCACTCCGTCTGCCAGTTTGAAGGCTGGACCGACCCGGACAGCGTCATCATGATCAAGGGCGACGGCGACGACGCCGGGGCCACCGCCGGCTCCGCCCAGCCCTACAAGGCTTTCTGGAAGTGGCTGAAAAACGCGGACCTGACCAAGTCCGAGGACATGCTGACGATGAAGGAAAACTTCTGCATCGAAAGCTATCTGGATTACGTGATACTGGAGATGTTCGTCAACAACTCCGACCTGGGCAACATCCGCTGCTACTGCAACACCGCCGAGGACAAGCGCTGGCACTATGTGCTGTTCGACCTGGACCTCTCCTTCCGCAACAAGAAGTCCGACCCCGCCAACACCGTCAAGTGCTGGTTCCAGAGCAAGGTCGGCTCCACCACCAGCCAGGAGACGCTGCCCTTCCGCAAGCTGATGCAGGTGGACGACATCCGCGATGAATTCCTCACCCGCGCCGGGGAACTGCTGGCGACGAATCTTTCCTCAAAGAACATCGTTGACAAAATCGAGACCCGCCGCGAGCTCATCAAGGATGAGATGGTCTATAACTGCAAGCGCTGGAAGTGGAAGTATGAGACCTGGGAGAAGAACGTGGACCGCATCGTCAGCTACGCCAATTCCCGCCCCGGCAAGATGATCGGCTACTTCAAGGAAGCCTTCAAGCTCTCCGACGCCGAGACCCAGCGCTATTTCGGCGATGCCATCGCGCTGGTGCAGGCCACGCAGGCGGAGGGGACCGAGTCAACGGAGGATTTTGAGGAAGAGGACATCATGGAAATTGAGGAAGTCGAGGAGACGGACGAGGCGGTTTGATGTATTCAGTTTTGTCGATAAACAGGGATTTGTCGGGGTGACGTTCGAAGTCCACCTCATCCGCCCTCACGGGCACTTGACAAGGGCCTGCCGGCCCCATCTCACTGAAAACAGTCCACTGGACTGTTTTCTGGGCGCTCGATGCTCCTCAAGGGGAAGGCAGGGGTTGGGAACCGAGGGGCCAAAAGCCTTCCCCTTGAGGGGAAGGTGGCGCGAAGGCAACTTTGCCTTTGGCAAAGTTGGTCTGGCCAAAGGCCAGACTGCCACGGCTCAAATCGAA
>CACZXF010000114.1 GCA_902785105.1 uncultured Eubacteriales bacterium | reverse complement strand
GACTGTTTTCAGTGAGATGGGGCCGGCAGGCCCTTGTCAAGTGCCCGTGAGGGCGGATGAGGTGGTCACGCACGACATCCCGACAAATCCCTGTTTATCAATAAAAAAGCGGCCGTCACTCGCGACAGCCGCTGTAGTTGGTCATTTCAGGAACCCATTGATGATCTGCTCCTCGGCCTCTGCTTCTGTGAGGCCCAGGGTCATGAGCTTGACGAGCTGTTCGCCGGCGATCTTGCCGATGGCGGCCTCGTGGATGAGCTCGGCGTCGGTGCAGTTGGCCTCGAGAGAGGGGACGGCGAGGATCTTGCCGTTGTCCATGATGATGGAATCGCACTCGGTGTGGCCGTGGCAGGGGGCGTTGCCGGTGACGCAGGCGTCGAACTTCTGGAAGGAATCGTCCCGGGCCACGGAGCGGGAGACCACGTCGGCGGAGGCGCCTGCGCCGTTCAGCTCCACCTTGTAGACGCTGACGGCGGACTGGCTGCCGTGGGTCATCAGGCGCTCCTTGACGATGAGCCGGGCGTCGGCGTCCAGCTTGGCGGTGGTGACGCGCTGGGTGGAGTCCACGCCGCGGATCTGGACCATCTCCATCTCCATGCTGCTGCCCTTCTCCATGTAGACCTCGGTGCCGGGGTTGAGTATGCGCTTGCCCTCTCCGTCGCCCTCGCCGTAGTGCTTTTCTACATATTTGACCTTGGCGTTTTCGCCCACATAGAAGCGGTGGATGCCGTCGTGCTCGCTGTCCTGGTTGCCACAGTTGTGGATGCCGCAGCCGGCCACGATGACCACGTCGCTGTCCGCGCCGATGTAGAAGTCGTTGTAGACCGTCTCCTTCAGGCCGCTCTCGGAGAGCACCACGGGGATGTGGACGCTCTGCTTCTTCGTGCCGGGCTGGATGCGGATGTCGATGCCGTTGCCCTCGGGCTTGGAGGTGATCTCGATGTTGGCGGTGCTGCGCCGCCCGGCGCTCACGCCGTTGGCGCGGATGTTGTAGGCCCCTTCGGGGACGGTGTGCAGGTCGGCCACCTCGGCTAATATGCGCTTCTGAATCGTATCCATTGTTCGGTCAGCTCCTTTCCTGCAACCGGTCGCAGCTGCTCAGGGCCGAGGACGTGCCGATCAACTCCGGCAATACCTCATCCCTCGGGCCGTGCCTGCTGATCTTGCCGTCGGCCACCACGATGATCTCATCCGCGATGTTCAATATCCGCTCCTGATGGGAGATGACCAGTATGGAGCTGTGCTTGATGGAGGCTCGCATTTCCTCGAACACCTTGATGAGGCTCTGGAAGCTCCACAGGTCGATGCCGGCCTCGGGCTCGTCGAACACGGAGAGCCGGGTGCCCCGGGCCAGTATCGTGGCGATCTCGATGCGCTTCAGCTCGCCGCCGGACAGGCTGGCGTTCACCTCGCGGTTGATGTAGTCCCGCGCGCACAGCCCCACCCGGGAGAGGTATTCGCAGGATTCACTGACGGAAAGCTCCCGCCCCGCCGCGATGCGCAGTAAATCTATGACCTGTATGCCCTTGAACCGCACCGGCTGCTGGAGGGCGTAGCTGATGCCCAGACGGGCGCGGCTGGTGATGTCCAGATTGGTGATGTCCTGCCCGTCAAACAGAATCTGCCCGCCGGTGGGCATTCGCACGCCTGCGATCAGCTTGGCGATGGTGGACTTGCCGCCGCCATTGGGGCCGGTGATGACCACGAACTTGTTCTCCGGAATGTCGAAGCTGACGTCCTTCAATATATCGACATGGCCCGCGTCGTCGTCCACGTCGAAGCGAATGTTTTTAAGCTCAAGCATTGCCTCTCATGCTCCTTTATGACAGTGATTTTGGCCGCCGCAGGAGTGGCCTTCTTCATAGTTATGGTGACTGCAAACGATGTCGGGATCATATTCCAGTGTCCCCGCCGACAGCGCCGCCGCCGCGTCGTCCGCCGAGCCGCTGACACCGGGATACAGCGCGATGCCCGCCTCCTGGAGCGCCAGCCGCGCCCCGCCGCCGATGCCGCCGCAGATCAGCGCGTCCACGCCCAGGTTTTTCAAAAAGCCCGCCAGCGCCCCGTGGCCGAAGCCCTCCGCGCTGACGACCTCGCCCGAAACGATCCCTCCGCCTTCGGCCGCATAAACCTTGAACTGCTCCGTATGACCGAAGTGCTGGTAGATGTTTCCGTTCTCATAAGTGACCGCAATTTTCATTTTATTATGCCTCCATGTTGTTCTCTGGATTCATGGATTCCTTTGGGGCGCCTCCGCAGACACCGTAGCCGCAGCGGCTGGTGTGGTCACACAGCTCCACGCGGCCGCCGTCGATGACCAGCTCCCGGCCGTCCACGATGGCCTCCGCCAGCTTGCGCCGCGCCGAGGCGTAGATCTCCGTCACCGTGGTCCGGGAGACCCGCATCACCTCCGCGCACTGCTCGTGGGTCAGCCCTTCCTTGTCCATCAGGCGGATGGCCTCGTATTCGTCAAGCGTGAGCAGGATCGCTTCCGGACCTGGCTTGTCCTCCGGCGCGAACCGGCGATGGCTGGGCATGGCGCATATCCTTCGGCATCGCTGGGGCCTCGGCATGGGGATCACCTCCGTTTCCGTCATATGTCGATTATATCATCATCGTATACTTCCGTCAATGGATTATCCTGGCGGGGATTGAATTTAATATGAATATAAAGTATAATGCGGGGGAGAGAAAGAATTTTTGCCGTGCAATAAATTGGAATTTGGCGGGGTGAGCGGGTAGGCCACCTCATCCGCCCCTTCGGGGCACCTTCCCCTCAAAGGGGAAGGCTTTTGGGCCCGCCGTTCCCAGCCCCTGCCGACTGTTTTCAGTGAGATGGGGCCGGCAGGCCCTTGTCAAGTGCCCGTGAGGGCGGATGAGGTGGTCACGCACGACATCCCGACAAATCCCCGTTTATCGAAGCGACAATTGATAGAGGAGGCTGATACACATGACGCGAATCATGGAGGTTTTGCAGACCGTGCTGCCGGTGCTGCTGATGATCGGCATTGGTATGCTGTGCAGGAAGGGGAAGCTGCTTTCAAGGGAAGGGGTCAATGCGCTGAAATCGGTGGTGGTGAACATCACGCTGCCCGCAGTGCTGCTGAACGCCTTTGCCACGACCCAATACACCTTTATGGACGTGGTGATCCCGCTGATGATGTTCGCGGTGTGCTTCATCGCCTGGGCACTGGGCAAGGCGGCGGGAAAGGCACTGAAGCTGGGCTCCCACTTCGTGCCCTTCCTGACCACAGGCTTCGAGGCAGGCATGCTGGGCTACGCGCTGTTCAACATGCTCTACGGCGCGTCCAGAACGGCGGAGTTCGCCCGCATCGATCTGGGCCAGGTGCTGTTCGTGTTTACATTGTATAAGATATTGCTGGGCTTCGAGGGCAACGAGCGGGCCGACGTAGGCCAACTCTTAAAGGAAATGATGCTTTCACCCATCATTATCGCTATCGTCGCCGGCGTGCTGCTGGGCGCGACGGGCCTCTATCAGGCGCTCATCCCCTCGGGGGTCAGCGGCCTGTTCGACGCCTGCGCCTCCTTCGTTTCCGCGCCAACCAGCGCCATCATACTGCTGACCATCGGCTACGACCTTGTGCTGGGCGACATCCCCTGGGCCTCCACGGGCAAGGTGGTGGCGCTGCGCTTCATCATCATGATGGTGCTGCGCACGGCGTTCATATTGATACTGAACGCCATCTGGCCCGCCGCCGGGCTGGCCGCGGCCATCAACGTCATGTTCATACTGCCGCCGCCTTTCGTGTTGCCCGTGTTCGCGGACGACGCCGACCAGCGGGTCTACGTGTCCTCCGCGCTGTCCGTGTCCACGCTGGTGGCCATCGCCGGCTTCGCTGTGCTGGCGGCCATCGGCGGCTGAGGGTTCTTCGCAAATGACAATAAAAAAACGGTGACTTCATCTTTTGCTGACATTTCTGTGATAATATAACAGGCGTTAAAAATGGGGTGATGCCCCGGATTATTGCGGAAAAGCAAAGGGAGAAAACCATGCCGCAGATCATTCTTATTGCCATATATACAGCCCTGACCGCGCTGGCGGGTTACCTGACGGAGCGCTGCCTGCGCCGCTGGGGCCATACCGCCGAAAGGGCGGGAAAGCTTCGGAAATACTGGCTGATCCCCTATATTGTATTGTCGCTGCTCCCGGTGGCGGGGGCGTTCCTGCCGGACAGCCCGGTGAAGTTCGCCTTACAGGCGGCGGGCAATATCTGGCTGGGTTTCTACATATATTATGGCTGGATACTGGTCATGCTGCTCCTGCTGGGGCGCATTGTCAGCACAGTGACCAAGGGCAAAGTCGCCAAAAATCTGCACGGCGGCATACTCTGCCTGTCCGTCGCCGCCACGTTGCTTTTAGTGAGCTTCGGCCTGGTCCATGCTCAGAGCACCGTGGTGACCCACTATGACTTACAGGTGGACAAGCCCGGCGAGGACATGAAGATCGTGCTCCTGGGCGACCTGCACCTGAGCGTCAATTCGAAGCTGTCCACAACGCAGAAGATGGTAGAGCTGGTCAACGCCGAGCAGCCCGACGCCGTGGTCATCGCCGGGGACATCTTCACCAGCAGCTACGAGGGCCTGTCCCATCCCGAGCAATACGCCGAGGCCCTGCGGGGCATGAAGGCGAAGTACGGCGCCTATGCGGTCTATGGCAACCACGACGTGGAGGAGACCCTCTTCGGCGGCTTCCCGATCTCGCCCATCAGTCAGGCCTTTCGCACGTCGGCGATGGAGCACTTCTTCGACGACTGCGGTTTCATCACCCTGGCGGACGACGTGACCATGCTGGGCGATACCGTCCAGCTCGCGGGCCGCATCGACGGCGAAAAGGCGGGGGACGGCACCACCAACCGCATGTCCCCGGCGGAGCTTCTCAAGGATGTGGACAGCACCCTCCCGGTGCTGGTGCTCCAGCACGAGCCGAAGCAGTTCGAGGCATTGAAGGCCGCCGGCGCGGACGTCGCCCTCTGCGGCCACACCCACGCGGGCCAGATCTTCCCCGGCAACCTGATCGTGCCCTTCTTCAATGAAAACGCCTGGGGCTACAAACAGGTCCACGGGCTGGACACCTTCGTCACCGCCGGCGTGGGCTACTACGGCCCGCCGCTGCGCATCGGCACGGACAGCGAGATCACCGTCATCAATCTGACGTTCCAAAGGCAGGTACATTCATAATGTTTGACAGAAGGGCCTTCAAGCGGAGGGCCAGGCAGACCGTGAAGCGGCATTACATCCTGCTGGTGCTGCTGTGCGCCGTCGCCATATTCCTGGGCACGGAGTTTTCCTATGTGACCAGCGACGCACAGGCCTGGTACGACCTGCTGACCGACCAGGTGACCAAGGTGGACGTGGACGGCATACTGCTGCCCTGGCCGTCCTTCATCAACCGGGCGCTGGACGACCTGCTGGAGGGCAAACCCCTGGCCGACCGGGAGGAGACGGCAGCCCGGATGAAGGCCATGAAGGAGGAGGAGGCCGCCAACCCCATGCTGGGCCGCCAGAAGGGCGTGCTGGCCGCGATGATGAACAGCGTCAGCTCCGGCCACCTCTATGCCACCTTGGGCGCTGCCGTCAACTCCATCGTCCGCTCCGGCAAGGCCGCCGCCATCATCATGATATTGGGCGGCACCTTCATTTACCTTGCAATATGGACATTTCTGCGCAATGTCTATCAGGCCATACTGCGCCGGGCGATACTGGAGGTCAGGACCTATGACGCCCTGCCGCTCAACCACCTTTTTCACCTCAAAAACGTCGGCTGCTGGGTGCGGGCGTCGCTGACGCTGCTGCTGAGCTCGGTGTATGAGGCCCTTTGGACCCTCACCCTCATCGGCGGCTACATCAAGCACTATTCCTACTTCCTGGTGCCCTTCATCGTGTCCGAGAATCCCAGTATCCGCCCGCGGGAGGCTATTAAGTTGTCCCGGCAGATGATGAACGGCCATAAGTGGCAGGTCTTTGTGATGGACCTGTCCTTCGTCGGATGGTATGTGCTGGGCTTTCTGACCTTCGGTGTGGTGGAGGTGCTGTGGGGGATACCCTATCGCACCGCGGCCTATGCTGAGTTCTACGCCTTCGCCCGCGAAGAGACGAGGGCAAAGGGTCTTGAGGGTGCGGCGCTGCTGGACGATGACCGCCTGTTCATCCCCGCGGACCCGGAAGCGCTAAAGGAGCGGTATAAGGACATCCTCATGCGGGAGGACATCGTGGACGAGGACATCGTCCGGCTCACACCCCTCAAGCGCTTCTTCGCCCGGAACTTCGGCATCTGGCTGGGCACCCTCACCCAGAAGAAGATCTACAGCCGCCAGTCCGGCCTGCGCCAGCAGATGAAGGTGGGGGAGCTGGAGATGAACGGAAAAGCCTACCCCGCCCGCATGAATCCCCGCTGGAACGGGGCCCGCGCTGCACTCACCGGCAGGGTCAGCTACCTGACGCCCTGCACGGTCTGGACGCTGGTGGCGGTGTTCTTCATATTCTGCATGGCAGGCTGGGTGTGGGAGGTCAGCCATCATCTGATCACCCACGGCGAGATCGTCAACCGCGGCGCGATGTACGGCCCCTGGCTGCCCATCTACGGCAGCGGCGTGGTGATGATCGCCGTGCTGCTGTACCGCCTGCGCAGCCGCCCGCTGCTGGAGGCTGCGGCTATCGTGGTGCTCTGCGGCACCGTGGAATACCTGACCTCCTACTTCATGGAGCTGGCCCGGGGCATGCGCTGGTGGGATTACACCGGCTACTTCCTCAACCTGAACGGTCGCATCAGCGGCGAGGGCCTGGCCATGTTCACCATCGGCGGTATGCTGGCGGTCTACCTGTTGATCCCCCTCATCGACAGTATGCTGACCCACGTGAAGCCCCGCCTGCTGATCTCCGTCTGCGTGGTGCTGCTGATCTGCTTCACCGGCGACGCCATCTATTCCCAAATCGTCCCCCACGTCGGCAGCGGCATCACCGATGATCCAGAGGTGGCGGCGGGGGAAGGAGATCTATATCGGATGTGCTGATAAACAGGGATTTGTCGGGATGTCGTGCGTGATCACCTCATCCGCCCTCACGGGCACCTGACAAGGGCCTGCCGGCCCCATCTCACTGAAAACAGTCCACTGGACTGTTTTCCGGGCGCTCGATGCTCCTCA
>CACZXF010000113.1 GCA_902785105.1 uncultured Eubacteriales bacterium | reverse complement strand
AGGCAGGGGCTGGGCTGCCGGGTAACCAAAAGCCTTCCCCTTGAGGGGAAGGTGCCCCGAAGGGGCGGATGAGGTGGAATCGAACGACATCTCGATAAATCCCTGTTTATAAAAATAAAGGCTCCCGGACAAGTATCCGGGAGCCTTGTTGGTTGTGTTGGGGATTATGCGGCGGGAGCTTCCTCAGCGGGAGCTTTCTCAGCGGGAGCTTCCTCAGCGGGAGCTTCCTCAGCGGGAGCCGCGGTGCCGAGAGCGGCGGTGAGGGCCTCCTGGATGGGGGCGAGCACAGCGTTGATCTCCTCGCTGGTCATCTCACTGAAGGCAGCGATATCAGCGGGCAGCGTGTAGCCATCCAGCGTGGCGGCCATGTCGAAGTCGCCCAGGAGCTCGAAGTAGCTGCTGTTGAAGGTGGCCTCGGGGGAGTCAAAGGCGATGGTGCCGGCATAGCCGTTTTCATACGGAGCGCCGGTGATATCGAAGGTGTAGGACTTGCCTTCGCCCATTTCGGACCTGACGCCATAGTAATCCTGGTCGTCCTTGCGACCGTACTCCAGGGTCATACTGCCGCCTTCGCCAAGGACCTGGTAGGTCAGGTCGGCGCACTGAAGCTCGTCATGCTTGTGGATCTTCAGGGCCACGGAAGACATGCCGGCGAAATCCAGGCCGGCGTCGATAGTCTCGGCGGCGGGATCGGTGACCACGCTCAGCTGGCCGATGGTGTAGCTGCTGTCCTCGGAGGGCAGGTCGATGGCCAGAACGAAGTTGTTCTCGGCGCTGGTGGTGTTCACGAACAGGGTGGGATCGGCAGCGGTCTCGCCCTCATTGGCCATATAGATGCCGATGTTGGAATCCTGCTCCGCGCCGTTGTCGGTGATGGTGCCCTTGATGGCGAAGCTGAAGCCGCTCTGCACGAGCTGGTCCAGCATATCGACGACCTGCTTGCCCTGAGGAATGCTCTCAGCGCTGCTCTGGGCCACCTGCACGACCATGGAGAGAGCCATGCTGACCATCGTGGCGGGGATGTCCACCGTGGTGGTGGTCACGCCGTCGGCCTCGGTGGAGTTGCTGCCCATCATGCCGGCGAAAGCCGCCAGATCCAGCTTGGGCAGCGCGGCGACCTTGAGCTCAGGCATATGCGTGCCCATCAGCGCGGGCAGCATGGGACGAATGATCTCCGCCAGGTTGCTAATGTCCACGCCGGGGGTCTCGGGGATCTCCTGCTCAAAGGTGCGGTCGATGCCCTTGAAGCTCGCGCGAATCTTGCCGTCCACGATCTCGGCCACGGCGAAGGTCAGGATCTCCTCGCCCTTGTCCGCGGTCAGCACGAAGCGCAGGGCGTCCTCGGTATCGACCACGAGGCTCACGCCCAGGTCGCCCAGGTCCATGTTCTGGGTCTGGCCGTCCCTGGTGACGGTGGCGGTCACGCCGGTAAGGTTGCTGATCAGCGCGGACTGGGACATGTCAGCCGCTTCGGTCTCGGCCATGGCGACCATGCCGAGGGCCAGCATCAGTGCGAGAACCAGTGCAAGTATTCTCTTCATGTTCTGTTCCTCCTCTGTTACTTTATCCGGAAGCGACCCTCTTTTCTGTGGGGCGCTCCAATTTCCACCACGTTCTCTCCTTGTAAACCCCCGCCGAATCTGCTATAATGGAAACGATATTCCGCGGGGAGGCGACAGGCTTGCAGTTCACAAAGATGCATGGTATTGGTAATGATTTTATCATTTTAAATGGCTTTCGTCAAGGCACAGAATCGCCCGATTTGGTGACAAAAAGGCTATGTGACCGTCATTATGGCATCGGCGCGGACGGGGTGATATTTGCCCTGCCCTCCCAGGCGGCCGACGCCCGCATGCGCATCATCAACGCGGACGGCGGGGAGCCGGAGATGTGCGGCAACGGCATACGCTGCCTGGGCAAATTCCTGTATGACGAGGGCATCGTCCGCAAGACCTCCATGACCATCGAGACGCTGGCTGGCGTGCTGGCGCTGGATCTCCGGGTGGAGGACGGCGCGGTCCAGTCGATCACCGTGGACATGGGCGCGCCGCGCTTCGATCCCGCGGAGATTCCGGTGGACGCAGACACCAATCGCGTCACCATTGATCTGGACGGACAGCCAGCGCGCTTTTTCTGCGTCTCCATGGGCAATCCCCACGCCGTGACCTACGATCTCTATCCCGACGACGCGCCCTTCCGCCGCTTTGGCGCGATGCTGGAGCGGCACCCCCTGTTCCCCCGGCGCGCCAATATCGAATTCTGCCGCCTGCGCCAGGACGGCGGGGTGGACGTGCGGGTCTGGGAACGCGGGGACGGCGAGACCCTCGCCTGCGGCACCGGCGCCTGCGCCGTGGTGGCCGCCGGGGCCTCCCTGGGCCTCCTTCCCCGCTCCGCCGCCGTCCATCTCCCCGGCGGCGTGCTGGACATCCGCTGGGCCGAGGATGACCACATCTTCATGACCGGACCGGCAGAGACGGTGTTTAAGGGGGAGTTCTGAGCGGGAAACAGGGATTTGTCGGGGAGATTCACGCTCTCCTGTAGGGGCGGCGTTGCGCCGCTCGCCGGGTAGGACATGCCGTCTCGCAGGGGGCGGGCGCCGAAACGGCGCCCCTACAAGGTTGGTTTGACTGCTCAACAAATTCCAATTTGTCAAACAATTCTTTATCATAACAGGAGGTATCCCCATGAATCCCTATCTCGACATTTCCACAGAGGTGCAGGAAGCGCTGGCGGCGGGCAAGCCGGTGGTGGCGCTGGAATCGACGATCATCTCCCACGGCATGCCCTACCCCCAGAACGTGGAGACGGCGCTGAACGTGGAGCGCATCATCCGCGAAAACGGCGCGATGCCGGCCACCATCGCCATCATCAAGGGCCGACTGAAGGCGGGGCTTTCGGCGGATGAGATCGAATACCTGGGCCGCAAGGGCTACGATGTGACCAAGGCCTCCCGCCGGGATCTGCCGGTGCTGGTGGCGAAGGGCGAGGACGGCGCGACCACCGTTGCCACCACCATGATCATCGCGGCCATGGCGGGCATTAAGGTGTTCGCCACCGGCGGCGTGGGCGGCGTCCATCGCGGCGCGGAGGTCACCATGGACATCTCCGCCGACCTGGAAGAGCTGGCTCAGACGCCCGTGCTGGTGGTCTGCGCCGGGGCGAAGTCCATACTCGACCTGGGACTGACGCTGGAATACCTGGAGACCAAGGGCGTGCCCGTCATCGGCTACGGCACCGACGAGCTGCCCGCCTTCTACACCCGCAAGTCCGGCTTCGGCGTGGACTACCGGCTGGACACCCCCGAGGAGGTGGCCGCCGCTTTCCGGGCCAAGCTGACCATGGAATTGAAGGGCGGCATGCTGGTCACCAATCCCATCCCCGAGGAGTATTCCATGGACCCTGACATCATCAACAAGGCCATCGACGACGCCGTGGCCGAAGCCAACGCCAAGGGCATCAAGGGCAAGCAGACCACGCCCTTCCTGCTGGCGAAGATCAAGGACATCACCGGCGGCGACAGCCTCGCCTCCAATATCCGCCTGGTCTACAACAACGCCAAACTCGCCGCCCAGATCGCGGCCAGGCTCTGATCCCTTTTCTGCGCGCAGGACCCTATTCGCGTCCTGCGCGTCATTTTTTTGATGAAATCGATTTTTTTCGCCTGTTTTCCCTGTTTCTTAGCATAGTTTTATCTATATTTAGTCTATAACTTGACAAAATATTGAAATAGTTCATAATTGATTGTATTTTGACAGTTTGTATGGTAAAATTTACCACATCAATTCATAGAAAAGGAGAATTTGAGGATGAAAAGGCGAATAATGACTTTTATGATCTGCATGATCATGTTGGCTTCCATGATGGTCATGCCGATGAATGCCCTGGCATCCGGCAAGTACATGACGGTCACATCCAACGTGAATCTTCGCAGCAATGACAATATCAATGATGTCGTTGGAACCCTGAAGAAAGGCACGACGGTTTACTATACCGGCAAGAAATACAAGGCCTTCTACCAGATCAAGACCTCCAAGGGCAAGACCGGCTACGTCTTTAAGATGTATCTGAAGGACGCCGGCTCCAAGGGCGAGGGCATGGTCTGCCGCGTGAAGTCCAATTCCGTGCTGTACAAGAAGGCTTCTACGGATTCCAGGAAGGTAGCCTCTCTGATGGAGGGCCGGTATGTGCAGATCATCAGCACCGGTGACGGCTGGGCCTATGTCCGCACCACCAACGACAAAAAGGGCTATATCCCGACCAGCCAGTTAAAGAAGTAACGCGCCGCTTCATTTTACGTCCCCCTCAAGGGGGGCGTTTTTTTATGCCTCTTTGAGGAGGGAAAACGGGCAGAAATGTCGGTAAACAGGGATTTGTCGAGATGTCATTCGTAACCCACCTCATCCGCCCTCACGGGCACCTTCCCCTCAAGGGGAAGGCAAGGAGTTAAGAACGGTGGCC
>CACZXF010000112.1 GCA_902785105.1 uncultured Eubacteriales bacterium | reverse complement strand
ATCTTTCCGCAACAATATATTATGACAACAATGTGTCGTTCCTGACCGCCCCGCTCCGGGAAGCAGGCGCGGCGGCAGGCGCGTCCCGCGTCCCACCCCATCCCGGCCCCCGCCTCAACCGAGGCCCGGGCCGGTTCTTTTTCCAAAGCCTTGACAAACCCGCCCCTTCGCGCTATAATAAAAAACGAAGAGCGAACCACGCACGCGGTTGCTCCTCAGTTCATGTCACTTTTTTATGTGGCTCTTTCAAGCCACGATTTTTTCCTTCACGATGATCGTGACGGTATACTTTCCGATGTGGAAGGTGATACGCATATTCCCCACCTCCTTTCGGAGATGTAGGAGCAACCGCCTGCACGTTTGTGTCCGCCCTTCGGCCCTTGCGGGCAGTTATAATTATACAGAATATAATACCATCTGTCAATCCTGTCGCACAGAGAAGGCGGGGGAGCTTTGCTCCCCCGCCCATATTGAAGGAAGGATTTATTCAAATCAGATCGCTGGCTTTGCGCGGGCCCCGAACTGATGCGAAACAGGGTCATTTGATGTATTCGATCTCGATGAAGCCGGTCTGGCTGATGCCGTTGGCGTCGGGCACGGTGGCGACGCGGGCGTGCAGGTCGGTGGCGCCGATGAGCAGCAGCTCGGTGTTGGCGGGGACGACGGTGACAGCCTTGCTGGACTGCTTGGTGCCCTCCTTGATGCGGGCCTCGGTGGTGGTGTAGACGCGCTTATAGGTGCCGCTGCGGCGCTTGCCGCCGTCCAGGAACACGAAGGGCACGTAGTAGTAATTCTCCTTGTAGATCACCCGGGCCCAGAAGCGGTTGCCGTCCACGGCATCCAGCAGCATCTCCTCGTTGGCGTTGATGGAGCGGTGGCCGCTCTCGTCGGTGGGGGACATGAACAGATAGTTGCCGGGCACCTGGGTGTAGCAGGTGATAGCCAGGCTGTTGGGGTTCTCCTTGGTGAGTCCGTCGATGTCGCAATAGCCGATGAGGCCGGTCTTGGAGCGGATCTTGCAACGGTTGCCCTCGGCCTTCACCAGGGTGACCTCCTGGCCGAAGTACATGGTGCCGATCTTGGAGTCGATCATTTCATCATAATAGACGTCCAGGCTCTTTTCCTTGACCCAGGCCAGCTCCACCTTTTCTTCCTCGTACTTCTCATAGTCGAGGCAGGGGCGGGGGATGTAGCAGTAGTAGCCGTTTTCCTCGATGCGCAGCCAGTCGCACTTGGGGGTCATGGCGACGACATGGACCTTTTCATTGCGGTAG
Organism: uncultured Eubacteriales bacterium; assembly: GCA_902785105.1. Classification (GTDB taxonomy): domain Bacteria; phylum Bacillota; class Clostridia; order Christensenellales; family Aristaeellaceae; genus UBA2862. Next base: position 6,254 of record CACZXF010000112.1, on the reverse strand, counting down.
ACGTGGCCCATCACCGGGGAGTCGGCGGAGGGGCGGCGGAACACCTCGGGCTCGTTCACGGAGGCGTACATGTAGATATCGAGGTTATTGGGGTTTTCCTCGGTGAGCTGCTTGGCGTTGCAGAAGCCGATGACGTCGTTGGTGGTGATGACCTTCGCCCAGCCCTTGGACTCCTTTAGCTTCACGATCTGCTTGGCGAAGGGCACCTCCTCCAGCAGGTCGGATTCCTTGGTGGGCTTGTCGTAGACGTTGAGTATGTAGGTGTAGACGTAGGCGTTGGTGGGCACGTCGTCCTTGGTGATCTTGTTGTCCTTGCTCTTGGTCATGGCGAGGGCGTCCAGCGGGGCGAGCATCAGGGCCAGGATCAGCAGCATCGCCATTGCGGCTCTCTTTAGCCTTGACATTCCCTCACCCTCTTTCCCGCGGCCTCCGGCCTTTTTTCTTCCGGTATCGGTTTTCGGGAAGTGACGCGCTTTCATATTGCCGGTCGTTTTTGCCTTGCCATTTCCCGATTGTGAATCAATCCAGACAGAAACTAATTGCATTATATATTATACCAATAAACTACCACGAGAAAATGTCAATATTCGTACTTTTATGTCATATTTTTACGGGTCTATGAAATACTCTGTAATAATTGTCAATTTCCTTACATGAATTTCCAGAAACGGTTGAATTTACAGGCAAATATGATTATAATTGAAAGTGAATCGCATATGAAAGACACAATGAATAATGGGGGAATGTCTTTGTTGGCGGATAGACTTTCATTATCCATTCTTCAAAAAGGAGGAGACCTATGCCAAACTTTGGAAAAATGACACTGACGGAGCTGATCAAACCTGAGGGATACGCCTGTTCCTGCGGGAAGGTGCACACCTGCGGACTTAAATATCTGAACATCGGGCGGGGCATCATCGACGACGTACCGGCGATGGTGCGAGCCATGGGGAAGGCAAAGCCCTTCTTGGTCTGCGACGGGAACACCTGGGAGGTGGCCGGGAAGCGCGTGGACGAGGCGCTGACCAAGGCAGGGGTGGAGCACATCAGCTATGTGATCCCCTGCGTGAACGGCGAGAGCGGCCTGCCGGGGATGAGCCGGGAGCGCATCTCCCCCGCGGAGTGGGAGGTGGGCAGCGTCATCATGGCCTTTGACCCCTCCTGCGACATGTTCCTGGCGGTGGGCAGCGGCGTGGTGAACGACATCTGCAAGGTCGCCGCCAAGGCCACGGGCCGGCCCAGCGCCGTGGTGGGCACCGCGCCGTCGATGGACGGCTACGCCTCCAACAACGCGGCCATGGAGAAGGACCACGTGAAGATCTCCCTGTACACCGCCGTGCCCCAGGGCATACTGTTGGACACCGACGTGCTGGCCCAGGCGCCCATGCGGATGCTGTGGGCGGGCCTCGGGGACATGGTGGCGAAATACATCGCCATCTGCGAATGGCGCATTTCCCATTTAATCACCGGCGAATACTACTGCGAGGACGTTGCCGGGCTGATGCGTGCGGCGCTGGAGAAGATCATGGCGGCGTCGGACAAGATCGCCCAGCGCGACCCGGACGCCATCGGCTCCGTGGCGGAGGGCCTGGTGTTGGCGGGCATCGGCATGGCCTACGCGGAGATCTCCCGCCCGGCCTCGGGCCTTGAGCACTATTTCAGTCACATGTGGGAGATGATGGCGCTGGAGCGCAACGAGCCCTACGACCTCCACGGCATACAGGTGGGCATCGGCACGGTGCTGACCATGAAGATCTACGAGAAGCTGGTCACCATCAAACCCGACCGCGCCAAAGCCGAGGCCCACATGGCGGCCTTTGACCGCGAGGCATGGGAGGCCCAGATCCGCCGGGTCTTCGGCAAGACCGCGGACCAGATCATCGCCATCGAGGACCGGGTCCACAAGAACGACCCCGCCGCCCACGCGGTGCGCCTGAACCGCATCATCGAAAACTGGGATGAGATACTCAGGATCATCCGCGAGGAACTGCCCGACATCCACTGGCTCTGCGACGCCATGGCCGCCACCGGCATGCCCATGACCCCGAAGGACATCGGCGTCAGCGATCAGGACGTGCTGGACGCCTACATCGGCTCCCGCGACATCCGCGACAAGTACCTCTCCTGCTCGGTCATCTGGGACCTGGGCATGACAGACGAGTTTGTGGATTATCTAAAGACCTGCCTGTAATAAAAATGGGAAATTGAGATTGGCAAAACCTCAATTTCCCATCTTTTTTAATCCGAAACGTCCCTGTCAATGGCGATGATTGCCGTATAATCCGGGTACATCCTCTGAACCTCATCAAATACAGCTTGCCGGACGGCCACAGCATCCGGCGCGGCGTAATCGACGATGATATCAAAGCTGATGACCTTTTCCACCGGGTCGGCATAGAAGCCGTGCATTTGAAGCACAAAATCCTGGGACATGGCGGCGCGGCGGATATCCTCCAGCATCTTCGTGGCGCTGTCGTCCCGGGTATTGTGGGAATAGACGCTGATGCCCACCAGTATGACGTGGTGCGCGGCGAGGACCTTCTGGGTGATGTCCCGCTCCAGCACGTCCAGCCGGTCCACGGTCATGGTGTCGTCCACCTCGATATGTACGCTTCCGATCATCAGCCTGGGGCCGTAGTCGTGGAGCACCAGGTCGTAAGCGCCGTAGACCTCCGGGAAGGAAGTGATGGTCTCCTTGATGCCCCTGGTGAGGTCGGAGTCGGCACGCTCGCCTAAAATCACCGAGAGGCTCTCCTGGAGCATCTCATAGCCGGACTTGATGATGACCAGCGATATCACCGCCGCCAGCCAGGCCTCGACGCTGAGCTTTGTGGTCAGAAATATCAGCGCGGCCACCAGCGTGGAGGCGGAGATGATGGAATCCATCATGGCGTCCTGCCCGGAATCCTTCAGCGCGTTGGAATCCACCTTTTCCCCGATGCCCTTCACATACCGCCCCAGCAGCAGCTTCACCACCACCGCCACGGCGATGATCAGCAGCCCCGGCGCGGTGTATTCCGGGATGGTGGGGGAGAGTATCTTCTTGACGGACTCGATCAGCGACGTGATGCCCGCGTACAGCACCAGCACGGAGATGATGATGGCGCTGATGTACTCGATGCGCCCGTGGCCGAAGGGATGCTCCTTGTCCGCCCGACGCCCCGCCAGCTTGGTGCCGATGATGGTGATGACCGAGGAAAGTGCGTCGCTTAAATTGTTCACCGCGTCCAGCACGATGGCGATGGACCCCGATACCAGCCCCACCGCCGCCTTGAACCCCGCCAGCGCCAGGTTTGCCAAAATGCCGATCACGCTCGTCCTGACGATAACCTGATCCCGCTCCATGCCAACACTCCCAAATTTTTTCTTTCTCTAAAAGGTATGCTGACATTATAGCACGGTATGACGCGGCTTGTCATTACTAACTAATTGTGGTGATACAAATTGGAATTTGGCGGGCTGTGCCCGCACCCGATTGCTGCCGCGTTTAGGTGACCGGTCCTGGGGGACCATAGGTCCGAGCCCCCCAGGACCTATGTTGCGTTCCTATTATCACGTTAGCAGCAGGTGTTGAGGTCAAAAAGCACGACCTCAAAAACTGCGTAGTAGCCTTGTAACATAGACTTTTTGCCCTCGGATCTATGGGGCAAAAAGTCGTCGCCTCGAACGTGGAAATATAAGAAATGCAACGTAGGGCTTTGGGGGCTCGGATCTATGGCCCCCAAAGACCGGTACCTATGCGCGGCAGCAATTGGGGTGTGGGCACAGCCCACCAAATCCCCGTTTATCTCTCCACCTCTTTTTCCCCCGTCAACGAATACACCCCCGCCGTGACCAGCACGATGATGGAGCCCACCAGCGACAGCCCGCCGGGCACCTCGCCCAGCTCCGGCAGGAACACCGCCACCCACACGGGATTCAGCACCGGCTCCAGATTGGACAGCAGCACGGTGAAAATAGGGGAGACCTTGCCCATGGCGGCGGAGATGAAATAATAGCCCCCCGCCAGGCAGATGCCCAGCCCGATGGCCGCCAGCCACTGGGTAGGTTCCGCGGACACGCCGGGGTCGAAGAACCCGAACAGCGCCGAGGGCACGCAGAGCAGCAGCCCCAGATAGGAGTATTCCGCCGGGTCAGAATCGGGCATTCTCGCGCAGAAGAATACCAGCGCGAAGGTGACGGCGGAGAGTATGGCCAGTATGTTCCCCATCAGCCTGCCGCCGCCCATCTTGTCCGCGAAGCACAGCACCACGCCCAGCATGATGAGCGCTGCCGTCACCACGTCCCTCAGGCTGGGCTTTTGCCCATAAAACAGCCAGCAGAACAGTATCACAAAGGCCGGGGCCGCGTATTGCAGCACGATGGCGTTGGCCGAGGTGGTCAGCTTCATGGCCGCCATGTATAAAATCGACGTCAGCATGACCCCCAGCGCGCCCAGCAGATTGCCCCTTGTAAACCGCACCCGGAAGCTGTGCCGCGCCACGCCCATGATGATTGCCGCCACCAGCGACCGCACGCCGTTGATGGTCAGCGCGTTCCAGGGCAGCCACTTCCCCAGCACCCCCGCAAAGCTCCAGGAGATCGCCCCCAGCGCCACCTGTATCGCGCCGATATGGTTCTTCTTCATATGTGTTTTATCCTCCGCATTCCTGTTGTTTGAATAAGGAATGGATCATTTCATATAAAACGAATGACCGTAGGGGCGGCGTTTCGCCGCCCGCCCTTTACGCTGCGATTCAACGTCTCCTTACTTCAATGCCACTTCGTAGCAATTCAGTCCTGCCCTATAAACGGGGATTTGTCGGGGAGAAATTTCAAATGGGCAATGGGCAATGGGAAATTGAGTTAGCTGAAAAACACCTGTCGTTACAGGGCGGCAGCGGCCATCTACATTTCCCATTTGGCATTTCCCATTTGTAACTCACCAAAACAAATTCCAATTTGCAGGGGTGGACTATATAGTTACTTCCACTTCAAAATTCTACCAACCTAATATAAAGCTGTCAACGCACCCAATAAAATTAACATTCAACCCATTGACATCATGGGCAATATGCGCTATAACATAGATGTGATCTTCGGGGCAGGGTGAAATTCCCGACCGGCGGTAAAGTCCGCGAGCCTAACGGCATGAACCGGTGCGATTCCGGTACCGACAGTACAGTCTGGATGATAGAAGATTATATGCTGTCCATATGTTTCACGCCCCGGGACATAGTGCCCGCGGGCGTGTTTTTGGCGGGCGGACAGCCACAAGGAGGCATTTCCATGACCGAATCCGCACGCAACACCCGCTCCCTGACCCTCACCGCCATGCTGGCCGCCATGGCCTACGTCGCCATGCTGGTCACCCGGCCGCTCCCCAGCATCGCCGGTTTCCTCAGCTACGACCTCAAGGATGTGGTCATCGTCATCGCCGGCTTCCAGCTTGGCGTCGTCCCCGCCCTGTTGATAACCTTAGTCGTCTCCCTCCTGGAGATGGTCACCGTAAGCGCCACCGGCCCCATCGGCCTGCTGATGAACGTCCTCTCCACCGGGGCCTTCGTCCTCCCCGCCGCCCTGATGTACCAGCGCGACCGCAGCCTGAAGAGCGCCTCCATCGGCCTGGGCTTCGGCGTCATCCTCATGACCATCGTCATGCTGGCCTGGAACTACATCATCACGCCCCTCTATATGCACGTCCCCCGCGAGGTCGTCGCCGGGATGCTGATCCCCACCTTCCTGCCCTTCAACCTGGTCAAGGGCGCCCTCAACGCCGGCATCACCATGCTGATCTATAAGCCCCTCACCAACGTCCTCCGCCGCGCCGGCCTGCTGCCGCCGTCCACCTCCGCCGCCAAGAGCACCTTCAAGCTCTCCACCACCCTCATCTCCGCCTTCATCGTCGCCACCTGCATCGTGGTCTTTATCCTCATGAGCAGGACCTGATTAATAAAACTTCACCGTCACATGCTAATCCATGTGACGGTTTTTATATTAGATATTAGTTCTCAAAAAGGATCCCTCCCAGAGGGAGCTGTCAGCAAAGCTGACTGAGGGAGTCGTCACCCCATTCATGTAATAGGAATCAAACCTGAATCCAGAAAAAACCTCTGTAGGGGCGGCGTTTCGCCGCCCGCTTCCTCGCCAAAACATAAGAAAAGAGCCTGTTCTAACGAACAGGCTCTGAATTGAATCCGGCGACGACCTACCCTACCGGGCCGTTTCCAGCCAAGTACTATCAGCGTGCTGAGGCTTAACTTCTGTGTTCGGGA
>CACZXF010000111.1 GCA_902785105.1 uncultured Eubacteriales bacterium | reverse complement strand
GATGCTCCTCAAGGGGAAGGCAAGGGGCTGGGAACGACGGTGCCCAAAAGCCTTCCCCTTGAGGGGAAGGTGCCCCGAAGGGGCGGATGAGGTGAACCTCCGTCTCCCCGACAACTTCCAATTTGTCAAACAAACCAAAAGCCCCGCCAAAGCGGGGCAAAAGTCATGTCGGGAGGTCCAGGCGCTGTCGGGCGACGAGGTCAGCGAAGGCGCCGTTCTGGGCGATGAGCTCGTCATAGGTGCCCTCCTCGATGATCCTGCCGCTGTCCATCACCAGTATGCGGTCGCAGTTGCGGATGGTGGACAGGCGGTGGGCGATGACGATGCGGGTGCATTTCAGCGCGTCCAGCGCGTCGGACACCTGCCGCTGGGTCTTGTTGTCCAGGGCGCTGGTTGCCTCGTCGAATATCAGTATCTTCGGCTTGGGCGCGATGGCGCGGGCGATGAGCAGGCGCTGCTTCTGCCCGCCGGAGATGCCGCCCTGGCCCTCGGAGATCATGGTCATCATGCCCATGGGCATGTCCCGGATGTCGTCGGCGATGCCGGCGGTCTCGGCGGCCTCCCAGGCTTCCTCTAAGGAGAGTTGGGGTGCGCCCAGAGTGATGTTGGCGAAGATGTCCCCCTGGAAGAGGTCGCCGTTTTGTATGACGACGCCCATCTTGCGCCTGAGGGACTTCGGGTCGATGGTATTGAGGTCATACCGGTCGTAGAACACCGCGCCCTTCTGGGGCTTTTCAAAGCCCAGCAGCAGGCGCACCAGCGTGGACTTGCCGCAGCCCGTGCGGCCCACGATGGCGACGTATTCCCCGGCCTTGATCTTCAATGATAAATCCTCCAGCACGAAGGGTGTGTTCTCCTCATAGCGGAAGGAGACGTGGCTCAGCTCGATGCTGCCGGATACCCGCGTCACCACCTCCTTCTCGGCGGTGATCTCCGGCTCGGTCTTGAGAATGGGCTCCGCCATTTCCAGCACCGGCTTGATGGAGGCGATGGAGGTGGCGATGCCCGCCAGCGCGGAGAAGGCGGTCATCACGTGGCCGTAGGCGGCCTGGAAGCCGTAGTATTCGTTGGGTTCCACGTGGGACTCCACCGCAAGATAGAACAACACGATGGTGCCGATGAGCGTGACCGCCGTGGTCAAAACGTTGCTGAGCTTCAGGAAGGTGGGGGGATTGTAGTCCAGCTCGCTGTTCTGGGAGAACAGCCGGGCCCAGCGGGCGAAGGCGCGCTTCTCCGAGCCGGAGAGCTTGATCTTCTGGATGCCGCTGACCATGGCGTAGCTCATGCCGGTTTCCTTGGCGGCCAGATTCATCTTCTTGCGGGAGACGTTCATCTGCACCAGCGACACGGCCAGGCTGATGATCACCGTCGCCAGTATCATGACCAGCGAGGGCGCCACCAGCACCGGGGCGAAGTGGAAGATCTGTGTGACGTACAGCAGCGACAGCAGCGAGGTCAGGCCCGTGGACACGATGGTGTCCACCAGCGTGTCGCACAGCGAGCTGACGGACTCCGTGCGGCTGGACAGCTCGCCGGCGGAGAACTTGCGGAAGAAGCTCACCGGCAGCGAGAGCACGCGCATCATCACCGACGCCTCCACCGCAAGCTGTGTCTTGGTGTTGATCCGCTCCGTCAAGATCTCCTGCACCACGCCCAGTATCTGATTGGTCAGCGCCGCGCTCAGCAGGCAGATGGACATGCCCGCCAGCAGCATGGTGTTCTTGCTCTTCAATACCGGGCCGGTGATGGCGCTGTAGGCCCGGGGCTCCACGAAGCCCACCAGCGTGATGGCCAGCGTGATCAGGACGATGAATATCAGGTCGCTCTCGGTGACGCAGTTCTTCATGTATATGAGCAGGTCCGGTATGCCCAGCTTTTTCATGGGCAGCGGGCGATAGAAGCACAGCGCATCGATGGAGAAGAGCTCCGCTGTCTTTTTGTTGACCTTGCCCCGCTTGCCGGTGGCGGGGTCGCGGTAATAATACCCGCCCATCGGCCCGGGCAGCAGCGCCACCGCCGTGCCGGTCTCCTCCATGATGCCCAGCATGGGGCCGCAGGCGTCCTTGTACCAGCCCTCCTTCAGCTCCACGTCGCGGGTCATCAGGCCCGTGGGGCGCAGCACGTATTCCAGCTGCTCGGAGGCGTCCGTGATGGTGTCCGGGATCTCCACGGGCTTGTAGTGGTAGCTCTTTAATATCTCGTCCAGCGCTTCCTTGGTGATGGTCCGCTCGTCCTGGAGCCGCGCCGCGAACTTGTTGCCCATGACGGAGCCGGCCACCTTGACAAAGGAGTCCTCAAAGACCTCCTGGTCGTTTTTCATTCGATTTCTGATTTGCTCATCAAACCAACCCATGGTCTTTGCCTCCCTTCTTATTCACTGGTGACCAGCTCTGTATAGGCTCCGTTTCGGGCGTACAGTTCCTCGTGGGTGCCGCGCTCCACCACGTCGCCCTTTTCAAGGACGATGATCTCGTCGCAGTCGCGGATGGTGGACAGGCGGTGGGCGATGACGATGCAGGTGATGCCCCGGTCCTTGATGGCCTTGACCACCTCGTATTCCGTCTTGGCGTCCAGCGCCGAAGTGGCTTCATCCAAAATGATGATGGAGGGGTCCTGGGCCAGCACCCGGGCGATCTCCAGCCGCTGGCGCTGTCCGCCGGAGAGGTCCTTGCCGTTCTCGGTCAGCATGCCCTGGTAGCCGCCGGGGCGCTGGAGAATGTCGTCGTGGATCTGGGCGTCGCGGGCGGCGAGTATCACCTCGAAGTCCGCGATGGTGTCGTCCCACATGCGGATGTTGTTGGCGATGGTGTCCTCAAAGAGTATGATGTCCTGGTCCACCACCGCGAGAGAGCCGGTGAACACGGGGCGGGGAATGGCGCTGATGGGCTTGCCGTCAAAGAGGATTTCACCCTCCCAGGGCTGGTAGAGCCCGGAGATCAGCTTGCTCAGCGTGGACTTGCCGCAGCCGCTGGGGCCGACGATGGCCACCCGCCCGCCGGGTTTGATGGACATGCTGAAATCCTTGATGACGGGCTTGCCCAGCGGGGAATAGCCGAAGCTGACGTGCTTCAGCTCCACCTGGCCGCCCAGCTTGGAATAGTCCTGATCGTCGTCGATGGTTTCTTCCTTTATGAAGGGGTCCGTGGGATATTCCATCACGTCCTCCACGCGCTCCATCTGAACGCGCATCTCCTGGATGGTCTGCCCGGCGGAGATCAGCGTCTCGGCGGGGCTCATGAAGGAGGTGAGGAAGCTCTGGAAGATGGTGATGGAGCCGATGGTGAACTTCCCTTCCATGCACAGCTCCACGCCGATGATCAGCACCATGTAATTGGCCGCGGTGCTGATGAAGGCGGGGATCATGCCCAGCCGCGCGTTGACCTTGGTGTACTTCACGTTCTGGGTGTTCACCGACGCCTGATAGCCGGACCACTTGCGGAAGAAGCCGCTCTCCGCGCCGCTGGCCTTGAGGGTCTCGGTCATGCTGATGCCGGCCAGCGTGGCGGAGGCCAGCTTGCCCTCGTCCCGCATCTGCACGCGCATCACGTTCACCCGCTGGGCGGACATGTACTGGGCGACGCCGATGTTGACGAGTATGGAGCCCAGGCCGATCATCGTCAAAAGCGGGCTGTAGCGCAGCATCAGCGTCAGATAAAACAGCATCATGAAGGTGTTCAGCGCCAGCGGGGCCACGGTGTCCACCAGCGTGCTTGCGATGGAGGCGTTGGTGCCCTGCCGCTGGAGGATGTCGCCGGTCATGCGCTGGGAGAAGAACGCCATGGGCAGCCGCAGTACCTTCCACATATAGCTGGTGGAGCCGATGACCGCCATCTTGCCGTTGATCTTCAAGCTGTAGATCGCCTTGACCCACTCCGCGGTGATCTGCAATACGCACAAGCCGGTCATGATCAATAAGAACGGGTAGAGCCACTCCGGGTTCTCCTGGGTCAGCAGACGGTCGAAGAACACCCTGGTCATGCCGGGGTTGATGAAGTCAAACAGAGAGACGATGATGGAGGTCAGCGCCACGAAGGCCACCGCCGGTCCAGCGCCACGCAAGCGTTTTTTGGCGAAAGCCAGCGTGCTCTTGCGCTTGCCCGAGGGCACGAAGTCCGGACCCGGCGCCAGTTGGATGCAGATGCCGGTGAAGGATTCGTCGAACTCCTCCATGCTCACCTTCACCGCGCCGCGGGCCGGGTCGTTGAGGCAGGCCTTGTTGCCCTTGAAGCCGTCCAGCACCACGAAGTGGTCGAAGTTCCAGTGGATGATGCAGGGATAGGTGGCCAGCTTTTTGATGGCCTCCACCTCCATGCGGTAGCCCTTTGCCTCGAAGCCATAGTTCCGGGCGGCCAACAGCACGTTTTTCGCGTTGGAGCCGTCGCGGGAGACGCCGCAGTCCAGCCGCGTCTGCTCCAATGGCACCCACTTGTTATAGTAGGCCATCACCATCGCCAGACAGGCCGCGCCGCATTCCAGCGCCTCCATCTGCATGATCACCGGCACCTTCGCCACGCCCGATTTGACGGGCTGCTTGATCTTTCGGGTTTGGTCAGACATGTGATTACATCCTTCCTGGGGAAGTGAGGAATGAGATGGTGTGACGTGGGGGCTATGTGGTAAATTGGAATTTGTAGGGGAGACGGGGTTCACCTCATCCGCCCCTTAGGGGCACCTTCCCCTCAAGGGGAAGGCTTTTGGTCACCCGGTAACCCAGCCCCTGCCTTCCCCTTGAGGGGAAGGTGCCCGTGAGGGCGGATGAGGTGACCTCGAACGACATCACGATGATTCTGGAGTGGCCACGAAACAGCGGACAAGAGGAAAGGCGGGTAAGGTTGTCAGTGTATCCCGGTCAGGGCATTTATTCCACGGTTTCCTTGACAATGGG
>CACZXF010000110.1 GCA_902785105.1 uncultured Eubacteriales bacterium | reverse complement strand
CCTTTTAGTATACACCGATTCGTCTTCCGTGTATACTACCTTCAGGCCCTCGTATGTTTCATTCATCGCGGTGCCCCCTGGGGCATGGGGCTTACTGTAATATTAAGATTGCAAAGTATATGCACTTTGATATCGCCCTTCTGTTATACGTTCAATTGAAACGCTTCAATCAGCTTTGCCAGAATCGCGTCGGCGATGGCGTATTGTGCGGGCGTCAATCGTTCAAGGCGCTTTGTCAAATCATTGACATTTCCATTTTGAGAGGGGCCGAATATCAGCCGGTCGCTGGATACGCCCAGTATTGTACACACATTTTTAAGCTGCGTCAGCGATATTCCGACGACGCCCCTCTCTATCGCTGAAAGGCTCTTGACGCCGATCCCCATCATCTCCGAAAGCCGCTCCTGGGTCATACCCCGCTGCTCCCGGGCCTGTTTTATATTGGTCCCAATGGCAATATTGATCTCCTTTTTCTCCATCATCCCGTCAACACCGCCCTTCACCATTAGTTTATGTAATGCTGATGTTGACGAAAACACTTTATTAGCATTATAATAGTAATGCTAATAACATTACTTTGGCGATTTTATGAAAATCTGCTTCATGGTCGGCCATCGGGACACAAATATGGGCCTATACCCAAATATTGAAAAGGCTGTAAATTTTCATATTGCTGAATATGATATAGATGAATTTATCATCGGACACTATGGGAATTTTGATTGCATGGCGGTGACAGCGGTAAAATCCGCAAAAGCAATATTCCCAAAGGTGAAAATGACCCTTTTGCGGCCTTATCTGGATTATTATCCCCTACCAGAGGGATTCGACGGTTCCCTCTATCCCGATGGATTGGAGTCCGTTCCAAAGCGTTTTGCAATTCTGCGCGCGAATTACAAGGTTATTGACAAATGTGATTACGTGATTGCATATGTGCGCTATAGTTTTGGTGGAGCATATCGTTGTATGGAATATGCGAAAAGGAAGAATAAACCTGTATTCAATATATGTAAGGACGGTTTGCTGTGATACTTTTATCACGCAAACCGTCCGAACTATTTTTTACACCTCCACGCTGGGGAAGAGGTTGGCGTTGGTGTGGGGGAGGAAGCAGGCGGCGACGAAGGAATCCATGTAGCCGGGCTCGGTGGAGAGCTCGAGGTAGGTCATGGTGGTGGCGAGTTCATCCACTTTTTGGCGGGCGGCGTTGGAGGTGAGCATGGCGTAGGCGCCGGAGAGGGAGGAATTGCCGATATAGGAGAAGTGTTCCAAATCTATATCGGGGAGCATTCCGATGGTGACGGCGTTTTTCATATTGATGCCGCTGCCGATGCCGCCGGCGACGTAGACGTGGTCCAGCACGGAGGGGTCCATGCCCATGGAGCCGAGCATGGTCATGGTGGCGGAGAATATGGCCCCCTTGGCGCGGATGAAGTTGTCGATGTCCACCTCGTTGATGGAGATGTCGCGGACGCCGCGGGTGTCCTCCTTGAAGGCGATGATGTATTCGCCCATGCCGTTTTCATCGAAGCGGACGCGGCGGCCCTCCCGGCGGAACTTGCCCTTGCCGTCGATGATTTTGGCCTTGAACAGCTCGGCGATGATGTCGATGATGCCGCTGCCGCAGATGCCCACCGGCTTCTTGGTGTTGCCGATGGTGGTGAAGTGGGGCTCCATGGTGTCGGGGTCGATGGTCATGGAGTCGATGGCTCCGTCGGTGGCGCGCATGCCGCAGGAGATGTCGCCGCCCTCGAAGGCGGGGCCGGCGGAGCAGGCGCAGCTCATCAGGAACTCGTTGTTGCCAAAGACCAGCTCGCCGTTGGTGCCCAGGTCGATGAACAGGGACATTTCCTCCTTGTTCCAGAGCATGGAGGCAAAGGCGCCCGCGGTGATGTCGCCGCCCACGTAGCTGCCGATGTTGGGAGCGAGGATGAGCTTGGCGTCGGGATGGAGGCGCAGGTGGAGCATGGAGGTGCGGATGTCATCGCAGTGGAAGAAGGTGGGGATGTAGGGCTCCATGCGGACGGGCTCGGAGTACAGGCCCAGCAGCAGGTGGTTCATGGTGGTGTTCCCGGCCAGGCACATGCGGTAGATGTTCTTCATGCCGATGCCCGCCGCGGCGCACATCTCCTCGGCCAGGGGGCTGATGGATTCCTCCACCACGGCCTTTTGCAGCCGCTGGGAGCCGCCTTCCCGCCCGGATTCGATGATGCGGTTGATGACATCCGCGCCGTAGCGAATTTGTCCGTTGCCGGTGGATGCCTTGGCGAGTATGCTGCCATCCTCCATGTTCACCAGCAGCGCCGCCACGGAGGTGGTGCCCAGGTCGACCACGAGGCCCGCCACGGGAGTGGTGCTGTCGGCGGGCATGACGTCCATCACGGACTGGCTGCCGTCGGGCTGTTCTTCAAGGACACAGCGGACGTTGAAATCGCTCTCGCGCAGGACCCGCGCCAGCTTCTTTAAGGCCAGAAAGGTGAAGGTCACCTTCTCCGCGCCGGTGGCGGACTGGATCGCCCAGGCCACGCGCTCGTTGTCGGGCATGGTGTCGTCACGGGTGGGCGCGTCCATCTGCACGGTGACGGTGGACATGCCGTTGCCGAAGCCGATGCCCGCCGCCTCGATCTCGGCGCGGGTGTTGTTGAAGATCTCCAGCTCCTTCGGGGAGGAGATGTCCGCCACGCGCATGCGACTGCGGTAGGCCGAGGCGATGTCCGGCACCGCGATCACCACGTCCGACATCACCCGGCTGACGCAGGCCAGCCGCCAGCCCATCACGTATTCTTCATCGGAGATGTGGCGGGTCTTGGGGGAATCCAGCTCGCCCTTCAGCAGCTTCACGCGGCACTTGCCGCAGGCCCCGTTGCCGGAGCAGGGCGCGTCGATGGCCACGTTCGCCCGCTGGGCGATGGAGAGCAGATGGTCCCCCTTGTTCGCGTTGATGTTGACCTCGGAACCGTTGACCTTGAAAGTGATAAGTACCATTTATGAATTTCCTCCTCATATGAATAGAGTGATTGCTCGATTTTAATTGTGCGTCACCGGGGATGATTCTTGGTGACACGCATCGGTTTAATCCTCCAAACATCGCCCGAAAGCAATGGACAATTCACCATTTTCATTATAACACATAAGGGCGGGGAAAGGCTATATGTGCGGGGATAAAAGTGCGGCGCCCGCCCCCAGCGAGACGACACGTCCTACCCGGCGGGCGGCGCAACGCCGCCCCTACAGGAACGTGTGCATCTCCCCGACAAATCCCTGTTTATAAAGGACCTCGGAAAACACAAAAGGGCGGCGAAACTGTTCAGAGCGATAACATATTGCTCTTGAACAGTTTCGCCGCCCCTGCAAGGGTCAGGTGTTTTCCGGGGTTTCGGCGCGGGTCTGGGGGAACTGGGCGACCCTCAGGGCGGTGGCGCCGTAGGGGATGAGCTCTATGACCTGGGCCTGTGCGGGGTCATATTTGGGAGCCATGGGGACGGAGGCGGCGGAGCCGTTATCCAGGGGCCAGTCGATGGGGACGGCCTTGACGAGGACGCTGACGGGGGGCTCGCCCACGCCGAAGGCATCGGGGGCGGCGTCATAGACGGCCTTCATGGGCTCCTCCCGGACGAGGGCCCAGCGCCAGGCGTCGGTGGTGGCGACCTGCCAGGCGCCGTCGGGGCGCTGTTCCCAGTCCTCGTTGGGCTGCCAGGCCATCAGCAGGGGACCCAACTCCACGGCGCCGGACTGGTGGTACCACTTGGAGACGCGGGGGACGGTGGGCAGCTCCAGCCGCACGGTATCCCCGGTGCGCCAGCGGCGGCGGACGCAGGTAGTCTCGCCGGAGCGGACCTGCATGATCTCGCCGTCGGGCAGGAAGATCATGGGCTGGCGGGCCCAGAAGGGCACCCGGAGGTACAGCGGGAACTCGCAGGGCTGGCGGACGGAGACCTCGATCTCCACGGACTGGCTGAACGGATAGCCGCCGGTGACCTTCACCCGCGCCGGGATGCCGCAGGGGGTGGCGCGAACGGTGCAGGGGGCGTAGCTGATGGCCTGGAGGCCGCCGTCGGAGGTCATGTACCACTGGGCGGCGGTGAAGCCGGGCCAGGCCTGCTCCAGGTCGGCGGGATAGCCGCGGAAATAGTCCTCAGCGGTGAAGAGGCTGGCGTCGTCGGGAAGATTGTACCATTTGCGGGGCTTCTCGGACACCTCGACCTGGTTCACCTGCTGGCAGGTCTGCCAGGCGGTCATGTCGGCGGTCCAGGCGGCGGGGAGGGCGTTGTAGGCGATCTTTTCCAGAATATCGGCGTATTCGGGGGAGAAATCGCCCAGGCCCAGAAGGATCTCAAGGCTCTGCATCAGCGCGGCCACGGCGGCGGTCTCCACGCCCTGATTGGGGTTGTTGCCATTGAGGTGCTCATCGCAGGTGAACATGCCGTTGGCGACGCCGTGGTGCCGGGTCAGCTTTTCCCAGCCGAAGCGGAAGCCGCCCTGCTCCTTGAAGCCGGACTTGAACATATTGATGACGCCGGGGGCCTTCAAGCCCATCGCCACGTTGACGCCGTGGGAGAGCTGATATTGGGTGTGGAAGTAGGGCCGGTGGGCGTTCTCCAGCGGGTCGTTCTTCTCCTCTTCAAGGGCCTCCCGCAGGCGGTCCCATTTCAGGGACTTGGACATGGGGACGGTGTTGGAGAAGGTGTGGAAGAACGTCGGCCAGTCCAGCGTCTGGTCCTTTAAGCGCTTGCACAGCTCCAAAAGGTGCTTCTGTCCCGTCAGATTATAGAGCCACAGGGCCAGCTCCATGTTCTCCGCGCCCCGGGCCACGGACCACTCCCGCAGGGGATGGCCGGGCAGGTTCATGAACTGGTGCTTGAAGAACCGGTCCATCAGCACCAGCACCCGCTTGTCGCCCGTGGCGAGGAAATACTGCCTCAGCGCCTTCATGGCGGCGATGAGGGGCCAGGTGTCCGCGTTGCCCGCGGGGCCGAACCAGCCGTCCTCACGCTGGCTTGCGATCAGGCGCTCCATGTGGCGGGTGGCCAGGGCCTTCAGATCGTCGTCGTCCTGTACCCAGGCCAGCGCCACAAGACCCTCCAGGCGGCAGAGCGTGGCGGGCTCCATGTTGTCCGGCCAGAGCGCGTCCAGACGGCCCTTCACGGCTTCGGTCTGGGCATCCAACTGCTTTTTCAGCCAGCCCTCCGGGCGGATGGACCCCAGCGGCAGCGGGGACAGGGCGTTGGGCGTCAGGGGGGCGCGGTTGAAGATGGGTTTCATACTTAAAGCACCTCGTTATGGTTTGGAGAGGGATTCGCGGGGTAATCGATAATTTATTCAAATATGCGGTACTCGCACTCGATCCGCCCGTTATAGTACCTGCGGCGGCGGGTGGCGCGGCGGCCGTATTCGCGTTCGAAGCCCATATCGGCGGAGAAGGCGCAGAGCTTCCAGCCGGGGTGGCGCTTCTGGAGCGCCCCGAGCTGCTTGGCGACGGCGTGGGCGGCGCGGATGTTGTCCAGGCGCTCGCCGTAGGGCGGGTTCGCCACGAATACGCCGGGCTCGCCGGGGACGTTGACGTCGCGCATGTCCTTCACGGAAAGCTCGATGCGGCCCGCCAGTCCCGCCTGCTTCAAGTGGCGGCGGGCCAGCTCGATGGCCTCGGGGTCGATGTCGCTGCCGGATATGTGGATGGCGCGCTTGGAGCCTTCCTCGTATTTCAGACGGGCCTCGCGGCGGATCTCATTTAATGCTTCAATGGGCACGGCGGGCCACATCTCCATGGCGAATTTCCGGGTCAGGCCGGGGGCGCGGCCCAGGGCGATGAAGGCGGCCTCGATGAGCAGCGTGCCCGTGCCGCAGCAGGGGTCGTACAATGGCTGCCAGGGATGCCAGCCGCTTTGGAGTATCAGCGCGGCGGCGAGGGTCTCCCGCAGGGGCGCTTCGCCGTTCCAGGTGCGGTAGCCGCGCTTGGAGAGCGGCTCGCCGGAGGCGTCCACGGCGACGGTAACCAGATCATTTCTGATGGAGATGTCCACCTGGAAGGTGACGCCCGTCTCCGGGAACCAGTCCAGCG
Source organism: uncultured Eubacteriales bacterium (assembly GCA_902785105.1). Taxonomy (GTDB): domain Bacteria; phylum Bacillota; class Clostridia; order Christensenellales; family Aristaeellaceae; genus UBA2862. Next base: position 2,046 of record CACZXF010000110.1, on the reverse strand, counting down.
CGTAGGCGGATTTCATGCGCTCCACCATGGCCCGCTTGCCGATCTTCTGCACATCTGACGGGCTCATGAGCTGGGACTTCACGCACTTGGCGCGGATGGGGAACCCGGCGTCGGCAGGCAGCAGCTTTTCCCATTCGATGGCCTTGACACCCTGGAAAAGCTCTTCATAGCTCCGGGCCTCGAACTGGGCCATCACCAGCATGATGCGGTCGCAGGTCCGGAGCCACAGATTGGCCCGGAAGGCGTCGGCAAAGTCGCCCTCGAACATCGCGCCGCCGACGTCCATGACCTTGACGTCCTTCATGCCCAGGTGCTTTAAGTCCCGGCCCGTCATGCCCTCCATGCCGAAGGCCGCGCTCGCTATCCACTTCATGGTGTGTGAAAGTCTCCTTTGTCTGAGTGAGTGGGGGCGGGCGGCGAAACGCCGCCCCTACAGGGTTAGTCCGCGTCGGAGGGTTGATTGTCCTCGCATAGGTTAGCGAGGGTGCGGGCGGCGAAACGCCGCCCCTACAGGGTTTGTTCGTATCGAAAGCTTAATTGCCCTCATTGAGCGCTGATTTAAGCTCCTTCAGTGCCAGTCGTTCCTCCCTCGATATGGTCATCTGGGAGACGCCGACGCGGGCGGCGGCCTCGCGCTGGGAGAGGTTGTCGAAATAGCGCAGGCGGATGATCTCGCGGCGTCGGGGGGTGAGGGCGTCCAGGGCGCGGTTCAGCGCGTCGCGGCCCTCGAAATCGGCGTAGCCGCGGTCCTCGATGCCGAGGTATTGCTCTAAGGACTGGTCCTCGTCGGCGGGGGCGTCCATGGAGACGAGGGTCAGCCCGGCGGTCTCCAGCGCCTCTAAGATGTGGTCCTCGGGGACGTTCAGCGCGTCGGCCAGTTCGTCCACGCGGGGCATTCTGCCGAGGCTTTGAGCCAGCCTGTCCCTCGCCTGTTCGACCTCGCGGGCAAGCTGGACGCCGCGGCGGGGGAGGCGCAGGGTTCGGGCCCGGTCGCGGAAGTAGTTCTTGACCTCGCCCACCATGTTGGGGGTGACGAAGCTGGCGAAGCGGACGCCGCGGTACGGGTCGTAGCGGTCCAGCGCCCGAACCAGCGCAAGGGACGCCACCTGATACAGGTCGTCATAATCCACGCCGCGCCCGGCAAAGCGTCGGGCGATGATCTCCGCGATGTAGAGATGGGCCTCGACGATGCGGTCCCGGGCCGAGGGGTCGCCGGTCTGCCGGTATTCGGCCAGCAGGCTGTCCAGCGTTTCAGGGGGAAGCCGAGATGCCTTTGCCATCCGGTCCCCTCCTCACATCGACAGCGCGGCGCTCAGCTCCACCGCGGCGATGAAGCCGTTCCGCGCTTCGATGGACGCGCTGTCCGAAAGCGACAGCAGTATGCAGCGCATGACGTCCAGGGCGTCGTCGTCCACGTCCCCGGCTTCGCAGGCCGCGTCCACGGCCTCGGCCCGGAAGAGCAGCCGGTTTTCCCTGGCCGCAAAGCGCAGACACAGCCGCCGGGGCGGGTTCACCTGCTCGATCAAACAGGCGCAGGCCTCCTCCACGGCCAGCTTGATGTCGTCCATGCGGTCCACCGTGGCCCCCGCCCGCGCGATCACCCCCGCCGCCGTCAGCCGGATCACCAGCATCAGGTTCGGGTCCGCCGGCAGGCAAAGCTCGATCGGTTCGCAGCAGAAGCCTCTGACCATCTGTCTATCCCTCCGCCCATTATTCCAAAATTAATTATAATAGATTTGTCAGCTTTCTTCAAGGGGAATGGGTGACGCGCCTGCGGGGATTTGAAAATTTAACTGTGAACGCAAAGCGGAGGCACAGTGATTTATGCCACTGTTCAGCTTGCGCGACAAATGGGGATTTGTCGGGGAGTTTGTTCGAGACCACCTCATCCGCCCTCACGGACACCTTCCCCTCAAGGGGAAGGCAAGGGGCTGGGTTACCGCTACACAAAAGCCTTCCCCTTGAGGGGAAGGTGGCGCGGAGGCAACTTTGCCTTTGGCAAAGTTGGTCTGGCCAAAGGCCAGACTGCCACGGCTCAAATCGAAG
>CACZXF010000109.1 GCA_902785105.1 uncultured Eubacteriales bacterium | reverse complement strand
CGCCGACGCTCTGGGCGATACCGGCCGTATCCTCGTCCGTGAGAGCGGCACCGAGCCCGTCATCCGCGTGATGGTAGAGGCGGAGAGCGACGAGATCTGTGAAAAGTACGTGGATGACGTCATCGAGGTCATCAAGGCAAAGGGTCATCTGGCGTAAAAAACGATAATTTCGAATTTATTTGAGTGACAGGAAGCATGTGGAACTTTACAACGGTTTACAGGAGCGGCGTTTCAGCTTGCAATTTTATACTGGTGCCAGGAAACATGCTTCCTTTTTCATTGTCCTGCCGGCACGGGATTATATCGTGCCGCAGCGGGAAAGGCCAGGCTCAGCCGAATGAAGACAGAAAGTATAAAGACCTCCTTGAGCGTGAGCCGATCAGGGCTGACGTGAAGGAAGTCTGTTCTTTTATAGAGGAAATGCAACAAATCAGTCCATCCCTGCTTAACTACAGGAAAAAAAGTTGCAAGAGAAATTTCATTCCCAAAATACAGAAAAAAAAGGGGAAGAGCAGCCGTTCGGAACAGTGGATCAAAACCGCGGGTCTGTTGATGCTGTGGGACATCATCGCCATCCATGCTGCCTATTTTCTGGCGCTGTGGATTCGATTCGACTGCCGGTATTCCGCCATTCCCAAAGCGGTACGCCATCCAGTGCGCTCATTCCACCACGATGTACTCCATTCTGGCGGTGGCGATCTTCTGGCTTTTCAGGCTCTATCAAAGCGTCTGGCGATATGCGAGCGTCGATGAGGTGCTGCGCAGCGTGGGCGGCTCCATGCTCACCTCGGCGCTGTATATGCTGGCGCGGACGTTCTATTTCTATAAAATGCCCCGGTCCTTCCACGTGTTTGGCGCGATCATACAGCTTGTGCTGGTGGTCGGCGCGCGCTTTTCCTACCGTCTGCTGATCTCCGTGTTGTGGCGAATTTCGGGGGAAGGGGAGGAAGCGGGAGCGGATCATGATCATCGGCGTGGGCTCCGCGGGTCAGATGCTTATTCAGGATCTGGCACGGGCCAGGGAGACCAACGTCAGAGCCGTGTGCCTGATCGACGATAGTCCCGCAAAACAGGGGCGATTTTTTAGAGGGCGTGCCCATCGTGGGCGGCCGCGAGGAGATACTCAGCGCGGCGAAAAGATACCATGTGGATAAGATATTCCTGGCTATACCCAGCGCCTCGGCCATTGACAAGCGGGACATATTGAACATCTGAAACGAGACCGGCTGCAAACTCCAGCAGCTCCCGGCATGTATCAATTCGTGCTGGGACAGGTCAGCATCAGCCAGATGAAGGATGTCTCCGTGGAGGATCTGCTGGGCCGCGAGCCCATCAATGCCGACCGCGAGGAGGTCTTTGACGATATCAACGGCAAGGTCGTGCTGGTCACCGGCGGTGGCGGGAGCATCGGCTCCGAGCTGTGCCGCCAGATTGCAGCCCACGACCCGAAGCAGCTCATCATATTCGATATCTATGAAAATGACACCTACGCCGTTCAGCTCGAGCTGAAGGAAAAGTATCCGAAGCTGGATCTCGTGGTGCTGATCGGGTCGGTGCGCGACAGCCGGAAGATGTTCCGACTCTTTGAAACCTACCGTCCGCAGATCGTCTATCATGCGGCGGCCCACAAGCACGTGCCGCTGATGTAGGACAGTCCCTGCGAGGCCATCAAGAACAACGCTTTCGGCACCTACAAGACCGCCTATGCCGCCATGCTGCACGGCTGTGAGCGCTTTGTGCTGATCTCTACGGACAAGGCCGTCAACCCCACCAACATCATGGGCGCGTCCAAGCGGCTCTGCGAGATGATCATACAGAGCTTCGACGAGAAGATCAAGGCCGGCAAGGTCAATGAGATTCCACGGCTTTTTACCCATGAGGGCATGAAAAGCGACGATGGGGCGGAAAATGCCTTCGAAAACGTCCAGCCCCAGTTCGTGGCGGTGCGCTTCGGCGATGTGCTGGGCTCCAACGGTTCGGTGATGCCGATCTTCAAGGATCAGATCCAGAAGGGCGGGCCGGTGACGGTCACTCATCCCGACATCATCCGGTATTTTATGACGATCCCGAAGGCGGTGTTGATGCTGGCGGGCACCTACGCCCACGGCGGGGAGATCTTCGTGTTGGACATGGGCAGCCCGGTGAATGACCTCAAAAACGTCGCCTGCCGCTAACATAATATTAGGAACGTACCGCAGGTTCTGGGGGGCTCGGATCTATGGTCCCCCAGAACCGGGGCCTCTCCGCGGCAGCAATTGCCTGCGGGTGTAACCCGCCAAATTCCAATTTATCGTCCGGGACGGATTTGTTATCAACAGTTTATGCTGAGGATGGATATAATATGAACCCGTGGTTAGTGTTTATATTGTTTTTAATTGGGATTTTTGGGCTTCTGGAGCTTTTTGCCATGGTGAAGCGGCCGGGCAGCAGATATCAGGATCAGCCCGAGGCGCGGAACCCCATGGAGGGGAAAAGGGTCATATTCGTTGAGAACGCCGGCGAAAGGGAAAACGCGGACGGCGCGCGGGGCCATCTCGAGGCGGTTGGCGCGACAGAGCACAGGGCCGGGCTCTATGAGAAATGGGTCAAGCCAATCCTGGATGCAGTGCTCAGCTTTGGCGGTCTGGTGATGCTGTCCCCGGTGTTCCTCGCCATCAGCCTCTGGATCATGATCGACGATCCGGGCCCCGTGCTATTCACCCAGAAGCGCATCGGCAAAGATAAGCAATACTTCAAACTGCACAAATTCAGAAGCATGAAGGTATCGACCCCGCGCAACGTGCCGACGCACATGCTCGAGAATCCGCAGCAGTATATCACCCGATCCGGAAAATTCATCCGCGCCCATAGCCTGGACGAGCTGCCCCAGATATGGGATATCTTCATCGGGAACATGAGCATCGTCGGCCCCCGACCCGCGCTGTGGAATCAGGATCTGCTGACCGCGGAGCGGGATAAGTGGGGGGCCAACGACATCAAGCCCGGCCTTACCGGCTGGGCTCAGATCAATGGCCGGGATGAGCTTGAGATTCCCGTGAAGGCCCGGCTGGACGGCGAGTATACCCAAAACCTCGGTCTAAAGATGGATATCAAGTGTTTTCTTGGAAGCCTCGGCGTGTTCAAGGGCGACAGTACCGTCGTGGAGGGCGGCACCGGAGAGCTGAAGAAGCACTCCAAACAGGGGTGATCGAACGGCTGAACAGGTCTTTTTTGTGATAACGATTTCAAGGTAAAACTTAACGCGGCGTTACATTGACAAAGGCCGTTCATATGGTTTACAATAGTTATTGCAATGTTGGGGAGTGATTCCTGCGGTTAGGAGCTATGAGCCGCTTTGCGCGCGGGCATCCGCTTGCGGAGCCTGACACTTTTGGGAAATATTCATGAGTGGAGCAAAGCGATATGAGCACCTGTGCAGTACGTCTGAGCCTGGCGGAGAATGTCAAGCGTTTTGTGGACATCGTGAGGCGGCACGCCCTGGAGACCGATGTCCGGGACGGTCGGTATGTGGTGGATGGCGCGTCGCTGCCCGGCATACTGAGCCTGAACCTTTCGAGAAATCTGAACGTCACCATCTATGGCGACGATTGCGAGGAAATGATGCGGGAGCTTTCGCCCTTCATCGTCAGTTGATCGCACATTCAAAAATCCCCTGTGCCTTCAGGCACAGGGGATTTTTGCGCAAGGAAAAGCCCCGTTCCCTTCATGCCAGGGAAACGGGGCGGATGGCTGGATCATATCTCGGGAAGCAGAGTATCCGAACCATAATCCGAGTCGTCGTAATAGTAATGCTCATCGTCGCTGCCGGAATCATCGCCGCCGATTTCGGGCATCTGTGTATCTTCGCCTGAATCATGGCTATGCTCAGGCACACTTGTTCTGCTGGAATGGGAGTACGATGCGTTGTCATCAGAGTCATCATCATTCGACGATCTGGAGCTGTTGCTCTTGCTGCTCCGGCTGCCGTTATCCTCATAAGCGGGGACCGGCGTGGGAGTGACATCGGGCATCATCGTCGAAACAGCCCACTTGGTGGCGGTAGGTGAAACTGTGGCTGCAGACTGTGCATCGTCCATAGGCTTCACAGGTCCCTTGGGCGTGCATGCAAAGGCAACAAGCAGCCAGACTAAAAGCTGAACAATCAGTGCCAAAAGCTTCATGAATCCAACATCTCCGTTTCCGCACGGCGCAATGCGCTGTATGTGCGCTTCTGTCGTGCTAAAATAGTTGACTAAAATTCTATTTTAAGTATACCAATTTTTATTTGAATGTCAACGGTCTGCTTTTGTTCTTTCATGAACGACATAGATAAAAGGGCTCCCCTGTGCCGGGAAGCCTTTGAAGTCTTTTGGCAGTATCAGATCAGAAAGCAGCTCGTATAGGTCATCGTGTTCGGACCGTAGTAGTATTGCAGGTCATTGGCCTTGCAGACCTCAAGCACCACCAGACCGTAAGCCTCCATGGAGGAGACCATCTGTTCGGGGAACCGACAGGGAGCGTCGGGATAGGTGCAGGTCTTGCACTGACGGCAGCAGCCCGCGCCCAGGGCCAGCACGTCCACGCCGGCCTTGCGCAGCTCGGCGTACATCTTCGTGAAGTGATCCTTGTGGTCGGCTTCGATGTCCATGATGCCTTCAAAGTCGAAGCTGTCCTCGATGTCCCCGGTGGTCTGCACCAGTATGCCCCCGCCGTACTTCTTCAGCCGCGCCGAGCATTCCTCCAGTTCGCCGCAGCCCGGGGGACAGCTCCAGACCTTGTTGTAGACGCCGCAGCTATTGACCGCGCACATGTCCCGCACCTCTGGCTTGACCTCCAGCGTCCCGGCGTCCAGCCGTCCCCAGGCCGTGAACCCCGCCGCCTCCGCCAGCCGCGTCAGATCTTCATAGTTCATGGGAAAACCTCCTTATGTGTGATGGGTGTGTCTGATTGATAAACGGGGATTTGTCGGGATGTCGTGCGTGACCACCTCATCCGCCCTCACGGGCACTTGACAAGGGCCTGCCGGCCCCATCTCACTGAAAACAGTCNNNTGCCTTTGGCAAAGTTGGTCTGGCCAAAGGCCAGACTGCCACGGCTCAAATCGAAGATTTGAGGCGCGGCACCGAAGCGCCGGATGAGGTGAATCCCCGCTCACCCCGCCAAATTCCAATTTATCGAGTTCTGTCCCACGAAAAAGGACCGGGAAAGCATCCCGGCCCTGTCAAACTGAATATTTACGCGACCAGTTCCTTGGCGGCCTTGGCGGCGGAGGCGGCGTCGGGGGTATAGGCGTCGGCGCCGATCTTGTCCGCGAACTCCTGGGTGATGGGCGCGCCGCCCACCATGACCTTCACCTTGCTGCGCCAGGGTGCCGCGTTGATGGCGGCCACGGTGTCTGCCAGCGCGGGCATGGTGGTGGTCAGCAGCGCGGAGCAGCCGATGATCTTGGTGTCGGGGTTCTCCTCGTAGGTCTGGATGAACTTCTCCACGGGGACGTCCACGCCCAGATCGATGACCTCGAAGCCGGCGGATTCGATCATCATGATGACCAGGTTCTTGCCGATGTCGTGCAGGTCGCCCGCCACGGTGCCCATGATCATCTTGCCCATGCTGCCCACTTCACCGCTGGCCAGATGGGGCTTCAGCACCGCGACGCCCTTCTTCATGGCCTTGGCGGCGATCAGCATCTCGGGAACGAAGATCTCATTGTTCTTGAACTTCTCGCCCACAACGTCCATGGCGTCGATCATCGTGCCGAGGATTTCGGCCGCCGGGACGCCCTCGTCCAGGGTCTCCTGCACCGCCGCGGGGATCAGCTTGGCCTTGCCACGGGTAACCAGATCGTTGACATTCTGAATGCTCATAATTATATTACTCCTTTCGATGGAAGGTGTCAATGGTTGTATTTCAGTATCCTTAGAACATGACGGCCATGGGCAGACGGTTGGCCTCGAGGTCCTCTAGCTTGTGGCCGTACTTCTCGCAGTTGTACTTGTCGATGGCGTCCCAGATGCCCTTGTAGGTGCCTTCATACAGGGAGCCCGGACCACCCTGGGTGATGCAGGGGATGAAGTACTTGCCGTCGGCGACGGAGGCGCAGCTGTTGATGGCATTCAGCGCGGCCTTCTCGCAGTCGGCGTAGGTCCAGCCGTCGAAGTCCACCTGCTTGTTGTCGATCTCGCCCATGAAGGTCATCTTGCCGCCGTACTGTTTGATCAGCTCGGGCACGTTGTTGGAGTGCATACAGCCCTGCCACACGTCAATGCCCATCTCGATCATGATGGGGATCAGGTTGGCGCAGTAGCTGTCGGAATGGTGGAAGATGAACTCGACGCCGTGACTGTGATAGTAGCCGTAGATCTCCTTGTAGGCGTCCAGGAAGAAGTCCGCGAAGATCTCGGGGCGCAGGAAGCTGTTGCGCTCGGAGCCGAAGTCGTCGTGATGGAAGATGGCGTCGGGATGGAGATTGGAGCAGATGCCCTCGGCCAGCTCAAGCTCCCAGTCGGTGAGGTACTTGATGAGGTCGTGCATCTCGTCCGGGTACTCCATGTAGTTCATCAGGGCCTCTTCCATGGAGCACAGGTGGTGGGTCTGCTCGAACAGGCCGGGCGCCACGAAGGTGGCCTTGTAGGCCTTGGTGCCGTCCACCGCCGCATACATGTCCTTGGCGACGTTCCAGAGCTCCTCGGGGAACTTCAGGGACGGGGCCTTGACGTACTTCTTCCACTCCTCGATGTCCTTGACGACGATCTTGTCAGGCGTGTGCACCGGGAACGCGCCGGGCACGTTGGCCGGGAAGGAATTGGTGACGCCCCAGGCGTTGACCACGTTCATGTCGCCCTTCTTCAGCAGCGGCGTGGCCAGCAGGAAGGGATGGAACAGCAACGAGATGGCCTCATACTGGTTGACAATGCGGTCCGGATTGCCGCCCAGGATGGTCTGGCGCATGTTCTCTTTCGCGGTAAGCATGTGAATTTCCCCCTTTATGTCGGTCGTGTGTATTGTCAAATCCTCATTATTATGCACGGCCGTTTCACCGGCCATGCACCTTTTTTCTGTGAAAATAGTAGCATAAACGGTATTATCCTGTCAATTCATTTATGAAAAGTTTGTAATTTTCCACAGTTTCAGTAAAATGGGTATTTTCAATCCGCAAAAATGAGGATAAAATAATAGAGGGAAACTGATGATGGGGTTTCAGTGATAAACAGGAATTTGCAGGGATGTCGTTCGAGACCACCTCATCCGGCGCTTCGCGCCACCTTCCCCTCAAGGGGAAGGCTTTTGGGTAACCTGGTAACCCAGCCCCTGCCTTCCCCTTGAGGGGAAGGTGCCCGTGAGGGCGGATGAGGTGGTCTACCGCTCACTCCGATAAATTCCAATTTGTCTCACAGTAATGGAGGTCAATATGCTTTTACACATGCACCCCGACTGGGAAACCATCATGGAGGAGCTTCGGCGGGCGGGGATCGACTGCCGGCTGGCGGGAAAGGCGGACGGGACGCGATTCGTGGACGTGCGGCGGCTGAAGCCGAGCATGGTTATCGAGCAGGGGACGCTGTACGTGATGGAAGACGGCTGCGGCGTGCCGGGCGGGCCGCGCATACTCTGTCCCGGCGCGGCCCAGGCGGATGTGCTGGACGCGCTGATCGAGATGTTCCGCCGCTTTCAGGCCCAGGAGCGGCAGTTGGATGAGCTGGTCTATCAGAACGCGGGCCTGCGGGAGTTGTGCGAGGCCGGATCGGCGCAGCTGGACAATCCCATCTGCATCCACGACGACTGGTTCGTGATGATCGCCCGGTCCGCCGAGCTGCCGGAGGTGCTGCCGCCGGATTACATCATGGCGTCGTCCAGGGAGTTCATCCCCCGCATCATCATCGACGACTTCAAGAACGATTCGGAATACCTGGAGACCTACAGCTATCGGGAGACCCAGCTATGGGAGTCCTCGCCGAACCAGCCGCCCTGCCTGTACATGAATTTATGGGAGGGCGAGATCTACCGCGGCAGATTGCTGGTGGTGCGCTATCACCGGGACTTCCGCCGGGCGGACTATCGCCTGACGGAGCTGCTGGCCCAGCGGGCGCTGCAACTGCTGAATAGAAAGCAGTTAGGCGTGGACCGGCCTCATCGGAGCGCAGACGACATCGTATACGATTTATTAGAAGGGCGGGACGTGGCGTCCCGGGAGGCCGGGGAGCTGACGCGGATGCTGGGGTGGGGGAGGGATGACCCCATGCTGTGCATCCGTATGCGCGGCCAGCAGGCCGACGACAGCATACTGATGGCCCACGCCCTCCACAGCGAGCTCTTCCGCGCCTTTCCCCAGGGCTACATTTTATTCAGCGACCGGCAGCAGAGCGTGGTGCTGAACTTGAGCCGGGAGGAGGGCAGTCTGGCCGACATACGCCACAGGCTGGCCCCGCTGTGCCGGGATTACTGCCTCTACGCGGGGCTGTCCGCCCCCGTAAAGGGCCTGCGGGAGTGGCCGGTGGCCTGGCGGGAGGCGGGCTACGCGCTGGAAAAGGCGTTCACGCTGCGCTCCGAGCGCTGGATGCTGCCCTTCCCGGACTGCGCCCTGGACGCGCTGCTGGACAGCTTACAGCCGCCCATGCAGCCCGTCCACCTGGTGGCCCCGGAGCTTCTGACCCTCATGGCTCACGATGCTGCCCACGACACCCGCTACTTTGAGACCCTCCGCGCCTACCTCCTGCTGGAGCGGGACATCCCCCGCACCTCCGAGCGCCTCATCATCCACCGCACCACGCTGCTCTACCGCCTGCGCAAGATCAATGAACTGGTCCCCGTGAACCTGGACGACCCCTGGAAGCGCCTCTATCTCATCTTCTCCCTCAAGATCCTCGAAAGGGAGGGGAAAAACAACAGCCCCTTTGCGCCGTGATTGATTGCAAAGGGGCGTTTTTTATAGCAACGTAACTATTCAGTCCACCCCCATAAATTGGAATTTGTCGGGCGGCGCCCGCCCCCTGCGAGACGGCACGTCCTACCCGGCGGGCGGCGCAACGCCGCCCCTACAGGAAAGTGGGCATCTCCCCTACAAATCCCTGTTTATAGGGAACACTGAGCAGTAATGTTATTATATAAATAAAGCGGCGCGGTCGATCAGACCGCGTCGCACAGGCTTTCTTCCGAAGCCGCCTTGTAGCCCCGCACCATGAACATCGGGGTGGAGGCGAGATTGACCTTCTCCTGATGAGACCAGACCCGCTCCCAGACCCGGACATCGGTCTCGACGGCCATGCCCAGCTTCATCAGCGTCCTGACGTCCCAGGCCGGCCGCATCTGCCGGGACAGCGGCACCCGCCGGGCGATGGCCTCCATGCGGTCGAAGTTCTCGCCCACGTTGAGGTCGTCCAGCCCCTCTTCCACGCTGTTCTCCCTGTCCCGCTCATAGGCCGCGCGGGCGTCGTCGTCGAACAGATAGTGATACCAGTTGGCGTCGAAGTTCAGCAGCAGGCCGCCGGGCTTGAGCACCCGCGTCCACTCAGCGTAGGCCAGCTCCGGGTCAGGCAGGTTCCAGGTCACGTTCCGGGAGAGGACGACGTCGAACCGCCCGTCCTCAAAGTCCAGCGCCTGAGCGTTCATCTCCATGAAGTCGATATTCTCGGACAGCTTGCCCGCGTTGCGTCGGGCCTCCTCCAGCATCGAGGGCGTCAGATCGATTGCCGTCACATGATAGCCCGCCTCCGCCAGCAGTATGGCAAAGAAGCCGGGACCGGTGCCCACCTCCAGCACATCGATCTCCCCCGGGAGGCGGTCGGGAAAGCGCTGTGAGATGTGCTCCGTCAGCACGCGCCGCCAGACCTCGCGCTGGTCGTTGGCCAGCTCTTCGCGATTTACCTCGGAATAGCCGGGGGCGCGCTGGGTCCAGTAGGCTTTGTTCTCTCTAAGAATCGCATCGTTCATGGCGGCACCTCTGTAAGCTGTGGTATTAAAACCATTTTACAAAACGCCGCCGCGCCGCGCAACCCCCACGGGGGGATATTTCCGCCGAACTTCACAGGCTGTTAACATTGATGCGTATGTCCTCGCGCCTGACTCTGTCCCATGAAAACCCCTCGGCCAGCTCCTTTGCGGAGACAGTTTCCCACCGGTCTGTCAGGCCGTGCAGCCAGGCGATAAGGCCGATGATCCGCTCGGGCTTCCAGCGCTCCCGCATGGCGCGGATGTTCAGGTCCCCGTCCCGCTTGCTGAGCCGCCGCCCATCCGGGGCCAGCAGCATGGGGGTATGGTAAAACACCGGCGCTTTCAGCCCCAGCGCCTCGTACAGCCAGATTTGCGCCGGGGTGGAGGAGAGCAGGTCCCGGCCCCGGACCACCTCGGTGACGCCGTTCTCCGCGTCGTCCACCACCACGGCAAGCTGATAGGCTGCCACGCCATCGGCCCGCTGAACGATGAAATCCCCCCATTCCCGCTGCAAGGACATGGCACAGGGGCCTTGCAGGCCGTCCACAAACGTTATTTCACGGTCGGGCACCTCCACCCGCAGACAGGGAATCTTCGTCCTTTCCCGCCGCTGGGCCTCCGTCAGATGGCGGCAGGTGCCGGGGTAGATCACCCGCCCGTCAGAGGCATGAGGTGCGGAGGCAGCGCGAAGCTCGTCGCGGCTGCAATAGCAGGGGTAAGTTTGGAGCCTATCCAGTGCCGCCCGGTACGCCTCTCCCCGCCGGCTCTGGTCCTCGGCGCGGCGGTCCCACCGGAGGCCCAGACATTGCAGGTCGTCCATGATGGCCTCGGTGTACTCCCGACGGCTCCGGGCCGGGTCCAGATCCTCGATGCGCAGCACGATCTCCCCACCCCGAGACTTCGCCGATACCCACGCCAGCACCGCTACGGAGATGTTGCCCAGGTGCATGTAGCCGCTGGGACTGGGGGCAAAGCGCCCGGTTATACTGTTCACGGTTGGACTTCCTTTCTGCTCAGATGGGCGTAGGAAATTGGAATTAGTCGGGGAAAAGCGGGAGTCCACCTCATCCGCCCTCACGGGCACCTTCCCCTCAAGGGGAAGGCAGGGACTGGGTTACCAGGTAACCAAAAGCCTTCCCCTTGAGGGGAAGGTGGCGCGAAGCGCCGGATGAGGTGGCCTCAAACAACATCCCGACAAATCCTTGTTTATCTGTAGGTCCAGGCATAGCAATATGCCTGCGTCCTGGCCGCGAAGGCCTCGGTTCTCAGCAGCGTTTTCATCTCTTCCTTCGTGTACCAGCCGGGGACGATCTCCTCGGCGTCCGAGGTGCTCTTGCGGAACTCGCCGGAGGCTACGCCGAACACGCAGACGTTGCGCTCGTTGGAAAAGCCGATGGCGCCGTAGCTGCCATCCAGCACGTCGTCGATGCGGACAAGCTCGAGGCCCGTCTCCTCCCAGAGCTCCCGTCTGGCGCTCTCCTCCGGCCGCTCGCCGGGGTCGATCAGGCCGGCGGGGAAGTTGTAGATCCACTGAGCCATCGCCAGGCGGTATTCCCGGCTGACCAGTATCCGCTCGCCGCTCTCGTCCGTCATGACCATGATGACGGAATCCGGCTTTTTATTCTGAAGCTCCTCCAGCGTCTGAATGTTTTTGTTGCGGCTGACGATCTCGTAGGTCTTGGCGTGACCCTCCTCCGTGAGATAGTCCACATCGTAGCGGGTGATGAACCGCCCCTCGTGCACCTTCCGTATGCCCTGATATTTCATATCGAAGCCCTCCTGTCTTTCGATCATTTTACCATAGACATTTTACCACGTCGCGGCGCTTCTTTCAACGTGGAAATTGCGCCGCCCGCCGGGTAGGACGTGCCGTCTCGCAGGGGGCGGGCGCCGAAACGGCGCCCCTACAGGGTTGGTGTTACTCCCCGACAAATTCCAATTTGTCCGTGAAAGCGAAAAGTTATGTGTAATGGAATTTAACATAGAAAAATGATGCAATTTTGATGGATATGTTATAGAATATATTTGGATTCATATCTAAAGGGAGGGATATTCCATGGCAAAAGAAAAGGGATCGGGCGGCGCGTTTGCAGTCGCCTAGCAGATCGGTAAATCGCTGTTTCTACCCATCGCGGTGCTGCCATTCGCGGGCATACTGCTGGGCATCGGCAGCTCCTTTACCAACGAAACCACCATTGCCACCTACGGATTGACGGGCGTGCTCCACCAGGGCACCTTCCTGTTCGGCCTGATGCAGATGCTGGCCGGGGCCGGCAACGCCATCTTCGGCAATCTGGCGCTGATCTTTGCGCTGGCGGTGGCCATGGGCATGGCGAAAAAGGAGAAGGGCGTGGCGGTCATGTCCGCCGGCATCTACTACGTCATCATGCTGACGACCATCAACGTACTGCTGAATCTCAACGGCTCCATCGTGGACGGCGTCATCACCGACAAGGTGAAGGACGGCGCGGTCACCACCATGCTGGGCATACAGACGCTCCAGATGGGCGTGTTCGGCGGCATCATCGCCGGTCTGAACGCGGCGATACTGTGCAACAAATTCTATAAGACGCAGCTTCCGGACGTGCTGTCCTTCTTTGCCGGCACCCGCTTCGTGCCCATCGTGAGCATGGTGTTCGGCATCCTCATGGGCGCCTTCATGTTCGTGGTGTGGCCCTTCATTCAGAACGCCATCTACGCGCTGGGCGGCCTTGTACAGGCCAGCGGCTATTTCGGCACCTTCATCTACGGCTGCATCGAGCGCGCGCTGATCCCCTTCGGCCTGCATCACATCTTCTACATGCCCTTCTGGCAGACGGGCGTGGGCGGCAGCATGGAGATTGGCGGACAGATGGTCCAGGGCGCGCAGAACATATTCTTCGCCCAGTTGGCTGACCCCAACACCACCAAGTTCTCCGTGGAGGCCTGCCGCTTCCTCACCGGCAAGTATCCCTTCATGATGGGCGGCCTGCCCGGCGCGGCCCTGGCGATGTACGCCACCGCCCGCCCCGAGAAGCGCAAGCAGGTGGGCTCTCTGCTGTTCTCCGTGGCGCTGACGAGCTTCATCACCGGCATCACCGAGCCCATCGAGTTCACCTTCCTGTTCCTGGCCCCGGCGCTGTTCGCCATCCACGTGGGCTTCGCGGGCCTGGCCTTCGCGACCTGCCACATCCTCAAGATCTGCGTGGGCACCACCTTCTCAGACGGCCTCATCGACCTGATCCTCTACGGCGTGCTGCCCGGCCAGGCCAAGAGCAACTGGCTGATGCTGCTCCCCGTGATCGCGGTCTATTTCGTGCTTTAGGAGCTGTGCATAAATTATTAAGTCGTCTGAGGTAAGATGGTGTAGTTCCAATTAGGATGGAAATTATCACCAACAATGTTCACAGAGGCCAGTTCATCGTCAGAGACTTTGATTCCTTTCGGGTAA
>CACZXF010000108.1 GCA_902785105.1 uncultured Eubacteriales bacterium | reverse complement strand
ATACTTGAATCCATGTTATGATGTAGCGCCGTATACCTGACCGGTACGTACGGTGCAACGGGAGGGGCGAGGGCTATGGCCCTCCTTCTACCCTATTCATTCGGTGATAGCCCAGACGCGGGCGGGGAGGCCGGTGGCGCCTTGGATGCGGGGCCAGGCGGCGATGAGGACGGCGCCGGCGGGGGCGACCTGGTCGAGGTTGCGGAGGACCTCGATCTGGAGCTTGCCCTTTTCGAGGACGTAGCGCTCGCAGGCCAGGTCCCCGGCTTTGGCGGCCTCGGCGGAGGCATCGGTGTCCAGGGTCTCGTGGCCGTTGGCGGCGGCATTGCGGGTCTCGTAGATGTATCTGAGGGCGTCCAGGGACCAGCCGGGGAAGTTCTCGCTGCCGTCCTCGGCGATGCCGGAGAGGGTGTTCATGTCGGGCCAGCGCTTGTACCAGTCGGTGCGGAGAGCGACGAAGGCACCGTCGGGGATGGGGCCGTACTGGGCCTCCCAGGCGCGAATGTCGTCGGCGGTGACGGCGTAGTGGACGTCCCGGGCCACCTTGTCCGTGATGTCGATGACGCACAGCGGGAAGGCCATGTTCTGAACGCCGTAGGCCTCGGACAGCGCGGCGTCCTTGATGAAGTGGCCGGGGAAGTCGATGTGGGTGCCGAACTGGCCGGGAAACTTGAAGGTCTGGATCTGGCATTCCAGCATGGGGTTGCCCCAGTCAAAGACCACCTTCCCCAGCTCCACCGAGCCCTCGGGGATGCCGCTCCAATAGGGGCTGTCGTTGTTCAGCGGATGGGAAAGCTCCACCCACTTCAGTTGCTTCGCGGCGTTCAGCGCGTCCCAGAGCTTGTACATAAATGAGGACCTCCTTGTTTTGATTACAGCGGTAAACGGGGATTTATCGGGGAGTTACCCGCCTCTCCTGTAGGGGCGGCGTTGCGCCGCCCGCCGGGTAGTACGATGCGTTTCGTTAGGACCTGTGCATATGAATTCGTCAGCGCAAGGCGGAGGAGGGAGGCGTGCCGGGGCACGTTGACCGACGACAACGCAGCGATGGCGGATTCAGACAAGCAGAATGTATGAATGATTTATGCACAGTTCCTTAGGGGCGGGCGCCGAAACGGCGCCCCTACAAGGTTGGTTTGACTGCACGACAAATTCCAATTTGTCGAGCTACAGCATCCCCATGACCCTCTGATACAGCGCCGCGTCCAGCAGGCAGACCACCTTGGTGCCGGTGTCGGTGTATTCCTCGGAGAGGACCTGGCCGCGCTCGTGGATGAGGGAGAGGACGTTTCCTTTGGCGTAGGGGATGTTCAGCTCGGTCTGATGGCGTAGGGTGGCGATGCGGCGGGAGATCTCTGCCTTGAGGTTGTTGAGGCCGTCACCCTGCTTGGCGGAGATGAGTATGGCGTCGGCGGGCTCGATCATGCCGGATATTTTGGCGCGGTCGGCCTTGTTGAGGGCCTCTAAGATGGGCTTGTCCCCCGCCCCCAGCTCGCTTAAAACCTGAAAGACGGTGTTCCGCTGCTGGCGGTAATTGGGGCTGGACAGGTCGGAGACGACGACGAGAAGGTCGGCGTAGAGCGCTTCCTCCAGCGTGGAGCGGAACGCCTGCACCAATTGATGGGGCAGCTTGCGGATGAAGCCGACGGTGTCCACCACCAGACATTCCCGGTTCTCCGGCAGCTCCACCCGGCGCATCACCGGGTCGAGGGTGGCGAACAGTTTATCTTCTACTAATACGTCCGCCCCGGACAGGGCGTTCAACAGCGTGGACTTGCCCGCGTTGGTGTAGCCCACCAGCGCCACGGTCACCTGTCCGGTCTTTTCCCGGCGGGCGCGGCGCAGGTCGCGCTGCTTTTTGATTTCTTTAAGCTGATTTTCAAGGTCGTCGATGCGGCGGCGGATGCGGCGGCGGTCCACCTCCAGCCGCGTCTCGCCGGGGCCGCGGGTGCCGATGCCGCCGCCCAGGCGGGAGAGCGCCGCGCCCATGCCCTGGAGGCGGGGCAGGCGGTACTTCATCTGCGCCAGCTCCACCTGCAATTTGCCCTCGGCGGACTGGGCTCGCTGGGCGAATATGTCCAGTATCAGCGCCGTGCGGTCGATGACCCGGACGCCCAGCGCGTTTTCGAGGTTGCGCTGCTGTGCCCCGGTCAGCTCGTCGTCCAGTATAGCCAGGTCGATCTCCATGGCCTGACAGGTGAGCTGCAATTCCTCCGCCTTGCCGGAGCCGATGTAGGTGGCGGGGTCGGGCTTCATGCGGTTTTGAAGGACCCTTGTGATGACCATGGCCCCGGCGGTCTCCGCCAGCGAGGCCAGCTCGTCCAGCGATTCGTCGGAGTCCGTGGAGATCAGCATCACCTTCTCGGCTTCCTCCACGATGCCGCCCCGCTCGATGGCCTGCTTGACCCGCTCCTCCGCCAGGTCGATCTCCTTCATCCACAGCGTCTGCGGGATGCGGCCCGGCTTCACCGGCCCCTTGATGATGACGGAGAGATTGTCGTATTCCATCTCCCCCAGGAAGGCCGCGCTGATGCCCGTGCAGATGCCGTCCTCCACGCCCACGGCGCACATGGAATCGAACCGCAGCAGGCGCAGGGCCTGCAAATCCACGTCGGACAGCCGCGCGCTCCCGCCCGGATGGGTGTGGATGCACCTAAACCCCGCCAGCCGGTCCAGATTGCGCCGAAGATGCAGCTCCGGCAGCGCGATGGAGCCTATGGAACCGATGGCGATCTCCAAAACCGTGCCGTCCCGCCCCAGATAGACCAGCATCTCCCGGTTCAGCGCCGTGGTGTGCCTGACCAGTATGTTCAAAAGCCGGTCCGGCAGGAAGGCGTCCCGCTCAAACTCGGCGTCGTACAGCTTTTCCAGCTCGTTGATGGTGCTCTCGCGAATGCCGGTAAGGTTGCCCTGGATCATGTAAACCTCCTGAGTGAAGAAGTACAAAATGGATAAAAGTATCCCTGTAGGGGCGCCGTTTCGGCGCCCGTCCTTTGCGAATCATCGCGTGCTTTGGGCGGGCGGCGAAACGCCGCCCCTACAGGGTCAGTTCAGTTTATAGGCCGCCGTTTCACTCAACACCGTGTCGTCCTTTGCCACCTGGGCCACGCTGATGGTCTCGGGGGCGGGGCCGTCCAGGGGGGCGACGATGTGGTATTCGTCGATGTAGGCGGTCTGCATGGGCTGGTCGCCGTTCATGATCTTGGAGAACTCGGTGAAGTTCTCGCCGGTGACCAGCAGGCGGCCGTATTCGCTGTTGGCGTCCGCGATGGTGATGGGGACGCAGCCCATGGTCATGTCGGTCTTTTGATAGGGGGATTCGCCCTCGAAGGCGCCCTTGTCGCCGTAGAGTATGTCGTATTGCAGCTTTTCCAGCTTGTCCAGGTATTCCTCGCCGGTCTCGGTGGGGTCGGCGGACTGGTGGTATTTGAATATCACGTCGCCGGGGAAGCCTAACTGCTTCAACACATTGGCGCTCAGGCGGTAGGCCTGCAAATCCGGCGCTTCAAATTCCTTGCCGTAGTTGTTCCAAATGACGTAGCGGCTGGCGTAGACGGAGCCTGTGGTGAGCTGGTCGGCGGCCAGCTCCAGCGCGGGCAGGTGGTCGCCGTAGGCCACCACCACCGTCGGCTCGTCGAACCGGGCGATGGCGTGGACCAGGTTTTTCAAAAATTCATCCGTGGCGGGGATGACGTTGATGAAGTTCTGGAAGGGCTGGTAGGCGATGCCCTCCGGGAGGGAAAGGACCTCGATGTCCCCCTCCTTCGGCTCGTAGGTCTCGGCGTACTTGCCGTGGCTCTCGACGGTGATGCACATCACCATGTCGCGGCCCTCGGTGGACTGAAGCGCCCGCAGTATCTCATCCGTCAGCCCGGCGTCCTTCGCCCAGCCGAGGGGGGTGTACTTCACATCCCGCATGTATTCCAGCGACACGAAGCGGTCAAAGCCCAGGTTGGGATAGACGCTGTTTCGGCTGTAGAAGGTGCCGGAATTGTTGTGCATGGCGGTGGCGGTGTAGCCCTGTGTCTTGAGATTGGTGGCGATGCTCTCCACGGCCTCCTGCTGCAATATGGTGTTGTAAGGGTATTCCCCCGCGCCGAAGAAGTCCAGATCCATGCCGGTCAGCACCTCAAACTCGGTGTTGGCGGTGCCGCCGCCGATGGTGGGCACGTATAGCAGGCCGCTGGGGAAGTTCCGGCAGAGGCGGTTGAAGGTGGGGGTCGGGTCGGCGGAATATTCGCCGCCGATGATGGTGTTCACGTCGAAGAAGGACTCCAGTTGCAGATAGATGATGTTCGGCTGGGCCAGGTTGTCCGCCTCGCTGAACTCGGGGTAGGTCAGCTCGCCGCTGTCCGTCCCGTCGATGCCCTTCAATATGTCCGCCACGGCCTCGGTGGAATATTCTTCGGGCCGGGAGATGCCCTGCTGGCCGAAGGTGAAGCAGAAGCAGGTGGGGAAGCCGTAGTCGTTGTAGGCGTCCACGAGGTTTTCAAACCGCCGGGGGAAGAACTCCGCCCGCACGCCCAGCGCCGACAGCATCACGCACAGCAGCACAAAGCCCACGAAGGTCAGCAGCGACGCCGACCGGTTGAACCGCTTCCGCCGCCGCATCCGCCCGAACATCAGCACGATGGCCGCGATGGCCAAAAAGCCCGAGCCGAACATGGCGATGATCTGGGGCCAGGTGTAATAGACGGTGATGATGGAGAAGGCGTCCTTCAGCATCAGTATGTCCACCGAGCAGAAGGGCTGGGCCCGGTCCTTGATGACGATGAACTGCACGATGCCCAGCACGATCCACAGCAGGCTCACCGTGCAAAGCACCGCCCGCCGCCGCTTGAACAGCTCCGAAAAGGTCAGCGTCGTCAGCACGATCAACACATTATACAGAAAATACAGCGGCCGCTGGGTGGTGAACGCGAACAGCCGCTCCAGCGACATGCCCCGGTTCAGAAATTCCACCGCCAGCGTCAGCAGCAGCGCCAGTATCGGCAGCTCCACCAGACGAACCTGGGGATTGATGCTCTCATATCTGATTCTGCGCTTTTTCTCGCCTTTCGATTGCCTGTGAGCCATGGGCGCGCCTCCGTTGATATTGAAGGTTTTTTGAAGGACAAACAGGGATTTGTAGGGGAAATACCGCCTCCCACCGCCCGCCGGGTAGTACGATGCGTTTCGTTAGGGGCGGGCGCCGAAACGGCGCCCCTACAAGGTTGGTTTGACTCCCCTACAAATTCCAATTTATCAAGTTAAACGACCAGTTCCATTTATTGACATTATGCCCTCACCTACTGCGCCTCATTCATGAGTCCGCCCAATTCCGGCTCGAATTGGAGGCCGAGGCGCTCGTCGGTGGCGGCGCGCCGGGTGCGGCGGATGCAGCGGGCGGTGAAATCCACGGCGAGGCGAAGGGCTTTGGGCATGGGGGCACCGTTGAGCACCGCGCCGGTGAGCACACTGGCAAACACGTCCCCCGCCCCGTGCCACATGCCGGGGATGTAGGGCTCGTCGAAGTAGATGAGCTGGCCGCGGCGACCGTCCAGCGCCGCCGCGCCGATGCGGCCCGGCTTCAATGTGACGCCGGTGAGCACCGCGATGCCGGGACCCATGTCGTTGAGCCGGCGGAGCATCCCCTCCACCCAGGCCTTGTCGTAGCCGGGGAAGGGGTAGTCCGTGCCGGTGAGCAGGGCCGCCTCGGTGAGATTGGGCAGAAGGACGTCCGCCCGGGCGCAATAAGCGCGCATGGCGGCCACGTAGGCGTCGTCCAGCGTGGCGTAGAGCTTGCCGTTGTCGCCCATCACGGGGTCCACGATCAGCGCCGCCCCGTCCCCGAAGGCGTCCAGCAGATGGCCCAGGTTTTCGATGTGGCGGTGGGTGCCCATCCAGCCGGTGAATATGGCGTCGAATTTGAGGCCAAGGGCGTGCCAGTGGTCCACCACGGGGTCCATGTCCGCGGCGAGGTCACGGTAGGTGTAGCCCTCAAAGCCGCCGGTGTGGGTGGACAGTATGGACGTGGGCAGTATCGAGGTCTCAAACCCCATGGCCGACAGCACCGGCAGCGCCACCGTCAGCGAGCACCGCCCCACGCAGGAGATGTCGTGCACCGCCAGCACCCGCTTCTGCCGGCCGGGGGCGTCGGACAGCTTCAATTTCTGCATCATGATCATCACCAGATATGTATGACATTGTAGGGGCGGCGTTTCGCCGCCCGTCGGGTACCGCGTATTCGCTTTGTACTCAGACGGGCGCCGAAACGGCGCCCCTACGATGCACTGTTATTCATTTGGGTTCAGCCCCATCAAACTCGGGCGATCAATACTTCTTCAGCGTGCTCAGCTTCATATAGCCGCCCTTGCCGGAGGTGGTCTTGACATAGGCCCAGCCGCTGGAGGTGCCGTAGACCAGCACATAGCGGCCCTTGCCCACAGAAGTCACCTTGCTGGAGCTGGTAGAGGGCTTTTTATAGATCTTGGCAGCCTTCCGGGTCTTGTAGACCTGGCTCAGGTTCACCGCGCCGTAGCTGCTCAGATAGTCCTTGTAGACATAGCCGGTCAGCCCGCCGGTGGTGGTCACAAGATAGAACGCCTTGTTCTTCTTGTTGGTCTTGCCCGTCCAGAGCACCTTCGTGCCGGACTTCATGTAGCTCAGCACATGCTGATAGTCGTCGGGATCGCGCAGGTTCGCGTTGGTGTTGACCTTCAAAATCTTCGCAGTCCCGGACGCCGCGGAGGCGCTCAGGGGCGCGATGACCGTGGAAAGGATCATGACCAGGCAAACCGCCATCCACAATACCCTTTTCTTCATAAAAGACACCTCCCCGGAATCTTCTCTATTGTATCACAAAACGGTTACATTGGCAACATGTTTTTGTCGTTTTTTGAGGTTTATTCATTGACAAAACCATTACATCGAACAACCGCCGTAGGGGCGGCGTTTCGCCGCCCGTCATGAGCTTCGCATCGCAACCGGCGGGGGACGCGGGCGGCGAAACGCCGCCCCTACAGGGTTTGTACCCGACAACGGCCTGTCGTTTCTGATGAAATGAGGCGGTTGGCAACGGATGTTGTGCTACAACTCCCAACTTCCCACTCCCCACTCCCAACTCAATTAAAGTACACCAGCTCTTCCTTCGGCGCGCCCGTCGGGGTGACCTTCTGCTCGGTGAGGACGATGGCCTCGCAGTTGTGGAGCATGGAGAAGCTCTTTTCGGCCTTCGCCTCCACCATGATCCAGTCGTTGGTCTTGGGCGGCTGTCCGCTGAACTTGCAGAGGAAGCCGATGCCGCCGATGTCGTCCGCGCAGCAGGTCATGACGTGGCGGCCAAAGACGTAGCAGTCCTTGGGCATGTCCTCCATGCGGAAGGCGCGGCCCCGGGCGCGGATGGTCTTGCCGTCGTAGCGGTCGGGGTGTTCCATGGCGTCCAGGTAGAAGGTGCCGAAGTCCTCGTCGCCGATCTGGACGGGGTTGGCCTTCACGTCGTAGGGCAGGTCCTCGTCGGATACGCCGTCGTCGGTGGTGCCGTCCAGGTTCTCGAAGAACAGCCGCGTGGTGTTGTTGATGCCCTTCACGGAGCGGCGGTACTTGCTCTTGGGCGTGTTCTCGTCGCTGCGGTTGAATATCACCAGGTCGGCTTCCTTGAGGCCGTCGGCCATGTACTTGCGCATGTTCTTCAGATACACCTCGAAGGTGGAGGCGTCCACTAACGTGATGATCTGCGCCAGCTCCCAGGTGTCGGGCTTCTTGGCGGCGTAGAGGTTTTCCAGCAGCCAGGTGGCGTTGTATTCGATGATGACCCGCTCCGGCTTGTATTCCTTGTCCAGCCGCGCCAGCTTGTGGCCGGCGATGTCGCGGACCTGCTCCAAATTGATGAGCACCGCGTTGGCCTTTTTGAGGACCTCGGGATCGTATTCCTCCTCGCCCTCCTCGCAGCAGAGCACCAGTGTGCGCTCGCCCTCGGAGAAGCCCTCGTCGGTCAGCATTTCGGTGACGAACTTCGTCTTGCCGCAGCCTAAAAAGCCGGTGATGATGTATACGGGTACGGAAGGTATATTCTGCATGACTTACACCCCAAACAGTTCCTTGATGGCGTCCTCCTTGAGGTTGCAGCCGATGACGCACAGCCGGCCGGTGTAATCCGCGCCGCCGTGGCGGATGTCCACCTCGTCGGGCACATAGTCGAAGTGCAGCCACTGGCCGTCGGTCAGGGGCAGTATGCCCTTGGCGCGGAGCACGTCGCCGTAGATGTCGAACTCCTCAAGCTGGGCGATGGCGTTCCGCAGGGTGGCCTCGTCAAACTTCTTCGGGGTCTCGATGCCGATGTTCTCGAAGATCTCATCCGCGTGATGGTGCTCGCCGCAGCCGCAGGAGCAGCCCTCGCCGTGCTCGTGGTGGTGGTGATGATGCTCATGATCGTGGTCATGGTCATGATGATGCTCATGCTCATGATCGTGGTCATGATGGTCATGCTCGTGCTCATGCTCATGGTCATGATCGTGATGATGCTCGTGGTCGTGGTCATGATGGTGGTCATGGTCGCCCTCGGGCAGATCGTCGATGGTGAGCAGAAAGGTGGGATGCTCGATGGTTTCCAGCATCTTGGCGGAATCCAGTTCATCCCAGGGGGTGGTGATGATGCGGGCCTTGGCATTGTGCTCCCGCAGGAGGTTCACGCACTGCTCGATCTTCGCCTCGGTGGTGTTCTGAGTGCGGCTTAAAATGATGGTCTCGGCGGACTCGATCTGGTCGATGAAGAATTCGCCGAAATTGCGGGCGTACATCTTGCACTTGCCCACGTCGGCCACGGTGGCGCAGCCGGCCAGCTCCACCTCGTGGTGCTTGGCCACGTCGTCCACCACGCGGCGGATGTCGCTGAGCTTGCCCACGCCGGAGGGCTCGATGAGTATGCGGTCTGGGTGATACTGCTCGATGAGCTGGCCCAGGGCCTCGGTGAAGTCGCCCACCAGCGTGCAGCAGATGCAGCCGGAGTTCAGCTCGGTGATCTGGACGCCCGTCTCCTTCATGAAGCCGCCGTCGATGCCCACCTCGCCGTATTCGTTTTCAAGCAGGACTACTTTCTCGCCCTCAAAGGCGCCGTCCAGCAGCTTCTTGATGAGCGTCGTTTTGCCCGCGCCCAGGAATCCGGAAATAATGTTGACCTTTGCCATGATATATCACCTGTCTTCGTATCTTTTTCACATGCGGCGGTCTGGCTCGACAGATACCGGGGAGCGGGCGGCGAAACGCCGCCCCTACAAGGGCTTCTGTCGATTAAAACTTTGGATCGCCGTTCCCTGTATAAGGGGTGAATTTGTCATTCCAAATCATACCCCTTTTGGACGAATTTGTCATGCAAAAAGATGCGAATTATCTAAATAATAACACTGAGTGGGTTTCTGAGGTCAGGGACGTGCAGGTTCGAGCAGATTTTTCGTCAAAACAAGGCGGAAAACCGCAGATTTAGTGGGCCTAAATCAAGGTTTGACAACGCGGTTTTGGCGGAAAAGATGCCGAAACTGTGTGTTCATGACCTCAGAAACACACTCCTATGTCACAGAGTTCGCAGGAGCTTTACACAGCGTCCCAATACCTTGACGGTCTGGATGTTGCCGAGGGTGGCGGAGAACTCGTGCTCGAAGGCCTGCATCTGTATGCGCCCGCCGTCCAGCTTCAACAGCTTGCGGACCATGCGCTTGCCTTCATATTCTATATACATGAGCTGGTCGTCCTCGGCCTTGGTGGAGGGGACCACCAGCAGCAGGTCCCCGGCGTGGACCCGGAAGCCCCGGAGCAGGTTGTCCGGGCAGCGGTAGTAGAACACCTTGTCCGGCGCGCCGCCCTCGATCTTGCCCTGTATGATGGGGGTCAGCACGTGGTCGATGATCACGCCGTCCGGGCCCATCACCGGCACGCGCTTCACCACGCCGCCCAGCGCGTCCAGCCAGGCGTCGTTGGACTCCTCCTGGGCCTTGCGGTCGGGGCTCTTTTGCTCCTCTTCCGTCAGGATGTAGGCCCGCGGCCTCGGGCGCAGCTTTACCGGCGGCTCGGCGGCAACTTCCAGCTCCGTCGAAACCGGGTTCTTCGCTCCCAGCACCTTCAGTATGCGCTGCGCCTGGTCGTCCGAGACGATCCGCCGCCCGGATTCCACATCCTTGATGAAGCTCTCCGCCAGGCCGCATTTCTTGCCCAGCGCCTTCTCCGTCATCTTCGCGTTCAACCGCGCGGTTCGGATGGTGTCTCCCAATCGACTCATGCGCTCACTCCCTATTCACAGTCTACACCCCATTATAGCACAGTTTATTTCACGATTCAACTGTTTTTGTAATATTTTTGCAATATTTAAGATGAAATTGGCATGGGATGAAGCAGGGAGAAGGGGAGGGGGCGTCGAATAGGAAAACAGGGATTTGTGGGGGAGGGGCGGCGTTGCGCCGCCCGCCGGGTAGGACGATGCGTTTCGTTGGGGCGGGCGCCGAAACGGCGCCCCTACAGGGTTGGTGTGACTCCCCGACAAATTCCAATTTATCGCGCTGACAAATACGGAGGTCATCCTTTGAACGTCTACGATTTCGACAACACCATACTTCGCGGGGACAGCTCGACGCTGTTCTTTTTCTGGTGCCTGCGGCGGACGCCGCGGATGTGGCTGGACCTGCCGGGGCAGGCGGTGAACGGGGTGCTGTTTCTGTTGAAAATAAAGCCGAAGCAGGCCTTCAAGCAGCGGATGTTCGGCTATCTGAAATTCATCGACGCGGACCGGGAGGTTGAGGCGTTCTGGCAGCGAATGATGGCACGCGTCAAGCCCTTTTATCGTGAGACGCACCGGGCCGACGACGTGGTCATCTCGGCCTCCCCGGAATTTCTGGTCAGACCGGCTTGCGAGGCGCTGGGGATACAGCACGTCCTCGGCTCGCCGGTGGACAAAAAAGACGGCGCCTTCCACGGCCCCAACTGCCACGGCCCGGAAAAGGTGCGCCGTTTCCGCGAGATATGGCCCGACGCCGCCGTGGAAAACTTCTATTCCGATTCCCATTCCGACGATCCCATGGCCGAAATTGCCCAGCGGGCGTGGCTGGTCAAGGGGGACAGGCTGCTGCCCTGGACGAAAGGATGATATAATATGAAGAAACACGATAAGATCAGAATACTCTTCGTCTGCCACGGCAACATCTGCCGCTCGCCGATGGCGGAATATGTGATGCGGGACATGGTGGAGCAGGCGGGGCTTTCTGGTCAGTTTGAAATCGCCTCGGCGGCGACCAGCTTCGAGGAAATCGGCAATCCCGTCTATCCCCCCGCCCGGCGGGAGCTTCAAAAGCACGGCATCGGCTGCGCGGGCCACGCGGCGCGGCACATGGAGAAGTCGGATTACGCTAAATACGACTACCTGGTGGGCATGGACGACTACAACCTCCGCAACATGCGCCACATCTGCGGCGGCGACCCGGCGGGCAAAATTTACAAGCTGATGAGCTTCACCGGCTCCAATGCCATCGTGGATGACCCCTGGTATACCGGCGAATTTGCCCACGTCTACCAGCAGATCCACGAGGGCTGCGCCGCCATGCTGCGGCAGATCCTCCATACATAAAGCGAAAGCGGCGGGACGTGATGCGAATCACGTCCCGCCGCTTTGACGGTGGCTGTCCAGATTATTCCCCTTCTCGAAAAAGGCCCTTTTCATCATCGCATATTCTTCATCCGTGCAGACCCTTTTGCACATCGGCTCAAAGGACCTCGTGACCTCAAAGCATTCCCTGATGTTGTCGCAGGGGTATTCGGCGCAATCAGAGCATATTTTTATGCCCCTTTCCTCACAGCATTTTGCCACCCCATAGCGACACCAGTTCTCCGGCTTGCAGCCGGTACAGGCGATCTCGTCATTTGTCGCGACATGGTCCCTGTAGCCGATCTTCATCCACAGCTCCGCGGTGTGCCTCAATTCCGCCGCCGTCTTTTCAAAGGGATGGGCGACATACCGGGGACACGCGGCGCAGTCATTGCCGCAGGCGGCCAATATCCTTTTCATATTTACCCCCAATACTTTCGGTCCAGGGCGCGGTACTGCACGGCCTCGGCGATCTGGGGCGCTTCGATCTCGTCGCTGCCGTCCAGGTCGGCGATGGTGCGGGCGACCTTCAATATGCGGGTATAGGCGCGGTTGGACATGCGCAGGCGCTCGGTGGATTGAAGGAGCAGGGACTGGGCGTCGGGCTTCATCGTGCAGGCCTTGGCAAGGGTTCGGGCGTTGAGCTCGGCGTTGCAGTGGATGTCCAGCTTCTTATAGCGCTCGAGCTGGACCTCCCTCGCGCGGACTACGCGCTTGCGAATTTCAGAGCTGGGTTCGGAAAGGGTGGTGTCGGAGAGCTGCTCGGCGGGGATGGATTCCACCTCGATGTGCATGTCGATGCGGTCCAGCAGTGGCCCGGAGACCTTGTTGAGGTAGCGGCGTATCTCCGCCGGGGTGCAGCGGCACTGCTGGGTCCTGCTGCCGAGGTGGCCGCAGGGGCAGGGGTTCATGGAGGCGATCAGAATAAAGCGCGAGGGATAGGTGCACTGGGCGTTCACGCGGGTGATGGTGACGAAGCCGTCCTCCATGGGCTGGCGCAGCGCCTCCAATACGTCCCTCCGATACTCAGGTAACTCATCCATGTAAAGACAGCCGGAGCTGGCCAGGGACACTTCCCCCGGCAGCGCGTTGGCCCCGCCGCCGATGAGGGAGGCGTTGGAGGCGGTGTGGTGGGGAGAGCGGAAGGGCCGCTCGGTCAGCAGGCCCGAGGGCGGGACGATGCCGGCGACGGAGTGGATGCGCGTGGCCTCAAGGGCCTCCTCGAAGGTCATGTCCGGCAGGATGGTGGGCATGCACCGGGCCATCAGCGTCTTGCCGCTGCCGGGCGGGCCGATGAGCAGCACGTTGTGCCCGCCCGCCGCAGCGATTTCCAAAGCCCGCTTGGCGAGGGTCTGCCCCTTGACGTGGCAGAAGTCCTCGGCATACTGCCGGTGGTTGATGAGCGTCTGATAGGCCACGGGCCTGACCGGCTGGACGGGCAGCTCCCCGGTGAAGTGGCGCACCGCGCCGCGCAGAGTTCCCACGGGGTAGATCTCCAGCCCCTCGACGCAGCTCACCTCGTTGACGCAGGCCGCGGGCAGCATGACCTTTTTGACGCCCCGCTCTCGGGCGGAGATCACCATGGGCAGTGCCCCGCGCACAGGCCGGACGCTGCCGTCCAGCGACAGCTCGCCGAACACGCAGACCTCCCGCAGCGCCTCCGCGGGCACCAGCCCCATGCAGCACAGCGCGCCCAGGGCGATGGGCAGGTCGTAGGAGGGACCTTCCTTCTTCTGGTCGGCGGGGGCCAGGTTCACCGTCAGCCGCTCGGCGGGGAAGCCGTAGCCGCTGTTCTTCAGCGCCGCCCGCACCCGCTCCCGGCTCTCCTTGACGGAGGCGTCCGGCAGACCCACGATCTCAAACATCGGCATCCCCGAAGCCAAATTGACCTCCACGTCCACCGCGAACCCGTTGATACCCGACAGGCCGCAGCTGGAAACGAAAGCAAGCATTTTCTTCCTCCTGTCAGAGGGATAAATTGAAGTTTATCGGGGAGTCAAACCAAACCTGTAGGGGCGCCGTTTCGGCGCCCGCCCTCTGCGAGACGTCGCGTTTTATCGGGCGGGCGGCGCAACGCCGCCCCTACAGGAGAGCGGGAAACTCCCCGACAATTCCTTATTTATCCCTCGCTCTCTTCTCCCTGCCCATAGATAAACTTCAGCAGCTCCCGGCTGTTTTCATTGAAGTCGGCCTTGACGCACCAGACCTTTTTGCCGCCATCGACGTTGAAGGTGCCGGATTTATAGGTGCCCTCCACGGGGACGCAGAGGGTGGGGACCTTGTTGAGATCGACCTCGAGGCCCACGGCGGCGATGGTCATGAGCTGGGTGAGGTTCATGTTGGTCTCCACGGATTCCAGCAGCTTCATCACGATGCCCACGATGGTGCCGCTGTTTTCCCGCTGGAGCCTGCGGGCGATGACGCCCATCAGCTTGCGGTCCCGCTCGGTGCGCTTATAATCGGAATCCAGCTTGCGGATGCGGGCGTAGGCCACGGCCTGGTTGCCGTTCATGTGGACGTCGGAGCCGTATTCCATCAGCTTGTCCATGCCGGAGAAGCGGGAGAGGTCGAACAGGCCCTGATTGAGGGCGTTCAGCTCGTCCAGCGTCACGTCCACGTCCAGCCCGCCCAGCAGGTCGATGACATCCGCCATGCCGCTCAAATTGATGAGGGCGTAATACTGTATGTTCAGCCCGAAGCATTCGTTGATGGTGCGCATGGCCAGCGCCGGTCCGCCCTGGGCGCAGACCGAGGACAGCCTGCCACTCTTGGACCGGCCTGACATGGTCACCCATATGTCCCGGACGATGGAGGTCAGCTTCGCCTCCCGCCGGGCCAGGTTCATCGAGAGGATCATGATGCCGTCGGTGTTGCCGTACTGGCTGGTGTCCCGGGTGTCCGAGCCCAGCAGCAGCAGGTTCACCCAGTTGTCCGGCAAACCCTCCAGCACCGCGAACTCGCTGACATCGTACATCTGGTCCACCACAACGTCCTGGCTCAGCGGGCTGTCCTCCCCAGCTTCCTCCGAAAAATACGGCTCCTCCGCTTCCGCCAGAGCACCAAAACAGCCCGCCAGCAGCAGCGCCACCATAAGCACTGCCGCCGTGATTTTATAATATTTCACCGATACGTTTCCTCCATATATATACAGTCATATGAATATTATATCAGTCTTATTTTGAAAAATCAATTGGAAGTGGGAAAGAAGGCACGGCCGCAACGTCGAATTAAGAGAGTGTATCAAATATTACAAAAGTATTATCAAAAGGGTTTTAAGTGGGTGATGGAGAATAAAACACCGAGGTGAT
>CACZXF010000107.1 GCA_902785105.1 uncultured Eubacteriales bacterium | reverse complement strand
CAGCCTACTCGCAAGCACTCGCCAAAGCACTTGTTTTCCATCTGACAGTCTGGCGTTTAACTCTTCGAATCTGACTGTTCGCGGGTCTCTCACCCGCTCATCCCCCTTCACTCGCTCCCGGCCTTTCCAGCCGATCTTCGCAAGCTCCGAAGAACTTCTCTCATCATTCTCTGTATCGTTTTCAAGGTTCGCGCTGTCGCTTTCCGCTCAGTTAGTGAGTGTCTCTCGCTGACAGCTTGTACAGTATATCAAAACGCCCCTTAGTTGTCAACCCCTTTTTTCGTATTTTACTGTTTTATAACTATCATTCGTGGTTTTCTGTCAAAATTGGCTGGATTTGGGTGTCTTTCAAAGCTTTTTCGAGGGTTTCGGGCAGCATTTCGAAGCGGGACACGATGGAATTCGGCTTTTCCCGGCAATCATCCTGGACAAAGGGCACGAAAAAGAAGTGTTTCATGGACAGGAGCTGGCCGATATTGCGGGCGTTCTGGCCGAGGGCATCGTTGGAGGACACGGCGATGACCACGGGGCGGCCATTGCGCAGATGAGACTTGATGGCCAGGGTCACGGGAGTGTCGGCAATGCCCGCGGCCAGCTTGGCCAGTGTGTTGCCGGTGCAGGGCATGACGGCCAGCACATCCAGCAGCTTCTTCGGGCCGATGGGCTCGGCTTTGGGGAGGGTGTCGATGACCGGTTTGCCACAGATGGCTTCAAAGGTTTGGACGGCCTCTTTGGCGGGATAGAAGCGGGTGTCAGTGTTGGCGGCATTGCAGGACATGATGGGGGTCAGCTCCGCGCCGACGTCCCTGAGGGTTTGCCAGACGGAAAAGGCGCGTTTGAAGGTGCAGAAGGAGCCGGTCATGGCGCAGCCTATGCGCAGGCCCGTCAAATCAATCATGGCGATAACCTCCCCGTTTCATGGCTTTGAGCAGCGCTTCCGCGGCGCTGAGCGGGCAATAGCGGCCCGGCAGGCCCGGCTCCCGCCAGGCGCGGAGGCCCAGCTTCCAGGCGGCGGCAAGGTCGACGCCATAGGGCGGGCTGGCGAGGTCGATGATGATGGCGTTTCGATTGGTCTTGGACAATTTTTCTTCATCCAGCATCAAGGCGGGCGGGGTGGAGAAGATCAGGAGAGTTTCCTTCAATATAATGGGCATTTCCTCCGGGGCTGCGGCTTCCGCGCCGCGCTCGATGGCGCGGTTTCGGTGGGCGGGGGTGTGGGAGATGACCGTCACCCTTGCGCCGAGGGCGACCAGCATCTCCGTCAACGCGCTCCCGATGCGGCCCCATCCGATGATCATGACGGGCAGGTCTTTGAGGGTCCGCTGGCTGGCCCGCATGGCAGCGGACAGCGCGCCCTCGGCGGTGTAGCGGGCGTTTTCGCGGAGAAGGGCTTCGTCGGTCCAGAGGTCTATAACACGCGGGTCGTCTCCTTTGTAATATTTGGGGCCGCACAGGCAGATTTTGGCCTCAGGGGATGTCAGGTTGCGCACAGCCTCCAGTGTCAGTGATATTTTTGGGGGATTATTTGTGACGACGTGCCTCGCCTCGGGCAGCAGCTTTCGCGCCGTCTGCGGGTCGTCTACATAAAGAGACTCCTTCCCCAGCAGTGCCGCCAGCGCGGACATGCGGGCGTCTCCGCCCAGAATCAGGGTATCCATACCATCGCCTTCCTTTCACGGGGCATACTATGCGAAGCGCGAAATGTGGGTTCTTTCCAAAACGCGCTTGTCATTTCTTTATATATATGTTATGATTTATACATATGATATACGGGGGTGGTTGCTTGATACCGGACCAGCTTTTTGAGGCGGCGATCGAATATAGAAAGACGAAGCTCTGGAACGTGCTTTCGGATCATGAGATCTTCGCGGTTCAGCACGCGGACGGGGAGATCGGCTACTGCTGCGTGATGGGCATGATTGGGGAGCTGACGGCGCTTGCGGTATATCCCGGCCAGGCGGGGCTGGACAGTCTGCGGATGCTGACGGACGACATGCCGCTGTTTGACGAGCTTGCGCAGATGGAGCATATGCGCAGCCAGGACTGCGTGATGGTGTCCTTTGAGGTCAGGGCTGACCTGCCGCCCAGGGATCTGGCCGCGGCGCAGGACTACGGCAAACGCAACGGCGTGGCCTTTCGCGGGCGCAACGCCTTCCCCCATTTCGAGCGCTTCCGCCCGGGCTATGAGCGCTGGTATCTGGAGGATGAGGACGACCAGCGGCGCATGCTGGACGGCCTGCAGGCGGCGGTGGAGCTGGCGCGGCGGCTGCAAAGGAGCCGTTGGACGAACTTCATCACCGATGGAGCGCTGTATGACCGGGAGATCCCGCTGCTGATCCCCGAGGGCGACGGCTGGCGGCTGGAGCGCCACGCGCTGCCGCCGATGGCGGAGATCGCTTATCCCACCGCGCCGCTGACGGATGACCTCACCCGGGCGCGGCTGATGAAGGGCAAGCGCGCCGGGCAGTGGGCGGCGAAGTTCTTTCGCTACAGCACTCCCATTTCCGACGAGGGCGGGAATGACATGATCCCCTTTGATGATCTGACACAGCCGCCTTACTACCCCATGACGCTAATGGTGGTGAACGCCGCGAACGGCATGGTCCACTGTATGGAGCTGGCGGACGATCCCGTTCAATGGGTGGAGGACCTGGGCAATGCGTTCCTGAAAACCATCGCAAAGGACGGCCTTCCCACGGCGCTGCTGGTGGAGGACGACCGGACCGAGGCGGTTTTCGGCCCGCTGTGCGCTCAGCTTGGCATTCGTCTGGAGCGCCGGGAGGAGATCGAACCACTGGACGCCGTGCTGGACGAATTCCTGGAAAGATTTGGCGACGGAGAGGGGGATACATCCGAGCTGGAGGAGATGTTTGAAGTGCTCCGGATTCCCGGCGCGCTTGAGCAGCTCCCGGATGAGATGATCGCCCAGTCGCTGCCGCTGTTGGAGATGGGCATTTTGCCGGATGACATCGCGGAAAATCTCAGACGCGAGATCGAGCGGCGCGGGTTATAAAACCAATCGCCATAACTGCGGTATTTCTCCAGAAACTTGTTCAACAAAATTGTGTTTTTGGTCAATTATTTGCATTTTATAGTGGAACTTCTTGGAGTTTTGTGTTATAATGGTTTCAACGTACTCAGTACATTATAAAGGAGAGGTTTCCCATGTTTGATTCCAGCAAAGTTTTCCTGGGCATCGCCCCCATCGGCTGGTGCAACGACGACATGCCCGAGCTCGGCGCGGAGAACACCTTCCGTCAGACCGTCAGCGAGATGGCCCTGGCCGGCTTCACCGGCTGCGAGATCGGCAACAAGTATCCCTCCGACCCCGCGGAATTGAAGTGGGAGCTGGACCTGCGCGGCATGCGCATCGCCTCCCGCTGGTTCTCCTCCTTCATCCTCACCCAGCCCATTGAGCAGGTCGAGGCCGATTTCAGCAAGGAGCTGGACTTCCTGGCCGCCGTGGGCGCCAACCGCATCAACGTCTCCGAGCAGAGCTACTCCATCCAGGGCAAGCTGGACACCCCCGTGCTGGCCGACAAAAAGCACGTCATGGACGACGCCGAGTGGGACCGCTTCTGCAAGGGCCTGAACCGCCTGGGCAAGATCGCGAAGGACCGCGGCTTCAAGCTGTGCTTCCACCACCACATGGGCACCGTGGTGCAGACCGCCGAGGAGACCGACCGGATGCTGGCCAACACCGATCCCGACCTGGTTTTCCTGTGCTACGACACCGGTCACTTCACCTTCGCCGGCGAGGACCCGCTGACCGTGCTGAAGAAGTACGTCAACCGCGTGGGCCACGTCCATCTGAAGGACATGCGCGCCGACGTGGTGGCGAAGGTCAAGCCCGAGGGCTGGAGCTTCCTCCAGGCTGTGCGCAACGGTGCCTTCACCGTGCCCGGCGACGGCTGCGTGGACTATGATCCCATCTTCAAGCTGCTGGCCGACGCCAAGTACGAAGGCTGGCTGCTGGTGGAGGCCGAGCAGGACCCCGCCAAGGCCAACCCGCTGGAGTATGCCATCAAGGCCCGGAAGTACATCAAGGAGCATACGGGGCTCTGATGATTGACAATTGGGAATGGGAAATGGGGAATGAATGTAGAAATCCTTCGGATTTCTTATATTCAAAGTGACCCGCCGCAAAACCAGGGTCCCCCCATTAAATCAAACAAATCCGTGAGGATTTGCACCATCATTCCCCATTTCCCATTCCCCATTCCCCATTTTACCTAATTGGAGGACTGATTCCCATGTACATTCAAAAAGATGTTCAGCGCGGCTACAACGCCTACATGACCATGGGACACACCGACTGCAACACCAACATGGACGTGGGCCTGCTGGTGCTGGAGCCCGGCGACGAATACAGCTTTGACGAGCCGGAAAAGGAGCTGGCCATCGACCTGCTGATCGGCAAGGTGACCTTCACCTTCGGCGGCGAGACCAAAGAGGCCGTGCGCCCGGACACCTTCCACTATGCCGCCTACTGCCTGCACGTCTGCAAGGGCACGAAGGTGGTCGTGAAGGCCGTGGAGCACGCGGAGCTGTACGTCCAGCTCACGGACAACGAGCGCGAGTTCCCCGCCCGCCTCTACGGGCCGGAGGACATCATGGTCCAGCACGCCGGCTCCAACGGCGAGCTGATGGGCTGCATGCAGCGCGAGATCCAGACCTTCTTCGACTATGAGTCCGCGCCCTACAGCAACATGGTGCTGGGCGAGGTGCTCAACTATCCGGGCAAGTGGTCCAGCTATCCGCCGCACCATCATCCCCAGCCGGAGGTCTATTTCTATCGCTTCGACAAGCCCATGGGCTTCGGCGCGGGCTTCGCCAACGGCCAGATCTACCAGACCGGCCACAACGGCTGCCTGGTGATCAACCACTCCTTCCACTCCCAGGGCGCGGCCCCCGGCTACGCCATGTGCTACATGTGGGGCATTCGCCACCTCCCCGGCGACCCCTGGCGCAAGACCCGCATCGACGACCCCGAGCACGAGTGGCTCTGGCAGGCCGACGCGAATGAGCATATCTTCCAGCCGAAGGGCTGATAACAACGCATAACGTCACGCGCGGCAGAGCGGGCGGCGAAACGCCGCCCCTACTGTGTCAGCGCGTCGGCGAAACCACAGTGTTCTAATAGAAACGCTTTCGGCAATCGCGCACTGCCCCTGTAGGGGCGGCGTTTCGCCGCCCGCCCCTACCTCAGGGCTGAACGTTGCCACATCTGTACGAATAACAAGACAGGAGGCGATAGCCTTGAACAATCAGGAGAAGAAGGATCTGCGGATTTTCGCCGCTCAGATCCGCATCGCGTTGCTGGAGGAAATGAAGGCGCGCGGATTCGGCCACATCGGCGGCTCGCTGTCCATCTGCGACCTGCTGGCGGTGCTGTATGGCAAGGTCATGAAGTACG
>CACZXF010000106.1 GCA_902785105.1 uncultured Eubacteriales bacterium | reverse complement strand
GGGCTGGGCTACCGGGTAACCAAAAGCCTTCCCCTTGAGGGGAAGGTGCCCCGAAGGGGCGGATGAGGTGGCCTCGAACAAACACCCCGACAAATCCCCATTTGCAGGTCAGATGCTTATTGAAACAGCTTTGCCACGGCGTCCGCGATGATCTGTGCGTGGTCAAAGGCCAGGCGTTCGCCTTCGGGGAGGTATACCGCGTTATCCCGCACCTCGAACCAGCCGGCTTCGGCGGCGTCATCGCCGGCCTCGGCCCGGAGCTGGCCCGGTTCGACACACACGGCATAGGCCGCGGACACCGTCCAGCCCCTGGGGTCGCGACCAGGCGCGCTGTAGATGCCCACCAGTTCAAGGGGCAAGCCGGTCAGGCCCGTCTCCTCCTGAAGCTCACGGGCCGCGGTCTGCTCGATGGTCTCCCCCTCGTCGGCAAAGCCGCCCGGCAGGGCCCAGCAGCCCAGATACGGATGCCCGCCTCGGCGGATCAGCAACAGCTTCAGCCCCGCTTCGCTTCGTTCAAGCACCGCGATATCCGCCGTCAGTGCGGGCTTGGGATAGTTCTTCGCGCGATACTGCACGATGGCTTCCGCCTCGGTCAGGCCGTGCTTGTCTCTCAGTTCATTCATAGTATTCAGCCCTCCTTCTATGTCGTTTTATTACAGGTCACTCCAGATAATCGCTGACCTGATTGTCACCGAATTTATCATGCCACGCCCGATTGAAGCCCTGCATGGACACATCCGTCGAGGGATGGGCAATCAGCATGTCGAAGGTTTCCGGGGTGATCGTCACGGCGTGACAGCCCGCGACGGCCAGCTTTTCCACCTGTTCCACCGTGCGGAAGCTGGCCCCGAGGACCTTGCAGGTGTAGCCAAAGCGGTCAAACGCCTTCACGATCTCGTCCACACAGCGCACGCCGTCCGCGCCGATGTTGTCGATGTGGCTGATATAGGGGGCGGTGTAATCAGCCCCGGCCTTTGCCGCCATGAGGGCCTGCATCATGGAGTGGACCACGGTCACGCAGACGTCAATGCCCATCGCCTTGCACCGCTTGCAGGCCCTGTAGCCCTCGCGCACCGCCGGGAGCTTCACGACCAGCCGGTCCCCAAAGTAATCATGCAGCCTTTGAGCCTGTTCCACCATACCGTCCGCATCGTCTGCTGTCACCTGCACGAATATGCGCTGCCCCGTCTCCTCGATGTAGGTTCTGTATTCCCCGAACATCTCTGAAAGGGGTTTATTCGCCTTGGTCAGTATGTTTGGATTGGTGGTAAAGCCGTCTATGGGAAAATATTCATTTACAGCGCGTACCGCGTCCATATCCGCGATATCCACGTAGAATTCCATTGCAATCACCTCTCCTATTTCATATGGTTTAGTGACAGGATAAATTGCGATTTGTCGGGGAGACGCCCCTCCCCGACAAATCCCAATTTACCAATATTACAGAGTTTTTTTCCAGCAGCGCCATAAAAGCCGCCACAGCAGGTGGGATGACGCGATCGTCAAAGCAGTAATCGGCGGTGTGGAGGCCGGGGTGGTTTTCGCCGATGCCGACGCCGAAGAACATGCCGGGAACGCGCTTCAGATACCAGCCGAAGTCCTCCGACCAGCGCATGGGCGCCTCCAGCATACGCACACTCAGGCCGCTTGCCCGCCAGCGGGCGACGGCCTCCTGCGTGATATCTGCGGGGTTGGTGGTGTCCGGGAATACGTCGCGGCTCTCAAAGGCAGCGGTCATGTCGCCCCTTTCGAGGGTCGCGCGGATGGCTTGGGCCAGAGCGTCAATGTCCGACTGACGATGGCCCCTCAGCGTCAGGCACAGACGGCCCTCCGAGGCGGACAGGCCGAAGTTTTCACCGCCCACCCGCAGACCGATCACCGTATGCATCAACAGACGGTCGTCGCCGCGGAGGATATCCTCTGTCATCTGCGGGAGCGCCAGCACCGTCTGACACAGCAGCCCTGCGGGATTGGCCCCGTCGCCGGGATAGGCGGCATGGGCGGGCCTGCCCTGTACGTCGGCAATGAAGCCCTGGGACGCGCAGGCGAAGCAGCCCGGTCGCGCCAGCAGCGTTCCCAGCGGATGACCGGGGATGTTGTGCAGCCCGTAAATGCGATGCAGTGTCCCGATCTCCGGCCATGTCTCGCAGATGCGCCGGGCACCCTCCCCCGTCTCCTCGGCGGGCTGGAAGATGAAGTACAGGTTTTTGCCATACCGCCTGCCCTCCGTCGCCAGCGCAAGCGCGCAGAGTATGGCGCTGTGGCCGTCGTGGCCGCAGCCGTGGCAGGCGCAGGTGGGATTGCCCTCCATCGGTATGGCGTCCACGTCGGCGCGAAAGCCCAGGGTTTCCAGCCCCTCCCCCTCCCAATGGGTCGCCAGCAGCCCTTCGGGGCGGCGCTCCACCGTCAGGGTGGTGTGGGTGCGCAGGAAATCCTCTATGATATTGAAGGTATTGACCTCATGGCCCGACAGCTCGGGGCAGTCGTGGAGCCGGGCTCGCAGATCGAGTATCCGCGGATCCATCGTCATAGCACGATGTCCCCCGGCCTGTAGCCCTCGGGCAGGGGTTCTTCCTTCAAGAAATGGAAGTTTTCATCCTGTAGAATGGGCAGGAACGCCGCGTAGGGGATGCCGTCAAATTCGTTGTGGTAGCCGCTGGCCCCGAACCAGCCGCCCTCCACAGCCCGCAGTTGAAGGTCCCGGGCGAACTTGGTGCGGTTGCAGCAGTCGTGGAGCACGATGGGCCAGCCCTCCCGGTCGGCGCGGGCCATCAGGTCCAGCGTCAGCTCATGGCTCCAGGTGGGCGACAGATAGCCCTGACGGTACATGTACATCGGCTCGCCCCAGTAGTTTTCAATGTTGTTGGGGTTCAAATGCAGCTCCGCGCAGTTCATGAAATCCAGACCGGTGGCGAATATCCTTTCCTTCTTCTCGAGGAAGAGGCTGTGATACTCCGGGGTCATGGGCGTCTCGATGCCCACCATGGGGATATGGCGTTTCGCCACGCCGATCATCTCAATGACTTTATCAGAGCATCGGGACGCGCCCAGGTTGAAGCGCAACTCGTCCAGCCCTGCCTCACCCAGTGCCCGGAGATTTTCTTCCGTGCAGAGGGTTCCGTTGGTGTACATGTGCTGATAGATGCCCGCATCGTGGAAGCGGCGAATGGCGTCGTAGTAGACCTCTATCTCCATGAAAGGCTCAAGGTAGACATAGGCGATGCCGGTGGGATGCTTATGGGTAGAGAGCAGCAGGTCGAAATCCCGCTCCTTGAACTTCGTGCCGCCGATCTCCCAATAACCCGCGCCGATGGCGGGCTGACAGTCCATCTCCCCGTAATCGTAGCAGAAGGGACATTGCAGATTGCACTTGTTGGTCTTGCGGATGGCGCTGAGCCCCGTGCCCAGCAGGCAGGAGCGGCAGCCCTTCGGGAACTTCTCGTCGGGTCCGACGTAGCACGTGCGGCCGTTCAGCGATTTGAGGCCGAGGATTGCAGCCATCAGCGCGTCGATCCTGGCGTCCTCCGCCACCTCAATCTGGCTGAGCGTCGCCAGGGCGATCTCCTGCTGGTGAGGCGGGAGCGCGTCGCCGTCCTCCAGTTCAGAGAAAAACTCAAACCATTGCAGGGCATCGGCCTTGGATATGTTCATGCCTGCCCACCTCCGTTTACATAGTGATCCAGCCGCTCGGCCAGTGAATTCATCACGTACCACAGCGTCTCATAGTGCATGTAGCGCAGCGCGTTTTCATCGAAGAGATACTTGATGTTGGCGGGGAACTCGTCGTCGGCCTCCCAGAACTGGAACCAGATGTGGAAGTCCTCAAAGACGGGGATGTCATAGCCCACATCCGCCCTGCCCAGGGGCATGCCGTTCAGCCTTTCACACGCCGCCTTCAGCGCGTCCGGCTTTCCGGAAAACTTCATGGCGGTGGGCTCGTTGCTCAGCGTCCGGTCGTGGCCCGCGCCGATGATGCCGCCCAGCACGCTCACCGAAGCCCAACGCCCCGAGGCATGGGGGCGCGTCTCCGCCAGCGTCAGCAGGTCGAACAGCGCCATGGTCTCGTTCACATAGTCCTTCGGCCGATAGCTTCCCAGGGCTTCCACCACGCCAGTCCGCCGGTTTATCCGCATGGGTTCGCTGAGATAATGGACATACAGATAATCCTCATCATGCTTCAAAGCCCAGCGTTCGATCATGCCTGCCTGGTCCTTCTCCAGAAACAGCCCTCTCGCGGAGGCTGCCATCTTTTCATAATTCGAGGCCATAGCTGACCCTCCCGTGTTGATTATAAAATAAGTATAACATGGCATTGTTAACAGCGGGAGTGACATCGTTAAATTCTCTTTTTTTGTGTCAAAAGGCGTTGACCCATGGGGCAAAATGGGTTATAATACATCTTGTGTCAATACGCTCAATAGCCCCGGGCCATGACATGTCCGCGAGGGGTACTGACCACACCCGTCCCGGAAGCAGAGATCATATTGGAGGAATCACTCGTGAGTACTTATATGGCAAATCCCCAGAATGTCGAGCGTAAATGGTACGTCATCGACGCTGACGGCATGGTCATGGGCCGCCTGGCTTCGCAGGTCGCTTCCATGCTGCGCGGCAAGCACAAGCCCACCTTCACCCCCAACTGTGACTGTGGCGATTATATCATCGTTGTCAATACCGATAAGCTTGTCCTGACCGGCAAGAAGCTGGACGACAAGGTCTATCGTTATCATACCGGTTATCCGGGCGGCCTGAAGGAGATCAAGTATCGCACCCTGATGGCCAAGAAGAGCGACTTCGCCTTCCGCGAGGCGGTCCGCCGCATGCTGCCCAAGGGCCCCCTGGGCTACCGCATGGCGAAGAAGCTGTTTGTGTACACCGGCGCCGAGCACAATCATCAGGCTCAGAAGCCCGAAGCGCTGAAGCTGTAATAGGGAGGAGGACGAAGAAATGAGTAACGTGAATTTCCATGCTGTCGGCAGGCGTAAGAAGGCGATCGCCCGCGTTCGTCTGATCCCCGGTGAGGGCAACATCACCATCAACAAGCGCACTCTGGACGATTATTTCGGCTATGAGACCCTCAAGACCGTCGTGCGTCAGCCCCTGGTGCTGACCGAGACCCTCGGCAAGTGGGACGTCGTCGTCAACTGCAAGGGTGGCGGCTTCACCGGCCAGGCCGGCGCGATCCGTCACGGCATCGCCCGCGCTCTCGTCAAGGCTGACGAGGAGCTCAAGCCCGCCATCAAAAAGGCCGGCTACTTGACCCGCGACCCGCGCATGAAGGAGCGCAAGAAGTACGGCCTGAAGGCCGCCCGTCGCGCGCCCCAGTTCTCTAAGCGCTAAAGAACCCCCAAAACCCCGATGCCGCAACGGTTTTCGGGGTTTTTCCTTGTTTTGGGGTTTGTGCTGATTTGTCTGAATTTGACCTGATTTGACCTAATTTTAGTGGTTAAAAAGTGGGGGAAAACCCGGTTAGTGGTTAATAATTGGGGGAAAAATCGAGCCTGTGAGGACCACTCTCAGGCTCTTTTTTTCGATCAGAATTGAAGCAAAACTCTCGATGCCATAGTTTGTCCTGAATTATTCACGAGAAACCTAACCACCCCAGAGAAAGCTAACAATAGCAAGGCCTCGCGCAATCTATTGCATTTCACCCCAAAAGTGCAAAAAAG
>CACZXF010000105.1 GCA_902785105.1 uncultured Eubacteriales bacterium | reverse complement strand
CGTCGTTCGCGAGAAGCCCCTCCGCGTCATCCTGAACGGTCTTGGTAAAGACGCCGCTCAGATCATCTCGAGAATCAACGGTTTCACCTATGTCGAGACCAAGATGGACTACTTCACCGGTGAAGTCAACGTCATCTCCGAAACTCCGTATTCGGACGGTGTCCGCGCTTCCGTCAAGTGCTACGGCGCTGACGACGTCGTCGAAGGCGTTGCCATCATGCACCTCGAGAACGTCGGTGTCTCCATCACCGGTAACTCCACCAACCCGACCCGTTTCCAGCATCCGGTCGCGGGCACTTACAAGAAAGAATGCAACCTTCAGGGCAAGAAGTACTTCTCCGTCGCTTCCGGCGGCGGCACCGGCCGTACTCTCCACCCCGACAACATGGCTGCAGGCCCCGCTTCCTACGGTATGACCGATACCCTTGGTCGTATGCATTCCGACGCCCAGTTCGCAGGTTCCTCCTCCGTTCCGGCACACGTCGAAATGATGGGTCTCATCGGCATGGGCAACAACCCCATGGTCGGTGCCACTGTTGCTGTCGCTGTTTCTGTGGAAGAAGCTGCGAAAGCCGGCAAATTCTAATTCTGTACTTTCTACTTATTAGATACGAAAAACCCTCTCCGGAAAACTGGAGAGGGTTTTCTGTTTGTGTCAAAGGGTCTCCCCTTCTGTGGCGATTCAGTCTCTGTTGAACGCGCCCTTGCCCGGGTACTCAGCGGCACAGCCGAGGTCTTCCTCGATGCGGAGCAGCTGGTTGTACTTGGCGACACGCTCGGAGCGGGACGGCGCACCGGTCTTGA
This sequence comes from uncultured Eubacteriales bacterium, assembly GCA_902785105.1. Lineage (GTDB taxonomy): Bacteria > Bacillota > Clostridia > Christensenellales > Aristaeellaceae > UBA2862. The sequence goes on along the minus strand of CACZXF010000105.1, from coordinate 5,291 downwards.
TCTGGCAGGAGTTGGTGGCAACGGCCAGGTCGGCAATGGTGGTGTCCTCGGTCTCACCGGAGCGGTGGGAGACGATGGCGGTCATACCGGCCTTGTGGGCGGTACGGATGGCGTTCAGGGTCTCGGAGACGGAGCCGATCTGGTTGAGCTTGATGAGGATGGAGTTGCCGGCGCCGAGCTCGATGCCCTTGTCGAGACGCTCGGTGTTGGTGACGAAGAGGTCGTCGCCGACCAGCTGGACTTTGCCGCCGATCTGAGCGGTCATCTTCTGCCAGCCTTCCCAGTCTTCCTCATCGAGGCCGTCTTCGATGGACCAGATGGGGTACTTGTCGACGAGGGACTCCCAGTGGTCGATGAGTTCCTGAGAGGTGAAGTCCTTGCCGGATTTCGGCTGATGATAGAAGCCCTTGCCCTTTTCGCTCTTCCATTCGGAGGAGGCGGCGTCCATCGCCAGGACGAAGTCTTCGCCCGGCTTGTAACCGGCATCTTCGATGGCCTTCAGGATGTGCTCGATGGTATCTTCATCGGACTCGAGGTTCGGTGCGAAACCGCCTTCGTCGCCGACGGCGGTGGTGTTGCCTTCCGCCTTCAGGAGCTTCTGGAGGGCGTGGAAGACTTCGGTGCACCAGCGGAGACCTTCCTTGAAGGAGGGAGCGCCGACGGGCATGATCATGAACTCCTGGGTGTCCACGGAGCTGTCGGCATGCGCGCCGCCGTTCAAAATGTTCATCATCGGCACCGGCAGGTTGTTGCCCTGCACGCCGCCCAGGAACTGGTGAAGCGTCACGCCCAGGCCCTCGCTGGCCGCCTTGGCCGCCGCGATGGATACCGCCAGGATGGCGTTCGCGCCAAGGTTGCTCTTGTCCTTAGTGCCGTCGGCCTTCAGCATCGCGCCGTCCACAGCGTAGGTGTCGCGGGCGTCGATGCCCTGGAGCACGTCGTTGATGACGGTGTTCACGTTGTTCACGGCCTTCTGCACGCCCTTGCCGCCGAAGCGGGACTTGTCGCCGTCACGCAGCTCCAGCGCTTCAAACTCGCCGGTGGACGCTCCGGAGGGGGCCGCGCCGCGTCCGACGATGCCGCTGGCCAGTGTGACTTCCGCTTCAACGGTAGGATTGCCGCGGGAATCGACGATCTCCCGGCCGATGACCTTGGTGATGGCAAAATTGTTCATATTGACACACGTCCTTTCTGTGACATTGGTTTTTCCGTTGAAAGCACCCGGATTTCGCAGCACACCCGGGTGCCTTTTGGAGGTGGAAGTAGTATGCAATCTTCCGGGAAGAAGTATACCACGCCTATATTAGTTTAGTCAAACTAATTTAATGTTAAATAATCAACTGTTATTAACATCCATGGTTTATCATAGAAGAAGGTTTGATTAATCTGACGAGGACGGGATCGACATGCAACGGGACGTTCGAATGAGCCGCCTGAGAAAATTCCTGCTGGACAATCTGCCGCTGGAATCCCGGCGGAAGCTGTTGGAGAACGTGGTCTACACCACCATACCCGCCAATAAATACATCTTCCGGGAGGGGCAGGACGCGGACCATATCTGCGTGATCCAGAAGGGCAAGGTGAAGCTTTCGCATGTGGACGCGAACGGCCGAGAGAGCATCATCATGCTGCTTTCAGAAAACGACACCATCTGGGAGAGCCTGTTTCTGTACGAGGGCAAATTCCCCTATTCCGCCGTCACATTGACGGAGACGCGGCTGTGCCGCATCTATCGTGAAAATTTCATTCACATACTGGACAATCCGGAGGCGGCGCTGGAGATCGTGACCCTTTTAAGCCGAAAGCTGCACGATGCCAACGCCCGAAACCAGCTGCTGGCAACTCAGGACCCCACCGCCCGTGTGGCGGGGTTCCTGCTCTACCACATGGACCGCAGCACCGATGACGTGCTGCATTACAAGCTGGAGGAGATCGCCTCCAGCATCGGCCTCAGGCCGGAGACGGTCAGCAGGAGGTTGAGCGCCTTGCAGGAACAGGGCCTCGTCAAACGGGAAGGCCGGGGCAAACTGTGCGTGCTGGACGCTCCGGGGCTTCAAAAGCTGTTTGGCAGCGAAGAATTTGAGAATTAGTTGATTCTAATCAAGGAACTCCGGTGGTTAGTGTAATATAATAATGATGTCAACCCAATAAACTTAAAGAAAGGAACCGACATGAGCAACGCATGGAGAGGATTTAAGGGAAGCCGCTGGAAGGACGATGTAAACGTCCGCGACTTCATCCAGGAGAACTACACCCCCTACGACGGGGACGAGAGCTTCCTGGCGGGCCCCACCGAGGCCACGGACAAGCTGTGGGGACGCCTGCAGGAGCTGCAAAAGGAAGAGCGGGAGCACAACGGCGTGCTGGAATGTGAGACGGAGATCGTCTCCGGCATCACCGCCTACGGCCCCGGCTACATCGATGAATCCATGAAGGACCTGGAGAAGGTGGTCGGCCTTCAGACCGACAAGCCGCTGAAGCGGGCCTTCATGCCCTATGGCGGCATCAAGATGGCGGAGCAGGCGGCGTCCACCTACGGCTACAAGATCAACCCCAAGTTCCACAAAATCTTCACGGACTATCACAAAACCCACAACCAGGCGGTGTTTGACTGCTACACCCCCGAGATGAAGAAGGCCCGCCACGCCCACATCGTCACCGGTCTGCCGGACACCTACGGGCGCGGTCGCATCGTGGGCGACTACCGCCGGGTGGCCCTGTATGGCATCGACTATCTGATTGAGAAAAAGCAGGAGGACTACGCCAACTGCGGTGGCGGCACCATGTTCGAGGCGGTCATCCGCCAGCGCGAGGAGCTGGCCGACCAGATGCGTGCGCTGGAGGCCATGAAGCAGATGGCGGCCATCTACGGCTTCGACATCTCCCGCCCCGCCGAGAACGCCGCCGAGGCGGTGCAGTGGCTGTACTTCGGCTATCTGGCCGCCATCAAGACCCAGAACGGCGCGGCAATGTCCGTGGGCCGCATCTCCACCTTCCTGGACATCTACATCGAGCGCGATCTGAAGGAAGGCGCGATCACTGAATCCGAGGCCCAGGAGCTCATCGACCACATCGTGATGAAGTTCCGCATGGTGAAGTTTGCCCGCATACCGTCCTACAACCAGCTCTTCTCCGGCGACCCGGTGTGGGCCACGCTGGAAATGGCGGGCATGGGCATGGACGGGCGGCACATGGTCACCAAGAACGACTTCCGCTTCCTGCACACGCTGGAGAACATGGGCCCGTCCCCGGAGCCGAACCTGACGGTGCTGTATTCCTCCCGCCTGCCGGAGACCTTCAAGAAGTACGCGGCGAAGATCTCCATCAATACCTCCTCCATACAGTATGAGAACGACGACGTGATGCGCCCCGTCTGGAAGGACGACTACTCCATATGCTGCTGCGTGTCCGCCACGGAGACCGGCAAGGAGATGCAGTTCTTCGGCGCCCGCGCCAACCTGGCCAAGTGCCTGCTGTACGCCATCAACGGCGGCGTGGACGCCAAGAGCCACGAGCAGGTGGGCCCGGAGCTGCCCCGCATCACCTCCGAGGTGCTGGAATACGACGAGGTCATCCACCGCTTTGACAAGATGATGGACTGGCTGGCCGAGCTGTATGTGAACATCCTCAATCTGATTCACTACATGCACGACAAGTATTACTATGAGGCCGCCGAGATGGCCCTCATCGACACCGACGTGCGCCGCACCTTCGCCACCGGCATCGCGGGCTTCTCCCACGTGGCGGACAGCCTGAGCGCCATCAAGTACGCGAAGGTGAAGCCCATCCGGGACGAGAGCGGCATCGCCGTGGACTTCGAGATCGAGGGCGACTTCCCCAAGTACGGCAATGACGACGACCGGGCCGATGAGATCGCCGTGTGGCTGCTCAAGACCTTCATGGGCAAGATCCGCAAGCACCACACCTACCGCAACTCCGAGCCCACCACGTCGATTTTGACCATCACCTCCAACGTGGTTTACGGCAAGGCCACCGGCGCGACCCCCGACGGGCGCAAGGCGTTCACCCCCTTCGCCCCCGGCGGCAATCCCTCCTACGGCGCGGAGACCCACGGCCTGCTGGCCTCGCTGAACAGCGTGGCGAAGCTGCCCTATGAATACGCGCTGGACGGCATCTCCAATACCCAGACCATCAGCCCCGACACGCTGGGCCACGATCTTGAGACCCGCCAGGAGACCCTGGTGAGCCTGCTGGACGGCTACTTCGACAAGGGCGCGCATCACCTGAACGTGAACGTGTTCGGCACCGAAAAGCTCATCGACTGCATGGAGCACCCCGAAAAGCCCGAATACGCCAACTTCACCATCCGCGTGTCCGGCTACGCCGTGAAGTTCATCAGCCTCACCCGCGAGCAGCAGCTGGACGTCATCGCCCGGACGTGCCATAAGGCGATCTGATTTGGAAACGGGGGAATAACCCATGACCCAAGGCGCTGTACACTCCACGGAGACCTTCGGGGCGGTGGATGGTCCGGGCATACGCTATGTGATATTCCTGAAGGGCTGCCCCATGCGCTGCCGCTACTGCCACAATCCGGACACCTGGGAGCGGATGGGCGCGGAGATGAGGGACGCGAAGTCCCTGCTGGACGACGCGGAGCGCTACCGCGCCTACTGGGGCAAAAGGGGCGGCATCACCGTCAGTGGCGGAGAGCCTCTCGCGCAGCCGGAATTTTTGATCGAGCTGTTTACGGAGGCGAAGGCCCGGAACATCAGCACCGCGCTGGACACCTCCGGCCAGCCCTTCACCCGGGAAGGACCGCTGTTTCAACGCTTTGAGGCGCTGTTGGCAGTCACCGATCTGGTGCTGCTGGACATCAAGCACATCGATCCCGAAAAGCACCGGGCGCTCACCGGCAGGGACAACGCAAACATACTGGACTTTGCGCGGTACCTATCCGACATCAGCAAGCCCGTATGGATCAGGCATGTGTTGGTGCCCGGCATCACCGATGACGACGGCGACCTTACTCGCCTGAGAGCTTTCCTCGACACACTAAACAATATTCAGCGGGTGGAGGTGCTGCCCTATCATTCCATGGGCGAACCCAAGTGGGACAGGCTGGGCATCCCCTACACGCTCAGGGGCACCGAACCCCCATCACAGGAACGCATCGAAAACGCGAAGCGCCTGCTGGGGGCACAATAGCGGCTGTGTGAACAGTTTGACAGATTGGAATTTGGCGGGGTGAGCGGGTAACCCACCTCATCCGGCGCTTCGGTGCCGCGCCTCAAATCTTCGATTTGAGCCGTGGCAGTCTGGCCTTTGGC
>CACZXF010000104.1 GCA_902785105.1 uncultured Eubacteriales bacterium | reverse complement strand
TTTGCCAAAGGCAAAGTTGCCTTCGCGCCACCTTCCCCTCAAGGGGAAGGCTTTTGGGGCCACCGTTCTTAACCCCTTGCCTTCCCCTTGAGGAGCATCAAGCGCCCGGAAAACAGTCCAGTGGACTGTTTTCAGTGAGATGGGGCCGGCAGGCCCTTGTCAAGTGCCCGTGAGGGCGGATGAGGTGGCCTCGAACGACTCCCCGACAAATCCCAATTTATCCAGAAAACAGCAAAAAGGTGTCACGGAGAACTGTCCCCGTTGACACCTTTTTTATATATCATTCTGTTCAGTTGTTCCTGCTGGCGATGCCGTGGTTCTTGGCCCAGAGGCGGATGCGGGCGTTGGAGGAGATGATAGCGACCTCCTCGGACCCGGCGAAAGCGTCCTCGGCGATGCTGGTGACGGAGTCGGGGACGACGATCTCCCAAAGGGTCGGGCAGTTCGCGAAGGCCCTCGCCCCGATGCCGGTGCAGCCGGCGGGAAGGACGACGCGGTTGGCAGGAGTCCCCTCAAAGGCGCTTTCAGAGACCGCCCCCAGCTTGGCGGGGAGGGTCAGCGTAGAGGCGACCTGCCGGCCCACCAGCAGGCGGTCGTCGATATCGCAGGAGAGGACCCGGCGGCTGCTGGTGTAGGTCTTGACGCCGTCCGCCCAGCTCCGGTTGCTCAGATCGACCACGCTCATAAGCAAGGCGTTGCCGGTGAGATCCAGGGAGGTGAGGGGATTGTCCTCGCAGTGGAGCACCGTCACCTTGGGGATGAGGGTCACATCCAGAGAAGAGATGTTGTTGTGGGCGCAGTTCAGGCTGGTCAGGCCGGTCAGGAATTCGACGCCCTTCAGGGAAGCGACGCCCTGGCCGCTTAAATCCAGCGCGGTGGCCGCGGTGAGCTCCCCGGGGGCAAGATAGCCGTTGGCATCCTTGTCGCACTGGGCGGAGACGCAGGCCCGCAGCGCCGCGTCGGGGAAATAGATGGAATTGACCGGCAGGCTGGTGTCCACCAGGTAGGCGTTGGGGGACAGGGTCAGTTCCGCGTTGCTGAAGAGATTCCGGGTGTCCGGCTTGTACTGGTAAGTGAGAGACCCGGCGTTGGCGAACACATAGCCGCTGTCCGGAGAACCCTCCGGGCTGCCCACCATGAACAGCTTGTCCGGCGCGCCGCGGGTACCGCTATCGCAGTTGGTGACGTCGACGTGATAGTTGAGGCCGTTGGGCATGTGGACGATGTTCCACATGTGGCCCTCGGTGCCGCCGGAGGTCTTGTTGATGGTGCCGGTGACGCAATAGCAGGTGGTCCGGTTGTCATCAAAAGTGGTCATGTCGCAGAGATACTGGAAGGCCTTGGCGTAGCCCTCGCAGACCACGGTGGTGCTGGAATCGCCGTCGAGCGCCCAGATGAGCTGCCAGGGATTGCCAAATTTCACGCCGCCCTCCGCCGCCTCGCGGTTGTAGGCGGCCAGACTGCAAATGGATTCCTTGTAGCCCAGCAGCTTGGCGTAATCGGAATCATCGGCATAGCGCTTGACGATGGCCTTCGCGTTGTCCGCGGCCTTTTTCGCCGTGGCGGCCAGGCTGGTGTTGAAGGTATATTCGCCGCTGGCGTATTCCTCCGCCACGGGGAAGCGGAACACCATGGGGCTGCTGAAATAGAGGCGGTCGTTGGTATGGGCGCTGGTATAGCTGGCCTTCAACTGCGGATAGGAGGCGCGGACGGATTCTGTCTTGTTGAACCAGTACAGCTCATAGGGCATATCCCACAGCAGCGCACGGGTGATCAGAGAGATGTCGAAGCTGACCTTGGCCATCATCGCCTTCGAGGCCTCGGCGGTGATCTTGTTGTCAGAGCCGATAATGGCGCTGACACCCAGGTCCTTCGCGGTGTATTGCCCGGTGACGCCCACCGTGGTCAGCGGCACCTCGAATTGCGTGGAAGCCAGGGAGCCGTCAGCCACCTGGACGATCTTGCCCTTCAGGTAGTTATAAAGGGTCTTGTTCAGCCCGGTCAGATCCCCGCCCACATTGCGGGGCTGGAAGAGCCGCCCGGAGCTTTCCATCTCAAGCAGGCCCAGGAAGTAGCCCTCCAGAGCTTCGTCGCTGTCCAGCGGCGCGTCAACCAGGCATACGGCGTCCGGCAGCGTCTCCGTGATGGTCATCCACCCGTCGCCCTCGCCCACCGCGCCGACGGCCAGCACCGCCGAAGCCAGCAGCAGGACGAGCAGCAGTTTAACAATACGCTTCATATGTATTCCCTCCCGGCATTTCTTTTTCAGACTGTTTGATAAATTGGAAGTGAACAAACTCCCCGACAAATCCCCTTTTATCGAAAAACAAACTCTTCTAATTATATATTACCATAATTCTCCGTCATATCAAGGGCGAAAACATTTGGAATTTGTTAATGTGGACCCAGGTGGCAGACGGCCTCGATGAAGCGGTCTATTTCCTCGAAGGTGGTGGCATGACCGACGCTGGCCCGGACCGCGCCGCGGCGCATTGTTCCCAAAAACTGGTGCGCGCCGGGGGCGCAGTGGAGCCCGCCCCGCACGTCGAAGCCCGCCGCCGCCAGGGCGTCTGCGGCCTGGGAAGAGGAGAGGTCGCCCGCGTTGAAGGTCACGATGCCCGCCCGGGCGGCCTCCTCCTTCGGGGAATAAATAATCGTGCCGGGAATGGCTTCGAGGCCCTCTATCAGCGCGCTGGTGAGCTCCCGCTCGTGCATCATGATCTGCGAAAGCCGCGGGGCCACATACTCCACGCCCGCGCCAAGGCCCGCGATGCCGGGGAGATTCACCGTGCCTGCCTCGTAGCGCTCCGGCAGCTCCTCCGGCTGGAGCATGCTGTCCGAGGCCGAGCCGGTGCCGCCCTCCCGTAGGGTGAACAGCCGAAGCCCCGGCCTGATGTACAGCCCGCCGGTGCCCTGAGGCCCCAGCAGGGATTTGTGGCCTGGAAAGGCGTAGAGGTCGCAGCCCAGTGCCTTCGCGTCCACCGGCATACCGCCAAGGGCCTGGGCCCCGTCGATGAGAAAGCGTATCCCCCGCTTTTTCGCCAACTGCCCGATGGCCGCCACGGGCTGTATGGCTCCGGTGACGTTGGAGGCGTGGGTGCAGACGATCAGACGGGTCCGCGCCGTGATGGCCGCGGCGATATCGTCCGGGTCCACAAAGCCGTCAGGGCGGGGGTCGATCAGTGTCAAAGAAATCCGTCCCCGCGAAGATAAGCCGCAGAGGGGGCGAAGTACAGAATTGTGTTCCAGCTTCGTAGCGATGACGTGGTCCCCCACCCTCAAAGTTCCCTTGATGGCGAGGTTCAGCGCGTCGGTGCAGTTGAAGGCGTAGACCACGGACATGGCGTCCTCCGCCCCCAGCAGCTTTGCCAGCGCCTCGCGGGTCCGGAGCACCTGCCGCGCTGCCGCCACGGCCCTGGGATGGCCGGCGCGGCCGGGGTTGGCGTTGTATTCGGTCAGCGCCGCTGTCATCGCCTTCAGCACCCCCTCCGGCTTCGGGTGGCTGGTGGCGGCATGATCCAGATAGACGGACATAATTCTTTCCTCCTTCACGAAAAAGGGCGTATTCGCGTAAAATATAATACTTGCGTTCCGGGGCTGTAAGAACCCCCGGCGCGGGAATATGAGGTAACTGTTCAGTTTTGGGCTGTAAACGGGGGATTTATCACTCTAAATGGGGAATGGGGAATGAAGGTACAAATCCTGCGGATTTGTTTGATTATAGGGAAAACGTCTGGAATTACGATGGTTTTCAATAAAAAGAAATCCGAAGGATTTCCACATTCATTCCCCATTTCCCATTCCCAATTCCCCATTCAAAACCAAAACAAATTCCAATTTATCATGCGGAACTGAACAGTTCCGAAGGGAGGAAGAATCTATGCAGGACACATACGGGGTGGCGGCCTTTCGCTCGCGCCAGCAGGTGCTCTGGTTTGAGGGGGTGCTGCGTCGGCGGGGCGTGCCGGTGTCGGTGGTCTCCACGCCCAGGGACATCTCCATGGGCTGCGGCCTCTCGGTGCGCTTTCCGCTATCGAGACTGGACGACGTGCGCCAGGCCCTCCGGGGCTTCAATACCAGCAATCTCATCGGCCTCTATCGTGCGGAATACGACGGGAGGCGGCTCAGAGTGACACCACTGAGGTAAAACCACCCTCATCACCAAAGGCTTTACCAATAAGCGCTGTTCACGGCTGGAAAAACGTGCTATAATAACTCTGTATTATTGCGCGAATTTTCAGCCGGTTTTACGATCGGCGGGGGAGGATACGATCAATGGAAAACAACAACGAGAGAAAGCCCGCGAATTTCATAGAGGAATTTGTAGCCCAGGACCTGGCGAACGGACGGTTTGACCACGTGCACACCCGCTTCCCGCCGGAGCCCAACGGCTACCTGCACATCGGCCACTGCAAGGCGCTGTGCGTGGATTTCGGCATCGCGGAAAAGTTCGGCGGCACCTGCAACCTGCGCTTCGACGACACCAACCCCACCAAGGAGGAGACCGCCTTCGTGGAGGGCATCCAGCGCGACATCGAGTGGCTGGGCTACAAGTGGGACAAGCTCTACTTCGCCTCCGATTTCTTCGACCGCCTGTATGAGATCGCGAAGGACATGATCCGCCGCGGCGTGGCCTATGTGGACGACCAGACCCCGGAGGAGATGCGCGTCAACCGCGGCACGCTCACCAAGCCCGGCGTCAACAGCCCCTACCGGGACCGCTCCGTCGAAGAAAACCTGGACCTGTTCGAGCGGATGAAGAACGGCGAGTTTGAGGAGGGCACCCGGGTGCTCCGCGCCAAGATCGACATGGCGAACCCCAACGTGCTGCTGCGCGACCCGGCCATGTACCGCATCAACCGCCACAGCCACCATCGCACCGGCGACAAGTGGTGCATCTACCCGATGTACGACTTCCAGCACCCCATCCAGGACGCCATCGAGGGCATCACCCACTCCCTCTGCTCTCTGGAATATGAGATCCACCGCCCGCTGTACGACTGGTTCGTGAACCACGCCGGCGTCACCGACCAGCCCCCGCGCCAGATCGAGTTCGCAAGGCTGAACATCGAGCGCACCGTCATGTCCAAGCGCCACCTGCGCCGCATGGTGGAGGAGGGCGTGGTCTCCGGCTGGGACGACCCCCGTATGCCCACACTGGTGGGTATGCGCCGCCGCGGCTATCCCGCCGCCGCCATCCACGATTTCATGGGCCGCGTGGGCGTCGCCAAGGCGGATTCCACCGTGGAGATCGGCCTGCTGGACCACTGCGTCCGCGAGGCGCTGGCCGACACCGCCCCCCGCGCCATGGCCGTCATCAACCCCGTGAAGGTGGTGCTGACCAACTGGCCCGAGGACAAGATCGACACCCTGACCATCGAGAACCACCCCGACCACCCCGAATACGGCGCCCGCGAGGTCAAATTTGGCCGCGAGCTGTACATCGAGGCCGAGGACTTCATGGAGGAGCCGGTCAAGAAGTTCTTCCGCATGGCTCCCGGCAAGGAAGTGCGTTTGAAGGGCGCTTATATCGTCAAGTGCGAGGACTTCGTGAAGGACGAAAACGGCAATATCGTCGAGCTCCACTGCACCGTGGACATGGATTCCCGCTCCGGCTCCGAGGGCTCCAACCGCAAGGTGAAGGGCACCCTTCACTGGGTCAGCGCCGCCGAAGGCGTGCCCTGCGAGTACCGCCTCTATGAGCCCATTCTCACCGAGGACGAGCCCGAGGCCAATGCCGTCACCGTGGACGAGGACGGCAACGAGGTGGACGCCGCCCCCGCCGACTTCATGAGCCGCATCAACCCCAACAGCCTCACCGTGAAGCAGGGCTTCTGCGAGCCCTGGATCGCCGCCCACGACGTCGGCGCGACCTTCCAATTCCTCCGCATGGGCTACTTCTGTAAGGACAAGGACTCCACCCCCGACCACCCGGTCTTCAACCGCACCGTGTCGCTGAAGGATTCCTGGTCCAAGGAAATGAAGAAGTAAAGGCGGCTTTCGATCCTCCCCTATAAACGGGGATTTGTCGGGGTGTTTGTTCGAGGCCACCTCATCCGAGCATCGAGCGCCCGGAAAACAGTCCAGTGGACTGTTTTCAGTGAGATGGGGCCAGCAGGCCCTTGTCAAGTGCCCGTGAGGGCGGATGAGGTGGCCTACCCGCTCAGCTCAACAACTTCCAATTTGTCCGGGTGGACCCGTATCGTTGCCTGCGCATTACAACATACATTTTTAGGAGAACAGAATACCATGAAGAGAGCAATAGCGATACTTCTGACCGTGCTGCTGGCGCTGTGCGCAATGCCGGCAGGCGCGGAGACGACCTTCGACATGGAAGCCTATCAGGCGGAGCGCGCCCAGTGGTTCGGCTCCGAGGCCGCGGACCGGGAGCTGACCGCGGAGGAACAGGCGGTGGACGCGCTGCTGCCGGCCATGAAGGCCGAGGCGGACGCGCTCTATGCCGGGAAGAGCACCGGCTATGGCCTCGTCACCGCCGGGCATCCGGATGCGGCGCAGACCGAACTGTTTGCCTTCTGCAAGGCCCTGCCCAAGGGCGGCGAGCTCCATATCCACGACTGCCTCGCCATACCGTTCGATAAGTTCGTGGACATACTGGTTAATTACGAGGGCGGAGACGTCTCCGTCTGCCTGGAGGATGGCCCGAAGTATTGCTATCTGTACGCGCCCGGGGTCGAGGCCGACGTTGAGACCGTGCCGCTGAAGGCGGCGCTGGAGGACGGCTCCCTGACCCGCGAACAGTTCCGTCAGGCGCTGAGCGTGGAGCCGGGCCTGACCTCCCGCCAGGCCTGGGACATCTTCCAGCCCTTCTTCCGCAAGATCGGCGGCCTGTCGTCGGACTTCGTGCTGGCGGAACAGCTCTATGACGCGGCCCTGCGCAGCTGCGTCGAAAACGGCCTGACCCTCGTGGAGATCAGGCTGCGCATGGGTCCCGACAGCGAGACCAACCGCAAGCTGGTCGACCTCGTCAAGCGCGTCTATTTCTCCATCAAAACGGAAAATCCCGACTTTTCGGTGCGCCTCATCTGCACCAGCGGCAAGTCCCTGAAATCCACGGTGGAATCCTCCGAGGACATGCTCCGCACCGCCATCCAGATGAGCCGTGAGGTCGTGGATGACTTTGATCCCGAAAATCCGCGCCCGTTCATCATCGGCCTGGACATGGTCAACGAGGAGGACATGAGCCATCCCCTGAGCGAATACGCCGAGTTCTTCATGTCCGACGAGGTCCAGAGCAGCGGCCTGCAGCTCTTCATGCACTGCGGCGAGAGCCTGCGGCTGGACAATGAAGCGGTGGTGGACGCCTATATGTTCGGCGCGTGCCGCATGGGCCACGGCTACAACCTGTACCGCTATCCCAAGCTCATGAAGGCGGCGGCCGAGAAGGGCGTGGCCGTGGAGGCCTGCCCGGTCAGCAACTGCCTGCTGGGCTATGCCACGGACCTGCGGCTGCATCCGGCCCAGAACTATCTGCGAAACGGCATCCCGGTGGCGTTGTGCTCCGACGACGGCCTGTTCCTCGAGGACGCGCCTCTGACGGAGGACTTCTTCGCCGCGACCCTGAGCTGGAACCTGACCCTGGGGGAGATCAAGACCCTCGCCGAAAACTCCATCCTCTACAGCGGTCTGCCCGAGGATGAGGTGAACGCGCTTCACGACGCCTGGCAGAAGCAGTGGGACGCTTTCATCGCCGAATGGAGCGAGACCGCGAAACAGAAAACCGCGTTATATTGACCGGATAATAGGGTAGAAGGAGGGCCATAGCCCTCGCCCCTCCCGTTGCACCGTACGTACCGGTCAGGTATACGGCGCTACATCATAACATGGATTCAAG
>CACZXF010000103.1 GCA_902785105.1 uncultured Eubacteriales bacterium | reverse complement strand
ACTTGAATCCATGTTATGATGTAGCGCCGTATACCTGACCGGTACGTACGGTGCAACGGGAGGGGCGAGGGCTATGGCCCTCCTTCTACCCTATTATTCCTGGCTGATAAATTGGAATTTGTTGGGGAATCAAACCAACCCTGTAGGGGCGCCGTTTCGGCGCCCGCCCTCAACGAAACGCATTGTCCTACCCGGCGGGCGGCGAAACGCCGCCCCTACAGGAGAGAGGGTAACTCCCCGATAAATCCCCGTTTATCGACGAAAACACCTCGTGAGCCCGTATTGTTTTCACTTGCATTTTACCGTCTTTTCACCTATAATAGAAGGCAGGATATCGAAGGGGGACGGGAAATGGGCAGGCGGTTACTGGTGAACATCGTCCAGTTGACGGACGCTCAACGCGCGGCCATATCGGCGGCGGCGGAGCGGCGGGGCTTCGAGGCGGTGTTTTGCGACGACATGCCCTCGGCGCTGGCCGCGGCGGGGGAGGCGGAGATCATCTTCGCGCTGGACGCCGGGCTGATCGGGGCCGCGCCGGGGCTGAAGTGGGTCTGCACGCCCAACGCCGGGGTGGAGCAGTACATAAAGCCTGCGCTGCTGGACCGGGAGGGCGTCATGCTGACCAACTCCGCCGGGGCCTACGGCGTCACCATATCGGAGCACATCGTCATGGTGACCCTGGACATGATGCGCCGCATGGGCGACTATCAGGCGCTGGTGCGGGACCGCGGCTGGCGGCGGGACCTGCCCGTCCGCTCCATCAGGGACTGCCGCGTACTGCTGCTGGGCACGGGCGACATCGGCCGGGAGGCGGTGAAGCGGCTACGGGCCTTTGGCCCCGCGTCCATCATCGGCGTGAACCGGAGCGGCATTGCCCAGCCGGGCGTCTTTGACGCGGTTCATCCCATTGATAAACTGGATGACCTGCTGCCCAATGCCGACCTGCTGGTGATGTCGCTGCCCGGAACCCCGCTGACGCGAAACGTGCTGGACGCGCGGCGGCTGATGCTGCTTCCGGAGGACGCCTATATCGTCAACGTGGGCCGCGGCTCCGCCATCGACGAGGCGGCGCTGGTTCGGCTCATGCGCGAAGGTCGCTTCGCCGGCGTCGCACTGGACGTATTTCAGGAGGAACCGCTGCCCGTGGACAGCCCGCTTCACGACTGCCCCCGCCTGCTCATCACCCCTCACGTGGCGGGAAACATGACCCTGCCCTACACCGTCCAGCGCATCGTGGACCTGTTCCTGGAAAACTTCGAGCGCTACTGCGACGGCCTGCCCCTGAAGCGCGCCGTGGCGGCGGAGAGGGGATATTGAGAAACGGGGGATTTATCGGGGAGTTACCCGCTCTCCTGTAGGGGCGGCGTTGCGCCGCTGGGAGCGGTCCCACCGCCCGCCGGGTAGTACGATGCGTTTCGTACAAGGCGGGCGCCGAAACGGCGCCCCTACAGGGATAATTTGTCTCCTCGATAAACTTCAATTTACAGGGAGACTACTTGCATGGCGAGAATCGGATTGTTCGGCGGCACCTTCAACCCCATCCATGTGGGCCACCTGACCATCGCGGAGGAGGCCCGGCTGGCCGCCCATTTGGACAGAGTAATATTCATCCCCACCGGGGAATCCTACTTAAAGGACCCGGTGGAGGTCGCGCCCAAGGGGGATCGGCTTGAAATGACCCGGCTGGCCTGCGGCAATGTCTACGAGGTCTCGGACATGGAGACCAACCGCGAAGGCCCCAGCTACACCGCCGTCACCTGCCGGGAGCTGAAAAAACTGTATCCCGGCGACGAGCTGCTGTGGATACTGGGCGCGGACAGCCTGCTGGACATGGCCCGCTGGCGGGAGCCGGAGGCCATATTCGAGGCCGTGACCCTGCTGGCCTTCACCCGCGGCGGCGCGGACAACCGGGCGTTCATGGCGCGGGCCGGCCAGCTCCGCCGGGAGCAGGGCGCGAGGATCGAGATGATAGAGACCTTCACGCTGGACATATCGTCCTCGGACATACGGCGCTTCATCAGAGAAGGTCACGCCTTCCGCCATCTTGTGACGGAGGATGTGTATCAATATATATGGGAAAAGAAATTGTACGGGCTGGCGGAAAAGAAGGATTGACACTTTATCCCGCCCCGACAGGAGGTTTATTTGACCATGACCACCAAGACCATATTCAACGGCCGCAACATCAGCATGATGATGGACCTCTACGAGCTGACCATGGCCAATGGCTATTTCACCCAGGAGCAGCAGGGCCACCGGGTGGCCTTCGACGTGTTCTACCGCCGCAATCCGGACGAGGGCGGCTTCGCCATCTTCGCGGGCCTTGAGCAGATACTGCAATACCTGGAGGGCATGCGCTTCGAGGAGGCGGACATCGAATACCTCCGGGGCCTGGAGCTGTTCAAGGAGGAATTCCTCGATTATCTGAGCAAGTTCCGCTTCACCGGCGACGTCTATGCCTTCCCGGAAGGCACGGTGATGTATCCCAACGAGCCGATCATCACCGTTGTGGCCGACCTGGTGCAGGCGCAGGTGGTGGAGACCGAGCTGCTGGCCCAGGTGAACCACCAGTCGCTCATCGCCACCAAAGCCAACCGCATCGTCCGCGCCGCCCAGGGCCGGGCCGTGTCCGACTTCGGCGCCCGCCGCGCCCACAACAACGACGCCGCCGTGCTGGGCGCGAGGGCCTGCTACATCGGCGGGGTCAGCGGCACCGCCACGGTCTCCGCCGGTCAGGAGTTCGACATCCCCGTGGGCGGCACCATGGCCCATAGCTGGGTGATGTACTATCAGGACGAGCTCACCGCCTTCCGCAAGTTCGCCGAGGTCTATCCCGACAACTGCATACTGCTGGTGGACACCTATGACGTGCTGAAATCCGGCGTGCCCAACGCCATTAAAGTGTTCGATGAGATGAAGGAAAAGGGCATCAGGTCCCGCAACTACGGCATCCGCCTGGATTCCGGCGACCTGGCCTACCTCTCCCGCGAGGCCCGGCGCATGATGGACGAGGCCGGCTATCGCGGCGCGAAGATCGTGGTCAGCAACAGCCTGGACGAGTACACCATCACCTCCATACTGGACCAGGGCGGCCAGATCGACTCCTTCGGCGTGGGCGAGCGCATGATCACCGCCAAGTCCGACCCGGTGTTCGGCGCGGTCTACAAGCTCTGCGCCGTCACCAACGACAGGGGCGAATGGGAGCCCCGCATCAAGATCTCCGAGACGGTGGAGAAGATCACCAACCCCGGCCTCAAGCGCGTCTACCGCGTGTACAATTCAGAGGGCAACGCCTTCGCGGACCTCATCGCCGGTCAGGAGGGCGTCACGGATGAGGATGTCCGGGAGGGCATCGTGGTCATCGACCCCGAGCGCCCCTGGAAGAAGCGCCTGTTCCGGGACTGCACCCTCCGGGAGCTGCAAACCAAGGTCATGGAGGGCGGCAGGCGCACCGGCCCCGCCCAGAGCGTCCGCGACATCCGCGCCTACGTCCGCCGCCAGCTCGACAGCGAGATCTGGGAGGAGGAACAGCGCTTCAAGAACCCCCACAAGCACTACATCGACATGACTTCCGATTATTATAATATGAAGATGAATATGCTGGAGGAAAAGGCGCACGGGTGATTATTGTGTCGTGGAGTCACACCAACCCTGTAGGGGCGCCGTTTCGGCACCCGCCCCTTGTGAAACGGCATGTTGTACCCGGCGGGCGGCGCAACGCCGCCCCTACAGGAGAGCGGGTAACACCCCGACAAGTTCCCGTTTATCACTGAGACTTGAATGGTCCCCCTATGAAGACAAAAATGTTGGAGGAAAAAGCACATGGCTGAGTATCGTTTTGACCCGGAACAGGCCCGGGAGCGGCTGGTTCGCAAGATTCGTGAGTTTGTGGAGGGCGCGGGCCTCACCCGCGTGGTGCTGGGCATCTCCGGCGGCAAGGATTCCACCGTGGCGTCGGCGCTGTGCGCACGGGCGCTGGGCGCGGGCAACGTCTACGGCATCATGATGCCCGACGGCGTCCAGAAGGACATCTCCGACAGCATGAAGGTCTGCACCTCCGTGGGCATCAATCACCGCATCGTCAACATCAGCGAGATGCACACCGCCCTGCTCAAGGCCGTGGAGGCCGGCTCAAACGGCGCCATCGCCGATTTCCCCGTGGCCTTCTCCGAGGAGAGCAACGTCAACGTCCCGCCCCGCCTCCGCATGACCACCCTCCGCTATGTGGCCCAGGCCATGGGCGCGTTCCTCTGCGGCACCGGCAACCTCTCCGAGGCCACCGTGGGCTATTGCACCAAGGACGGCGATACCTCCTGCGACTTCAACCCCCTGGGTACCCTCACCTCCATCGAGGTCGTCCAGATGGGCCTCACCATGCCCGAGCTGCCCCGCGAGCTGGTCCAAAAGACCCCCGACGACGGCCTCTCCGGCGTCCCCGACGAGGTCAAGATGGGCATCAAATACCAGCAGATCCACGATTTCATCCGCTTCGGCACCTGCGGCGACCCCGATATGGACGCAAAAATAGCCAAACGCGAAAAAGCCAACATGCACAAGCGCCGCATGCCCACCATACTCGACGCATGGAACGACTGATCAGGCTATAGACAATTTCACTCCAGGGGGCGTATTTTGCGTCCCCTTTGATATATTTCTTTGTTCGGTAAATTGGAAGTGGTCAGGGAGTTGAGAGTAGAGAGTGAAGAGTGGAGTTTTGGTGGAAATCCTCCGGATTTCATTGATTTATTGGACACCCGGCACTCTTATCTCCACTCTCCACTCTTCACTCTCCACTCTTCGACAAATCCCCATCTATCGCTCACTAAGGAGGCGCATACCATGAAGATCGCCTGGTTTTGCATACCGGCCCACGGGCACACGAATCCGACCCTGGGGGTGGTGCGGGCGCTGGTTCAAGCGGGGCACGAGGTGGATTACTTTTCCTTTGAGGCGTTCCGGGAGAAGATCGAGGGGACCGGGGCGCGGTTCATCGGGTGCGACGGGTCCGACTTCGAGATGGAGGACAAGGGGAACGCGGACCGGGTGAGCAAGGACGTCGCGTTTGCCACGGAGCTGCTGGTCTCGTCCACGCTGGCGCTGGACGGGATGGTGAGTCAGTGGGTGAAGGAGCACCGTCCGGACGTGATCGTGTCGGATTCGGTGGCCTACTGGGGCAAGCTGACGGCCATAAAGCACGGCATCCCCTACATTTCCTCCACCACCACTTTTGCGTTTAACCGGCATTCGGCGAAGTACATGCAGCGCGGGCCGGGGGAGGCAGTGAAGCTGCTGCTGTCCATTCCGAAGGTGGAGAAGCAGCTCCGGCGGCTGCGGGCGGCGGGGTATCCGGTCAGAAATATTCTGGACATCATCCAGAACGACAACGCCACGCCCACCATCGTCTACACCTCCAAGTATTTCCAGCCCTGCGCCGAGAGCTTTTCCGACAAGTACCACTTCATCGGCCCCTCCATGCGCCCCATCGTGCATCCCATGACCAAGACCGCCGACAGGACGGTCTACGTCTCCATGGGCACCATCAACCAGGACCGGGAATTTTACCGGAACTGCATCGAGGCGCTGAGCACACAGGGCTGGCAGGTGATACTCTCCATGGGCACGAATCCGGAGCGGTTCGACAAACTCCCGCCCAAGGTGGAGGTCTACGACACCGTGGACCAGATGGCCGCGCTCTCCATCGCCGACGCCTTCATCACCCACTGCGGCATGAATTCGGCCTCCGAGGGCCTCTGGTACGGCGTGCCGCTGGTCCTGTTTCCCCAGACCAATGAGCAGGACGCCGTGGCGAAGCGCGTGGAGGAGCTGGGCGCGGGCACCCGGCTCAGGTCCACCGCCAAACAGGACATACTCGCCGCCGTCGCCCGCCTCATCACCAACCCCGCCTATAAGTCCGCCGCCGACCGCGTCTCCGAAAGCTTCCGCGCCTGCGGCGGAGTGGAGGAGGCCCGCGCATTTATAGAACAGTGCGCGGTTAACGGAGATAAATGTCGGTAAACAGGGATTTGTAGGAGTGTCGTGCGAGTCCACCTCATCCGCCCTCACGGGCACTTGACAAGGGCCTGCCGGCCCCATCTCACTGAAAACAGTCCACTGGACTGTTTTCCGGGCGCTCGATGC
>CACZXF010000102.1 GCA_902785105.1 uncultured Eubacteriales bacterium | reverse complement strand
TCCACCTCATCCGCCCTCACGGGCACTTGACAAGGGCCTGCCGGCCCCATCTCACTGAAAACAGTCCACTGGACTGTTTTCCGGGCGCTCGATGCTCCTAAAGGGGAAGGCAAAGGGCTGGGAACGGCGGTGCCCAAAAGCCTTCCCCTTGAGGGGAAGGTGCCCCGAAGGCAATTTTGCCTTTGGCAAAGTTGGTCTGGCCAAAGGCCAGACTGCCACGGCTCAAATCGAAGATTTGAGGCGCGGCACCGAAGGGGCGGATGAGGTGGCTTACCCGCTCACCCCGACAAATCCCAATTTATCGCGCCGATCATAAACAACCCCTTGACGCCGTCAGGGGTTTTCTCATATAATAGAGGTGCGGTTTTCGCGCGTCTGTGGTTGAAAGTCGATGCCAGTCGCAGGCGAAACGATCCACGTAACCCGGGAAAATTCCGGTGAGCATGGTGCGGCTTAGATGTAAGTCCTGCCAGAACAATATTTTTACTGAGAGCTGTAGTAGTGGGGAGGCCATTGCCTTAGGAGCGAACCAGCCAGCAGGCGAGTGTGGGGTCAAAGACCAGGTCAGGCGCGAAGACCGCATTTTCTATAGGTAAAATAGATTGTCACCCTGCCATTAGTTAATAATGAGTTGATAAAAGTCTGTTATATTCGAGTCATGGCGGACTCGCCTCTGATCCGAATCCCCCTCAACCTTCTCCCCTTCCTTTTCTTCGGATCACGGATTCGTTTTCCCTTCGACGAATCGCAAGGCGCGTACCGCCTTTTGTTTGTTTTGGGGGTACGATCATGCTGCACTTCATCTATAATCCCATCGCCGGGAGCGGCCTCGCCCGAAAGGCGCGAATGGCCATCGCGCCGTGCCTCAAGGATATTCCCCATCAATTTCACGAAACGCAATACAAAAGGCACGCCGCCGAATTGGTCAGAGCACTGACCGCCGGGGGCGAAACGGAAATCATCGCCATGGGCGGCGACGGCACATTGAACGAGGTCCTCAACGGCCTCGCTGACCCGGCGAAAGTCCGCCTCGGCCTGATTCCCTGCGGCAGCGGCAATGATTTCGCCGCCGCCGTGAAACTGCCCGCGGACCCGGTTGAGGCGCTATTCATCATATTGAACGGCGAAGCGAAATATACGGATTATATGGAATGCTCCGGCGTCCGGGGCATCAACGCCATCGGCACGGGCATCGACGTGGACATACTGCGCCGCTACGCCCGCATGAAGCTGCTGAAGGGCTCCGCCGCCTATCTGTCGTCCCTGATATCAACAGTCATGACCTACAGGGCCCGACGCTTTGAGGAAGTCAAAGAGGACGGCGCTGTCTCCCACGAAGCCCTCATCGCCTGCGCCGGCAACGGTCGGAGCATCGGCGGGGGCATCCCCATCTGCCCGGAGGCCATCGTGGACGACGGTTTGCTGGACATCACCATCGTGGACGGCATCACCAAGCCCGCCATCCCCGCCGCCTTTGTCAAACTGATGAAGCGCAGGGTGGGGGAGATCAAGACCGCTCACATCACCCGCCAGTCCTCCCTCAAGATCCGCTCGGAACAGCCCATGCCCGTGCAGGTGGACGGGGAGATCTATGAGGACCTGCCCTTCGATGTGAAGCTGATTCACAATGGCCTGCGCTTCTACCGTCCCTGATCGCCGAACAGCATTTCGTCCAGTATCCGCGCCGCACGCCCGGCCAGCTCCGGGCAGGGGCGCTTTTTGTAATATTCCGCGGTCCGCGCCTCGGGCACGCCGCCGGGGGTGGCCTGAACATCTTTGAGCAGTTCCCGGCAGACGATGGAGCCGCTCTCCGCCTTAAATCGCCGGGCGAACTCCTGCACCAGGGCATAGTGGGCCTGCTTGGCCTCGAAGTCCTTCGGGTCGTCATAGCCCTTCACGATGCCCAGCACCAGCGCCGCCCCGCTGACCGTGCCGCAGACCTCCCGCAGCCGCCCCAGCCCGGCGCCAAAGGACGAGGCCATCTGCGCCGATTCCTTGAGCCCCAGCCCCGTCACGTCACAAAAGGCACATGCCACCGACTGGGCGCAGTTGTAGCCCTCCAAAAACAGCGCCTTCGCGCGCTCGCCATGGTCGATCATAGGATAACCTCCAATGCTGTAAATAGGGATTTGTCGAGATGTCATTCGAATCCACCTCATCCGCCCTCACGGGCACCTTCCCCTCAAGGGGAAGGCAAAGGGCTGGGAACGACGGTGCCCAAAAGCCTTCCCCTTGAGGGGAAGGTGCCCCGAAGGGGCGGATGAGGTGGATTCCCGCTCACCTCTGCAAATTCCAATTTGTCAGGCCGTATTGTTTTTCCTGCCCTCTGATAAGCCCATTATAGCATCAACGCGGGGATATGTCACGGGGTTTCTATGTAATTAGTTATATAAAACTAATTTGATAATTGTCACATTCGCTCAATTTGTAATGTAAATTATAACTTTATAGATTGCAAATTTGCGCCCATTGTGTTAAACTTATTATGAAGGGCATGTTTGTCGTGTCTGCATTTCATGGGTTCATGAAAACATAAGGAGGTAAGCAGTATGCAATATTCCCGCGAAGTTGAGGAAATGGTTTGCGTCGCGAAGGGCCCGCATCATGGTCCCGCGCCCATTCCCGAGGAGGGCAAGTGGATACAGGCCAAGGAAATCAAGGACATCTCCGGCTACACCCACGGCATCGGCTGGTGCGCGCCGCAGCAGGGCACCTGCAAGCTGAGCCTGAACGTGAAGAACGGCGTCATCGAGGAAGCGTTGGTTGAGACCATCGGCTGTTCCGGCATGACCCATTCCGCCGCCATGGCCGCTGAGATCCTTCCCGGCAAGACCATCCTCGAGGCGATGAACACCGACCTGGTGTGCGACGCCATCAACACCGCCATGCGCGAGCTGTTCCTGCAGATCGTCTACGGCCGCACCCAGTCCGCCTTCTCCGACGACGGTCTGCGCATCGGCGCGGGCCTGGAGGATCTGGGCAAGGGCCTCCGTTCCATGATCGGCACCATGTACGGCACCAAGGCCAAGGGCGTCCGCTATCTGGAGATGACCGAGGGCTACGTCCTCAAGATCGCTCTGGACAAGGACGACCAGGTCTGCGGCTATCAGTTCCTGTCCCTGGGCAAGATGATGGACGCCATCAAGGCCGGCATGAGCCCCAACGAGGCCTATGAGAAGAACATCGGCACCTATGGCCGCTTCAAGGCCGAGGACGGCGCGGTCAAGTGGATTGACCCGCGCAAAGAGTAAGCAGGAGGTGCGCAAGAATGGCTCTGTTTGAGAATTATGAAGGTCGTATGCCCCAGATCCAGCCCATCCTGGACAAGTATGGCTTCAAGGATTTCGACGAAGTGAAGGCTTTCAACAACGAAAAGGGCGTCGACGCCTATAAGATCGTTGAGAGCACCCAGCCCATCTGCTTCGAGAACGCGAAGTGGGCCTATGAGCTCGGCGCCGCCATCGCCATGAAGGAAGGTGTCAAGACCGCCGCCGAGGCCGCCCGTTGCATCGGCGTGGGCCTCCAGGCCTTCTGCATCCCCGGCTCCGTCGCGGACCAGCGCCAGGTCGGCATCGGCCATGGCAACCTGGGCGCGCGCCTGCTGGACGAAGAGACCGAGTGCTTCGCCTTCCTGGCCGGCCACGAGTCCTTCGCCGCCGCTGAGGGCGCCATCAAGATCGCCCTGAACGCCAACAAGGTCCGCACCAAGCCCCTGCGTGTCATCCTGAACGGCCTGGGCAAGGACGCCGCCATGATCATTTCCCGCATCAACGGCTTCACCTATGTGCAGACCAAGTACGACTACCTCTCCGCCGACGTCAAGGAAGACCATGCTCTGACCGTGGTCTCCAAGACCCCCTACTCCACCGGCGACCGCGCCAAGGTCAACTGCTACGGCGCGGACGACGTGCGCGAGGGCGTTGCCATCATGTGGCATGAGGGCGCGGACGTTTCCATCACCGGCAACTCCACCAACCCCACCCGCTTCCAGCACCCCGTCGCGGGCACCTATAAGAAGGAACGCTGGGAGGCCGGCAAGAAGTACTTCTCCGTGGCCTCCGGCGGCGGCACCGGTCGCACCCTGCATCCCGACAATATGGCCGCCGGCCCCGCCTCCTACGGCATGACCGACACCATGGGCCGCATGCACTCCGACGCTCAGTTCGCCGGCTCCTCCTCCGTGCCCGCCCACGTTGAAATGATGGGCTTCCTCGGCATGGGCAACAACCCCATGGTCGGCGCCACCGTCGCCGTCGCCGTCGCGGTTGAAGAGGCGATGAAGAAGTAATTTCTTCCCGCACAACAGCGCCCGTTCAGCGGTTTACTGAACGGGCGCTTGCTTATTCAAAAGTGTGTCACCGGGGACGGTTCTCTGTGACACATTTTTCAGTCCTCGGTGAACTCGTATTTGATCCACATACCGTTGTGGTCGGCCTGGACGATGAGGGTGCCGTCGTCGGTGGTGGAGACTTCGAGGGCGCTGTCGGGCTCAAGGGATTGGACGTAGGCCACGGGGTCGTCGCAGGTGACGGACTTGATGGTGGAGCGGGTGGGGGATTTGCCGCCGCAGGTGGGCTGGCGTTCCTCGATGACCAGTTCATAGTGCTTCATTTTGCTATCTCTCCTTTGAGTTTTTCGTTGAGCTTGCGGTAGATGACGGCCATGAAAGGCTCGTCGCGGTTGTCGGCGGCCTCGTCCAGGGGGAGCCAGGCCACGGCGCTGTTCTCGTCGGGCTTGACGCGGAGGGGCTGGCGGTCGTCGGCGGTGAGCAGGTATGTGACGTTCATATGCAGGTGGGCGGAGACGAATTGCCCCCGCTTGACGTGGGCGTTGACGGGGACGATCTCTAGGGAATAGATGTCCCGCGATACCGGCGATATCGCCTCGATGCCGGTCTCCTCCTGCGCCTCCCGCAGGGCCACGGCCAGCAGGTCGGCCTCACCATCCGCATGGCCGCCGGTCCAGGCCCAGGTCCTGTAGATGTTGTGCCAGGCCATCAGCCCGCGGGTCCTGTCGGGATTCACGATCCACGATGAAGCCGTAAAGTGGGCAAAGCCGTTTTCACGGGTCAGCGGGGCGCGGAGCTCGTCTATGGCACGCAGCATCAAGGCGCGGTCCGCCGCTTCCTGTGCGTTGCAGGGGACATAGGCCGCAAGCCTGTTGCGGAGATTGTGCATGAATGGACCTCCTTTCATTTCCGCGTTTTGGGCTGATAAACAGGGAATTGCCCTCTCTCCTGTAGGGGCGGCAAAGCGCGCTCAGAAGCGTTTCTGTATGAGACTTTCCCCTTCAGACAGTATGGCGTCCGTTTTATCGCCCAGGGCGCGTTTTAGAAGGTCATACTCATCCTCCGCGCCCTGTCCGTGATAGACCTTATACGCGCCGGCATCGCTGCCGAGGGCAATCCTGCCGCCCAGGCGGGCGCATTCGGCCACGTTGTGGAGCTGGGTTTCGAGGATATGATTGAGCACGTCGTCGGGATAGCGGCCGCAGCCGATGAGGTTGCCGATGGTGACCAGCGTGGGCACCCATACGGCGTCGCTTCCGGCCAGTGCCCGGACGGCCTCGTCGGTCATGTAGGCCCCGTGCTCCACGCTGTCCACCCCGGCCTCCAGGGCGTTCAGTATCGTCTCCGCGCCGTTGGCGTGGGCCATGACGGCAAAGCCCTCTCCGTGGGCGATGCTGAACAGCTCCTTCATCTGCGCAAGGGTCAGCGGCTCGCTGGTGATCCTGCCGTAGCAGTCGAAATCCATGATGCCGGAGATCATCAGCTTGATGAAGTTGCCACCGCGCCGCTTCACCTCGGCCACCAGTTCCCGGTAATCCTTCAGCGTGTCAAAGGTTCTGCCGATGAACGCACCGTAGCGGCCCCGGAGGCAGATGTTGAAGGTGGGCGTGCGGTAGGTGATGCCATAGTCCGGGGCCAGTTCGCGGGCACGCTCCCCGGCACCATAGGCGTCGCCGCCGTCCCGCAGGTAAGTGATGCCCCGGCGGGCATAATCTTCCAGCCTTGGGATGATGATGTCGTCCCGCGTCCCCGCCCGGTGCGCCGCGATGGAGTCCTTGTAATACACCCCGTCCAGCACCATGTGAATGTGACAATCGCCAAACATGGGAAAAACCTCGATTCAGACAGAACGACCGTTTCGGCGCCCGCCTCTAACGAAACGCATCGTCCTGCCCGGCGGGCGGCGCAACGCCGCCCCTACAGGAGAGCGGGCAACTCCCCGACAAATCCCTATTTATCGAACAGCTTCATTGTTTTATAAAGCATCAGCAAAGCCGCCGGCAATGCCGACGGCTTTGCTTTTATATTGTGATCAGCCCAGGGTGAAGGCGTCCAGATGGTAGACCGGGTTCAGCGCGGCGGTCCACTTTTCCAGCTCTTCCTCGTAGTGGCTGTCCTTGCGCTCGGTGAGGGTGGCATCATAGAGCGCGTCGTGGATGGTCTCCAGCGCAACGGCACCGGGGGTCACGTCGGACTCATAGCGGATGATGTGCACGCCGCTGGAGCTGATGACCGGGGTCTCGGACACATCGCCCACCTTGGCCAGAGCCATGGCGCCGGCGGTGAAGTTCTTGTCCCAGTTGGCGGAATTGGCGGACACATAGTAGCCGCGGGTGGCGGTGGGCTCGTTCTTCATGCCCGGGTCCTCACCATATTCAGCGATCAGGTCGGCAAATTCAGCGCCTTCGGCAAGCTTGGCGTAGATCGCATCGGTCTTTTCCTTCACGGAATCCAGGCAGGCAGCCTCGGCGGTCTCGACGGCCTTCTGAGCCTCCTCGACCTCAACCTTCGCAGCGTCGATGTCGGCCTGGATGGCCTCGGCAGTGCGGGGCGCTTCGGTGGGCTCGACTTCCGCTTCCTCGGTGGTTTCCTCAGCGGCCTCTTCAGCGGCCTCGGCAGTCTCCTCAGCGGGGTCGGCGTCGTTCAGGGTGTCCAGCTCGTTCTCGAAGCCCTCCAGCTTGGTCTGGGCGTTGGTCAGGGCGGTGCGGGCGTCGGTCACGGCGGTCAGCACCTCGGCTTCGGGCTTGACCAGGATGTGCTTCACGGTGCGGTAACCCTCGGGCATCCAGGCGACGATATCATCGGCGGAGGACATGGCGGACTCGAAGGAGCCGGCGTCCTCGCTGTAGGTTTCCTGGTCCTCGGAGACCTTGGCGTCGTAGGCGGCCTGGAGCTCCTCGTCGGTCAGCTCGGCGATCTCGCCCTTGACGTTTTCCTCCAGCAGGCTCTCCTCGGCCTCATGGAGCTGGCTCTTGTAGAAGGTATCCTTGGTGTAGCCGTTCTGGTACATGTTGTACTCGGTCTGGCGGGCCTTCACATCGCCCTTGCCCTCGGCCTGAGCGTAGAAGGAATCATAGGCCTTCTGATAATTCTCGTCGGCGGTCTTCTGGACCTCGGCAAGCTTATCCTCGGACAGGGTCAGGCCGCGGTTTTCCAGCTCCTTCTTTATGGCGACGGCCTGGACCTCGTGCTCCAGGGTCTGCTGCTTGACAGTCTCCACCACGTCGTTGGTCATGCTCATGCCGAACATGCTGTACATCTGGCTATAATAGGAATAGTTGGAAGCGAAGCTGCCCAGCACGTCGCCCTTGGTGAGGGTGCCGCCATCGTATTCCGCCACCACGGCGGCGTAATCCTTCTCCAGCTTGGCGAAATCCTCGTCAAGCTGCATCAGGGGATCGACGCCGATCAGGTTGCAGCCGGTCAGCACCAGCGTCAGCGCGAGCATCAGGCCCATCAGCTTCACAAGCGTGTGTCTCATGAAAATCTTCCTCTCAATCATAGGGTAAAAGGCACCCAAAAATAAACTTCACCCATATATTATACACATTTCAGAATTTTGCGCAAGGGATTTTGGCGGCAGACCTTCGATTAAAAAGCGATAAACGGCTAATTTTAATACTTCTTTACGATTTGTCCACATATCCTCCGAGGTTTCAAGCTTGCTGACACGGCTGTTGCACAGCGCCTTTTCCCAATCCTCCACAAGCTCCGGCGCGGTGTGCAGGCCCGGAAGGATCAGAATATCCGCGACGCAGAAGCTCGCGCCTCGGCGGGCGTAGCGGCGGATGGGCTTCAGCCTGTCGGCCATGCCGCCCCGGCCCTGCCAGTCCAGCGGATGGATCAGCGCCAGCCGATCCACCGGGAGCTGTCCCGCCAGCGCCAGCGCGCAGTCGCAGCCCGTGCCTGCGGCCAGTATGGTGGAAAGCCCGTCCTCCTGCCGCACCTGCTGGTAGGCCCTTTGCAGGGACAGGTGCAGATCATCCGTCCCTGGCCTGAACACCTCGGCCCGAATGCCCTTCTCCAATAAAAAAGGCAGCCAGTCCGACAGCGCTTCCGGTTCAAACAGCAGATCCCCAATCAAAAGACACCCGGCACACATGAAAGCCCACCTCCTGGAAATGGGATTGGGCAGCGCGTCGGGGTCATGTAAAGCTCAAATGCAGCGATCCAGTTGCGACAGGGTATCCTCATGGGCCACCACCAGCAGCACATGCTCCGCCTGGATGACGGTTTCAGGCGTAGGCATGGGATTGACATGAGTGCCGCTTTTGATGGAAATGATATTGATGCCCATACGGCTGCGCAGGGCCAGTTCCTTCAGCGGCCTGCCCACCCATTGACGCATGGGGCGCACCTCCGCTATGGAATAATTCGGGGAGAGCTCCAGGTAATCGACGACGTTGCCCGATACAAGGTTATGCGCCACCCGGCGACCCATATCACGTTCGGGAAACAGAACCGTGTCCGCTCCCAGCTTTTCCAGCATCCTGCCGTGAAAATCGTCGTGGGCCTTGGCGATGACCCGGCGCACGCCCAGCTCCTTCAGCATCAGCGTGATGGTGCCGCTGGCGCGGATGTCTGAGCCCATGGTGACGAAGGCTACGTCGAAGTCCCGGACCCCCAGCGCCTCCAGGGCATCCCGGTCCATGGCGTCCAGCTGCACGGCGTGGGTGATCTTGTCGCGGATGTCCTCCACCAGCTCCATGTTCATGTCCACGCCCAGCACTTCCTCCCCCGCCTCAAACAGGGTCTGCGCAATGGCCCGCCCGAATCGGCCCAGGCCCACGACGATGTATTGCTTTGTTTTGTTCTTAGCCATGATCAAACCTCCAGGGGGGAATGTTGTAAAACAGGGATTTGGTGGGCTGTGCCCACACCCCATAGCTGCCGCGCATAGGCACCGGTCTTTGGGGGCCATAGATCCGAGCCCCCAAAGACCTACGTTG
>CACZXF010000101.1 GCA_902785105.1 uncultured Eubacteriales bacterium | reverse complement strand
CCGCCTGACGATGGCCTCCGGCACAGGCCGAAACGCTCCGGAATCGAGAGGAGCGTCGCGGGAGCCACCCACAGCTTCCAAATATACATTCAGGAGGTATGAAACAATCGACCTATTCAATTGGCAGGAACAGGCGAAGGGGATGCTTTCGCAAATCGCCTTCACGCAGATGGTTAATGTCCAGAGCGAAACGATTGAGCGATACATCCGGGACGGGAAGATCATACCCGATATGGAGGTGCCTGTCAGCGACCATCGGTCATTCAAATTCTTCCAGAAATCTACCGTAGAGAAATATGCGAAGGAATACGGATGGACGCTGATCACCAAAGCCAACATGAAGGAGATATTCCTACAAATGGTCGATACCATGACCATGAGTTACTCCTACAAGCCCGTGTTCATGCTTGCCTTCCTGGACAATATGAATGATGCCGGAGAGGCGCGACTGGAAGATGTCGCCCGATCCTTTGCCGCATTCTATGAGGATCGACAGGCCCGGGGTCTCCCAGCTGAGAAGAAGAAGTGCATTTTTACGAAGGGCGGATATTCACAGAAAGATGTAGAACGCCTGATCCTCTCAATGCCTTTTAAGCGTTATGAGGACATGCATATCATGCATCATTCTAAGAACCTGGGGACGTTGCAATTCTACAAAGTCCTGGCAAGGCAGCTAACGGACGACGACTATACCGCTATCAGACAATCATGTCACGCAGCCCTCTCTAAATACTTTGGGACAGCAGAGGCGCGATAACGAATAGCACTCTTTGATAGGATAATGACATCCCCCTTCACGCTTCCGCACCGTGCGGGAGTTTGAAGGGGGATAAACTCTCAGCCCGCTGTCAGCCCCACGTCGGCCCCTGTCGCGGGCTTTACCGGTCCGGGCGATCAAATTCCCGGAACCACTCGCCCGCCGCGACAAGGGCCGACGTGGGGCGCGTTGAATCAAGGAAATAAGGCGGATTTGTGACGCGGTATTAGAAACGGAGAAGGTTACGCCAATGTCTGTGTTTTCTTTATGCAGATTGCACATAAAAACACGAAGTTTGCTCATTTGCAGTAGCTGATCGGTGTGTTCAATGATGTTCGATAGGTGGCTTCATTTTCTGGCGGAACTGCATTTTTGATTGTAATGATGTATGTCGATTCATTTTGAGGATAATTAGGGATATTAACAGGCATTATATGCCATAAAGCAACACGCTATCATTCAAATCTATTCTCCCCGGAATTGTAGCAAATAGAAGGTCAAAAGGTGCCTTTGTACCTCCAATGTACTACAACGGATGAACTTGTGCTCGTTTTCTTTTGTTATTGCAACGTTAACCAAGAAGGTAACAAAATATGCAAAGAGCGTATAAGGATTGAGATACCCAAGAAGAACGGAAAGAGCGAGCTCGGCGCGGCCATCGCGCTGAACATGCTCTGCAACGACGACGAATGGCGGGCGGAGGTCTACTCCTGCGCCAGCGACCGCCAGCAGGCCGCGATTGTTTTCGACGTGGCCGTGGACATGGTGAAGCAGTCCCCGGCGCTGTCGCGGCGCATCAAAATCATACCCTCCACCAAGCGCATGGTGTTCCAGCCGACTGGCAGCATCTACCAGGTGCTGTCATCAGAGGTGGCGACCAAGCACGGTCTGAATGTCAGCGCCTGCATCTTCGACGAGCTGCACACGCAGCCGACCCGCGCCCTGTACGATGTCATGACGCAGGGATCCGGAGATGCCCGAAAGCAGCCGCTGTGGTTCCTGCTCACGACGGCGGGCACCGACCGAAACAGCATCTGCTGGGAGGTTCACCAGAAGGCGCTGGACATCATCGAAGGTCGGAAGGACGATCCCCGGTTCTACCCGGTATTGTATGGGCTTCCAGATGACGCAGACTGGACGGATGAACGGAATTGGTACAGGGCCAATCCGTCGTTGGATCAGACGATCACCATCGACAAGGTGCGCGACGCCTTCCGCAAAGCACAGGAAACGCCCGCCGACGAGAACATGTTTCGCCAACTTCGCCTGAACCAGTGGGTCAAGCAGTCCGTGCGCTGGATGCCGATGGACAAGTGGGACGAGTGCGGCGGGGCCGTCAATGACTATGAGCTCGAAGGCCGG
The DNA here is from genome assembly GCA_902785105.1 of uncultured Eubacteriales bacterium. Taxonomy (GTDB): domain Bacteria; phylum Bacillota; class Clostridia; order Christensenellales; family Aristaeellaceae; genus UBA2862. Next base: position 4,168 of record CACZXF010000101.1, on the reverse strand, counting down.
GAGTGCTACGCCGGGCTCGACCTTTCCAGCACCAGCGACCTGACCGCGATGGTGCTGGTGTTCCCGCCCAGGGATGAGGACGAGCAGTACATCGTGTTGCCGTTCTTCTGGCTCCCGGAGGACACGCTGCAGCTGCGCGTCCGGCGCGACCATGTCATGTACGACAAGTGGGAGCGCCTGGGTTTCCTCATGACCACCGAGGGGAACGTCGTCCACTACACCTCGGAGGACGAGCCCGGCGATGTGTGGGACTTCTCGTTTGCCCGACGGTCGGCGGTGCTGTCCCTGATGAACCGCGTGCTGGCCACCGTGCCTGCGCCGGAGCCTGCCCCGGAGCCGGAGACCGCCCCGGTACCTGACCCCGCGCCAGCCAAACCCGACTGGCATGAAATCAAGCTGAACCTGCTCAAATACCTGTAAGGAGCTGAACCTGCTCAAATACCTGTAAGGAGGGCAATCACCATGCGTGAACTTATGGAACTGCGCGAAAAGCGCGTACAGACCTGGAACGCTGCCAAGGCGTTTCTGGACAGTCATCGCGGCAATGACGGCACCCTGTCTGCCGAGGATGATGCCATCTACAACAAGATGATCGACGACATCGATCGGCTGGGCAAGGAGGTAATGCGCCTCGAAAAGCTGGAGGCGCTGGACGTGGAGATGTCCAGGCCGACCAGCAAGCCTCTCTCCTCTGCGCCGGTCACGACCCCTGCCGATGACAATCCCAAGTCCAAGACCGGGCGCGGCACCAAGGACTACGGCAACAGCTTCTGGCGCATGATGCGCTCCAAGTCCGTGCCCCATGAGGTGCTAAATGCGCTGCAGGTGGGCACCGACACCGAGGGCGGCTTTTTGGCTCCCGATGAGTACGAAAGGACCCTGATCGAAGCACTGGAGGAGCAGAACATCTTCCGTCAGCTGGCGCACGTCATCCACACGTCCTCCGGCGACCGGAAGATTCCCGTGGTCACCTCCAAGGGCACTGCGTCGTGGATCGACGAGGAAGATCAGTACCCCGAATCCGACGACGCCTTCGGCCAGGTGTCCATCGGCGCGTACAAGTTGGCCACCATGATCAAGGTGTCCGAGGAGCTGCTCAACGACAGCGTGTTCGACATTCCGTCTTACATCGCCCGCGAGTTTGCCCGGCGTATCGGCGCTGCCGAGGAGGAAGCCTTCTTCACCGGCAACGGCACCGGCAGGCCGCTGAGCATCCTCGCCGCGACCGGCGGCGCTCAGGTCGGAGTGACCGCTGCCAAGGCAGATGCCGTTACCTTTGATGAGGTCATGGATCTGTACCACAGTCTGCGCACCCCGTATCGCCGCAACGCCGTGTTCATCATGAACGACGCCACCGTTAAGGCGCTCAGGAAGCTGAAGAACGGCGCGGGCGACTACATCTGGCAGCCCTCCGTCACCGCCAACACGCCCGACACCATCCTGAATCGCCCCGTCGTGACCTCCGGCTTCATGCCGACGCTGGCAACCGGCAACAAGACCATTCTGTTCGGCGATATGGGCTACTACTGGGTCGCCGACCGCGAAGGCCGCAGCTTCAAGCGCCTGAACGAGCTCTATGCCCCGACCGGGCAGGTGGGCTTCCTCGCGTCTCAGCGCGTGGACGGCAAGCTGATCCTGGCGGAGGCCGTGAAGGTGCTGCAGCAGGCTTGACTGACCGGGGAGCCGTGATGATCGCGGCTCCCTTTCCAAAAAGGAGTGAGACACCGTGTCCAATACACATAACACAAAAAACTATATGGCGCATGGCGGCGGAGAGCTCGTCATCGGCGGCAAGCTGACCTTCCTCGACGGCGCGGAAGTGGAGAACTTCCCCGGCGGCGGTGGTGGAAATTACACGCTTCCCACGGCCAGCGCCAGCACACTCGGCGGCGTGAAGGTCGGCTCCGGGCTGACCATCACGGATGGTGTGCTTTCCGCTGACGGTATTACGCCCGCTGCTGCCCAGGCAGACAGCACCGCGACCACCATCGCGGGATTGAAGGATGACTTCAACACTCTGCTTGCCGCCCTGCGCACTGCCGGTTTACTGGCTGCTGCGGCTGAACCCGCCGGGGGCGGTGATGGTTAATGATCGTCACCGTCGATGAGGTAAAAACCCATCTGCGCATCCAGCATGACGAGGAGGACGAGTATATCGCCGGGCTGATCGCCCAAGCGCAGACGGCTGCGGAGGATTACTGCCGGGTGCAGTTTGAGCCCACAGACGAAGAGGGCAATCCCATCGAAACCGATGTCCCGCAGCCCGTCCGCCTCGCCGTCATCCTCATGACCAGCTTCTACTACGAGAACCGGGATATTCCCGACATGACCACCTACAAGGCCACGCGCATGGCCTTCGACAGCCTGCTTTATCCATACCGCGACCCTGAAAAGATGTTCTGACGGGAGGTGACGCCCAGTGCGCGGCTACAAAAACTTCGAAGGGAGTCCGCATCCGGGCGACCTGAAGCATCTGGTGGAGATCGGCTACACCGTGAATGAAGTGAACGCCAACGGCTACCCGGAGGCCACGGATGTGGTGCTCTGCCGGGTCTGGGCATCCGCCACGGACGCTGGTAACCAACACTACCGCTCCGCCGATGTCATGAACACCGAGGCCGTGGTGAACTTCACTATCCGCTGGCGTGATGACATCAAGCCCGGTATGTGGGTGCGCTTCCAGGGTGAGAAGTGGGACATTTCCACACTGGGCGAGTACGGCTTTGCCCGCAGCTGGCTTGGTTTGAAGGCCAGCATCGCAAAGGGTGTGAGCGGATAATGAAGCAAGTACAGGAAGCTCTCGCCAACATCGGCATCCCGGTTATGGCCGGTATCTGGCGGACGACATCAGAGAACCAGAACCCGCCATTACAGTATGTGGTCTACTCGTCCACAACTACGGAGGCGGAGCATTATGACGATCATGTCCGCGCCATGCGCACTTACGTCTACCTGAACCTGTGGAGCGACATCGACCCCAGCGAGATGGCAGAAACCATCCGTCAGGCGATGTTCGGCTACGGCTTCGGAATGCTGGAAGAGTCCGACAAAGGGTACAATCACCCGGCGTATGACCCGCCCACGAAGACGTATACCGTGCAGTGGACGTGGGTGTGGTTCGAGGAGGTGGACTATGGCCGTTGACCTACAGGGCTTTGCGGAGCTACAGAATGACCTGACCGCTATGGCGATGTCGCTGGAGAACGGCTCCGGCGTGGATCGCGCTCTGCAGGCAGGCGCTGCGCCCATAGAACAGCAGATGCTCTCCAATGCGTCCAGCGACCCGAAGATCATCACCGGCGCACTGCACGGCTCCATCCACACGGACAGGGTCAAACAGCGCAGGGGTGGTAAGCAAATCTCCATCGGCGTGAAGCACAGCGATGCAGGTGCCTACTATGCCAACCCGGTGGAGTATGGCCACGGCGGGCCGGGGCCAGCGCCGCCCCATCCTTTTGTCAGACCCGCATTCGACACAAGGGCTGAAGAAGCCTATGGCGAGATCAAGCGTGTTCTCGCCGATGAAATCATGCGCAGACAATAATCAACCGACCATTTCAACACAAGGAGGGCGACATTTATGCCGAACAATCCCGCTGCTTCCCCGACTGTCTCTTCCACGGTCGGCCTGAAGAACATGGTCATCGCCGAGTTGGTGACCGATACCGAAGAGACCCTGACCTACGGCGACCTGCAGCTGGTGGCGGGCGCGATTGAAGCGTCCGTCGAGCCGCAGAACGCCGACCCGGATGTCCAATTTTGCGACGACGTGGAATTCGACGTCCTGTATCCCGACCCCGAACTGACCTTCAAAACTAAGATGGCCGACATCCCGCTGGCCATACAGGAGAAGGTGTTCGGCAACAAGATCGACGACAATGGCGTGCTGATCCGCACATCCACCGATACCCCGCCTTACTTTGCGGTGGGCTTCATGTCCGAGAAGTCCAATCACAAGTATCGCTTTGTGTGGCTGTACAAGGTGCGGGCGAAGCCGGTCACCGAGAACTACTCCACCAAGGAGGGCACCAAGGTCACCCGCCAGACCGGCCAGATCGAGTGGACGGCCAGTGCGAGACGTTCCTAACTGAAAAGGTTAGGCACTAAAGAGAGAACGTCAAAGTTCAGTTCTTTAGGAGAACTGATTGTCCGATAGGTGGAATGAAGG
>CACZXF010000100.1:5449-11754 GCA_902785105.1 uncultured Eubacteriales bacterium | reverse complement strand
AAGCCTCAGCACGCTGATAGTACTTGGCTGGAAACGGCCCGGTAGGGTAGGTCGTCGCCGGATTCAATTCAGAGCCTGTTCGATTGGACAGGCTCTTTTCTTATACCTTGCCGAAGGAGCGGGCGGCGAAACGCCGCCCCTACAAGGGGGTCCGGGATTCAGACAAAGAGTTCCTTCTCAGAGGGAGCCTTTTGGAATTTGCGGAGATTACGCGGATTTGAACGAGTTATGACATTGACATATTTCTATAATGTGGTAAGATATTAGATATAAAAATGTAATATTAGGAGGAGTGTGCAATGTTTGCACGGAAGAAGCTGATATACATAGTGTGTGCTTTGTGCGTGATGCTCATCTGTTCAGTGGCTTTTGCGGAAGAGTTGCCGCCGATGGAGCTGGGGCCTGTGGATCTGACGGGCGACGAGCTGGTGGTTACGGAGGACTTCTTTGAGGAAAGCTCCGCCATCGAGGCAAATATAGCGGCAGTTTCCGACTTCCCGGACGATATTTTCCGGGGATATGTGCTGGATAATTTCGATAAGAATGGCGATGGGAACATTTCCAGCTCGGAGGCCAAAAAGGTCAAGACCATCGACGTCACCGGCATGGGCATCGAGAGCCTGGCGGGCATCGAGAAGTTCAAGAAGCTGACGACGCTGATCTGCCCGGATAACGCCATCGAAGCGCTGGATCTGGACAGCAACAAGAGCCTGACGACGCTGTACTGCCAGGGCAATCCCATCGAGGAGCTGGAGATCGGCAAGTGCACGAAGCTGGTGAAGTCCGTCAAATCCATCTTCCCCGCGGTGGAGGACGGGGCGATGGTGTTCGACAGCGGCAGCAAGCGGATGATCGCCCTGCCAGAGGGCGTGCTCATTCGCATCAAGGGCAGCACCTTCTATGATCCCAACGCATGCTTTGGCATCGTGGACGACGTGATCCTGATGACGGAGAAGCAGAAGGTGAACATCCTCTCGGACACCTGCGGCTATCCCGTGGAATACTGCCGCTTCGACATCTCCAACAAGAGCGTATTGAAGGTCAGCAACGGCGTGGTGACGGCGTCGAAGGCGGGCGAAGCCACCGTGACGGTTTACACCTTCGACGGGCAGAATGCCACCTGCAACATCACCGTCATGAAGGCTCCCTCGAAGGTGACGATCTCCGAGAAGAAGCTGACCCTGGGCGAGGGACAGGACTATCTGCTGGAGGCGGCGGTGCCCGAGTACAGCTACGCGGAATATACCTGGTCCAGCAGCAGAAGCTCCGTGGCGTCGGTGGAGGACGGCGTGGTTTCCGCCAACGGCGCGGGCACGGCCACCATCACCGTCAAGACGCAGAACGGCAAGAAGGCCACCTGCAAGGTGACGGTGTACGCCGCGCCCACCAGCATCACGCTGAACGCGGACCGCGTCGGCCTGATGGCGGAGCAGACCTTTCAGCTCAAGCCGGCGTTGAACAAGGGCGCGGGCGGCGTCATCACGCTGTACAGCGATAATCCCTCTATCGCAGAGGTCGACGACGAAACCGGTGTGATCACCGCCGTGTCCGAGGGCACCACGACCGTCTGGGCGGAGACCTACAACGGCCTGCGAGCCTCCTGCGAGGTCGCCGTCATGCCCGGACCGCAGACGATAGTCGTCGATGAAGTGGGCTTCCTGTATGTGGGCCAGTCCGCCGACCTGGAGGCCGTGGCGCTGACCGCGACGGGCGAGGATGTCACCCCCATGCTCTCCTACAAGAGCAGCAATGAGAAGATCGTCTCTGTGACATCGGCGGGCGTGGTGAAGGGCGTCAAGGCGGGCACCGCTACCATCACCGTCAGTGCGCCCAATGGCAAAAAGGCGACCTGCAAGATCACCGTGGGCAAGGCGGCCACCTCCATCACGCTGAACAAGAAGGAACTGAAGCTCAAGTTCGACGAGGATACGTTTGAGGGCGAGACCTTCCAGCTCAAGGCCACGCTGAACAGCGGCGCGGTGGCAGAAATCACCTTTGAGAGCGACAACTATGACGTGGCCTGGGTCGATGAGAACGGCCTGGTGACCGCCGTGGGCGTGGGCAAGGCCAACATTACCGCCGAGACCGACAATGGGAAGAGGGCCGTGTGCGCCGTCACCGTTACCGCTTCCACCGTGACGCCGACGCCCGTCGATCCGGGCTTTAATACCGGCGATGTCATCGTCGTCGCCCATCGCGGCGGCCTGTCCTGCGGCCCGGAGAATACCCTGGAGGCCTTCTCCAACAGCGCCAGCACCGGCGCGGACATGATCGAGCTGGACGTCCGCACCACCAAGGACGGCATCGAGGTCATCAACCACGACGCCAAGATCGACGGCAAGAAGATCAAGGACAAGAAGTACAGTGAGCTATTGAAATACAAGTCCAACCTCTGCACGCTGGACGAGGCGCTGGATGTCATCTACGACAGCGGCCTGCTGCTCCAGGTGGAGCTCAAGGACACCGCCGACGTCACCAAGACCGTCAACGCCGTCCGTGCCCACGACATGGAGGACCGGGTCATCTACATCTCCTTCGAAAAGGACCTGCTCCGCAAGGTGCGTCAGTTGGACGCCAACGCGCGGCTGGGCTTCATCTTCATGGACTCTGTGCCCTCCAAGCTGGACAGCTTCATCGATGAGCTGGACATCTCCGCGCTGATGGTGCACTGGAAGCTGCTGACCCAGAACCGCCTTGATGCCTGGCATAGCCAGGGCCTCCAGGTCAATGTCTGGACCATCGACAATTACAACGACTGCGTCCGCTGGATCGACATGGGCGTGGATTACATCACCAGCAACTATCCCGAGGTCGCTGTCAGAGCCAGGGGCTGATGAATACTAATTGTATAACACTGTAGGGGCGGCGTTTCGCCGCCCGCCGGGTACTTCGAATTGCTTCGTACTCGGGCGGGCAGCGTAACGCTGCCCCTACAAGGTTTTTCGATTATAGTTTGGCTCGTAATACCCAATACCCCGCCTCGCGGTCGATCATCTCGGCAGTGGGCCAGGTTTCCTGGAGGTGCTTCAGGGCCGATGGCGCGCCCTGCTGCTTGCGGATGACGATGTAGAGCGCGCCGCCGGGATTCAAGCGGGGGCGGGCGTCGTCGAAGAGGCCGTAGATCAGCGCCTTGCCGGCGCGAATGGGGGGATTGGTGATGATGGCGTCGAAGGTGCCCTCGACGGCGGCGTAGCCGTCGCCCTGGACCACCTTGGCTTTGACGCCGTTCAGATCGAGGTTGCGCCGGGCCAGCTCCGCCCCGCGGGTGTTCACGTCGGTCATCACGATGTCCAGCTCCGGATACGCCTTCCCCAGCGCGACGCCCACCGCGCCCCAGCCGCAGCCCAGGTCCAGCACCCGTCCGTTAAGGGGTGGCAGGGCGTTCAACAGTATCTCCGTCCCACGGTCCAGCCCGTCCCGGGAAAAGACCCCGGCGTCCGTGATGAAGTGCAAATCGTTCCCCAGCGCCGCCAATTTGATCCACCGCTCGTCATGGGCGGAGGCGGGGGTTTCGGTGTAGTAGTGATCGTTCATGGTGATTCCTTTCATAAACAGGGAGTTGTCAGGGAGTTGCCCGCTCTCCTGTAGGGGCAGCGTTGCGCCGCCCGCCGGGTAGGACGATGTGCACCGTACAAGGCGGGCGCCGAAACGGCGCCCCTACAAGGTTGGCATGACTCCCGGATAAACTTCAATTTGTCCATCTATTCTTTCAGTCCGCACAGCTCCATCAACCCTTCCCGCTCCTCGACCGTCAGTTCCCGGCACTGGCCGGGCTGTAATGTGGGGTCCAGGGTGACGCAGCCGATGCGTGTGCGGGACAGGGCCGTCAGAGGGTGACCGATGGCGGCGAACATGCGCTTGACTTGGTGGAACTTGCCCTCGGTCAGTATGGCCTGGGCGGTGGAGGCGTCGTCGCCCGCCTCGAGGATGCGCAGCATGGCGGGCTTCGCCGTGAAGTCGCTTAGAATGATGCCGTGGGCGAAGGTCTCTATGTCCGCTTCGGTCAGGCGGCCTTCGCATTTCGCCAGATATGTCTTTTCAGCCTTCCATTTGGGCGAGATCAGCCGGTGGGCGAGCTGGCCGTCAGTGGTCATCAGCACCAGGCCCGTCACGTCCTTGTCCAGACGGCCCACGGGGCCGGGATTGCGGCGGCGCAGGTCCTCGGGCAGCAGGTCTGAGACGCATTTCTGCCGCCCATCCTCCGTGGCCGTCAGCACCCCCGCGGGCTTGTTCACCATGATGTAGAGCTCCCGCGGCGCTTCCACCGGGCGTCCGTCCACCAGGACATCCCCCGGCTCCACCTGCATCCCCACATCACGGGCAATGCCGCCCCGGACGCTCACCCGCCCCGCCGCGATGGCCTTCCGGGCTTCGCTGCGCGTCATGCCGTTCAGCGTCACGGCCTTGTCCAGTCGCATTTTTTTATAACATCTCCATTCCATATAAACAGGGATTTGGCGGGGAGTTGTTCGAATCCACCTCATCCGCCCTCACGGGCACCTTCCACTCAAGGGGAAGGCAAGGAGTTAAGAACGGCGGAACCCAAAAGCCTTCCCCTTGAGGGGAAGGTGCCCCGAAGGGGCGGATGAGGTGAACCCCCCGTCTCCCCGACAAATTCCAATTTATCGAATACTCCGAATCGTAATCATTCCATGTAAAATTTCTCAAAAAGTATTTCAATTTTATATCTATTGTGTTATAATTCGTACAGAGCGTCACAGTTTTGCCTTTTTTTCGTCGCCGGGAACCCTGCGAGGGTTTGTGGCGTCAAATATGGCGTAACCATGGCGGACCGATATGAATGCAGTATACCATTGAAAATGCCTTTGCGTCAAGACGGGAGGGAATTATATTATGGGTGATAAAAAGAAAATGCCGCAGGACCGGCGGAGCGTGAAAAAGAAGAGCCGCAAACAGCGTCGGCAGGAGGAACAGATCCTGAGGCTGGGGGCGGTGCTGGTGTCGCTGCTGGTGGTCGCGGCAGTGGTGATCATTGTGGCCCCGAAGCGGAGCCACACGGTCATCATCAATCACCCCAGCCAGACGCGGGATGTTGAGATCGCCGCGCCGCCGCTGGAGACGGAAGGCCCCCAGGAGGGCGTGGCCTTCGTCCGCATTGATACGACCCACGCCACCGATGGCGACCCGGCCACGGAGGCCCCGACGGAGGTGCCGACCATGGCGCCCACGGAGGTTCCCACGGAGGCGCCCACCGAGGTGCCCACGGCGACGCCCGTGGCGGCGCTGACGGCGGCGGAGGCCCTGGGCGCGGTGGATACGACGGCCCAGGAGGGCGGCTTCGAATACTTGCCGGTGTTCAGCAAGGCGGACACCTTTGAGCGCAAGATCGCCATCACCATCGATGACTGCTTCCAGGTGGGCAACTTGCAGACCATCGCCAGCTCGGCCTATAAGAACGGCGGCAAGCTGACCATCTTCCCCATCGGTGAAAACCTGACCAAGCAGGGCATGGAGGAGACGCTCAAGACCTGCGCTTTCGAGCTGGGCTTCGAGATCGAAAACCACACCATGAGCCACGAGCGCGTGTTCAAGCTCTCGGAGTATGACATGGCCAAGCAGATCTGGGACCAGCGCCAGGCCGTGAACGAGCTGCTGGGCGTCAACTATCAGCAGCACTTCTTCCGCTTGATGGGCGGCGACGGCTCCAGCGACCAGCGCACCCACAACTATCTGAAGCAGCTTGGCTTCTACGGCATTGCGGACTGGTCCATCTCCGGCTCCAACGCGGAGCTCCAGGAGCTGAAGAACTTCCTCCAGCCCGGCGCGATCTACCTCTTCCACACCACTGACCGGGATACCAAGATACTGACCCAGTTCATCCCCTACGTGGCCTCCATGGGCTATGAGATGGTCACCATGAACGAGCTGTTCGGCTTCGAGGAGAACCAGGTGACTGCCTATCAGCCCAACCAGGAGATGCCCATCCCCCAGGCCTACGAGGACGAATACCGCACCCACAAGGTGGGCGACTATGCCTACAACATCCTGCTGATGCAGGACAAGCTCCGGGAGCTGGGCCTGCTGGTGATGGACGGCGAGTCCACCGGCTATTACGGCAAGCAGACCGCCGAGGCCATCTCTGAATTCCAGTCCCAGAAGGGCCTCCCTGCCACCGGCGTCGCCGACAGCGCCACACAGCGGCTGCTGTTGATGGGGTCGTGACAGACAGGCGGATAAACGGGGATTTGTCGGGGAGTTTGTTCGAGACCACCTCATCCGCCCTCACGGGCACTTGACAAGGGCCTGCCGGCCCCATCTCACTGAAAACAGTCCACTGGACTGTT
>CACZXF010000100.1:4802-5421 GCA_902785105.1 uncultured Eubacteriales bacterium | reverse complement strand
AACTTTGCCTTTGGCAAAGTTGGTCTGGCCAAAGGCCAGACTGCCACGGCTCAAATCGAAGATTTGAGGCGCGGCACCGAAGCGCCGGATGAGGTGAACTCCCGTCACTCCAACAAATTCCAATTTATACGCCAAACAGCCCGCGCACTCACAATCGTGCGCGGGCTGTTTCTGTTCATTCGTCATAGGACCCGACGGGGACGCGCTGGCGGAACAGCAGGGAGATGCACCACAGGCTGGCGATGCCGACCACGGTGTAGATGACGCGGCTGACCGTAGCGGCCTGCCCGCCGAAAAGATAGGCCACGAGATCGAAGCGGAAGAGCCCCACCAGCAGCCAGTTGATGCCACCGATGATCGTGAGAACCAGTGAAGTGCGATCCAGCATAGTTAACAACTCCTTTTTTCTCCGGTTGCCCGGCGTTGTATCCCTATTCTTGCCCAGTCCGCGCAAAATATACCAATTCCCGAAAGCATTTCACGAAATCGCGCCGCATAAATAATCCCGCGTCGATAAACAGGGATTTATCGAGGTAAATTGAAAATTGAAAATGGAAAATTGAAAATTGAGTTACCAGCTTGCAAACCCACCAACCAGTGTTGTTGTAGGGGCGGCGTT
>CACZXF010000100.1:0-4785 GCA_902785105.1 uncultured Eubacteriales bacterium | reverse complement strand
GAAACGGCGCCCCTACAAGGTAGCATTTGTCGCTATTAATTTTCAATTTTCAATTATCAATTTTCAATTCGTCTCCCCGACAAATTCCAATTTATCGCTCTGCCCATATCGAAGGGAGGATGAAACGATGCTGAAAGTCATTCGTGAAACCGCGCTGTTTCTGCCCCGACTGCCGGAACCGGCCGCGCTTCGGGAAGGTATGAAGGCCGCCGGACGCCTTGCCGCGCTGGCGGGGGCGGCCTTTCTGCTGAGCCGTGCCGTGGTGGTGAGCCTCGTCCCGGCCTGCGGACTCGCGCCCTTCGCCATCGCGCTGTTCGCGGCGGCGCTGTCGGCCGGGCTGAATCCCGCACCGCTGGCGTCGGGGTGCCTGCTGGGGGCGGTGGGGGAGAGCCTCGAAGCGTTCAACCTCTCGTTGCTCATCGGGTGCGCCGTGGTCCTCGCCGGGTCGCTGCTCTCCAATATTATGCCGACGGTGACGGGGCGCATACGTCACGCCCTGCGCCGCGCGCCGTCCATACAGGCGAGGTCCCCGAACGATGCCCGGCTCTGCATGATGCTGGCGGGACTGGGGATGCTGCTGCCGGGGCTGGTCTATGCTCAAGGGGCACTCTGGCCCTCCGTGCAGGTCACCGCCGCCGCGCTGGCGTCGCTGTCCGCCGCGCCCTTCCTGGCGGAGGCAATTCGGTCGATTGAAGCGAACCGGCGGCCCGGCCCCGACGCGAAGCTCGGCCTCTGCATTTTGGGGCTGGCCGCGACGGCGGGCGTCTGCAAAATCTATGTCCCCGCGGCCATGGGCTTCGCCGCGCTGATGGTCACGCTGACCTGGCCCGCCGGGGCGCTCACCGGGCTGGGCCTCGGCGCGTCGGCGCTGCTGATGACCGGCGACGGGCGCTATGCCGCTGCCCTGGGCCTCTGCGGCGCGGCGGCACAGCTCTGCGAGGGGCGGGACCTCCCCCGCGCCGCCCTCGTCGCCGCTGCGGGGCTGGTGTCGGCGCTGTTCATGGCGCTGCCCTATCCCGACATGGCGGGGCTTTGCCTCGGCCCGCCGCTGGCGCTGCTGTTGCCTGATAAATTCCGCTCTGAAATATTGCGGGGCTTGCGCCGCCCCGCCGTGGGCTGCGATTCGGACCAGCTGGCCGCGCTGCTCCGGGATGACATGAATCAGCGGCTGAAGGCCATGAGCGACGCCTTTGGCGAGCTGGCCGAGGGCTACTTAAAGCCCGCCTCCCTGCCCGACGAGCAGACGCTGATGACCCGCCTTCGGGAGACCCTCTGCGACGGCTGTCCCGGCTATGGCGAATGCTGGGCCGGTTCGGAAAACCGAGGCGCGCGGCTGCTATGCGACCTGGTGGCGCTGGCCATGGAGGGGGAGGGGCCGCTGTTTGAGGAGGGCGTGCCCCCCGACCTGCAAAGGCGCTGTCGCAGGAGCCGCATGTTTGAGGACGGGGTGGGTCCCATGCTTTCAGATTTCGCAGAAACCCGCCGGGCGGAGCTGAAGCGCGGCGCGGACAACCGGCTGATCTCCGCCCAGTTTTTGCAGGCCCAGGCGTTGCTGGACAATATGGCGGCGGAGCAGTCCAAATCCCTCCGCCTGCGGGACGCGACGGCGCGGAAGGTGTCGGCGGTGCTGGCCCGTGGGGACATCGACATCGCCGAGGCCCTCTCCATCCCCGGCCATCGTTGTGAACTGGCGCTGACCCTGCGGGAGGGCCGGTGGTCCGAGGCCATGGCGGAAAAGGCGGTCCGATGCCTTGGGGGAAGTTATCGCGTTTTAAGCCTCTTGGGAAACACGCTCCGGGTGCGCCGTTTGCCGAAGCTGTCCGCCGAGGTGGGGGCGGGCAGCGCCTCCCGCGACCCTGACGTTGCCAGCGGTGACAGCCACCTCACCGCCATGCTGGACGACGAACACCTGCTGGCCCTCATCTGCGACGGCATGGGCAGCGGGGAGGCGGCGGGGAGGGAGTCCGCCCAGGCCGCGCGGCTGCTGGCCCGGTTCCTGGCGGCGGGGGCGGGCTGGGGGCTGGCCGTAGAGACCGTCAACGCCCTGCTGGTCAACAGCGCCAAGGAGGACATGTTCTCCACCGTGGATATGCTGCTTCTGAACCTCTCCAGCGGTATGGCTGAGCTGGTCAAGCTCTCCGCCTGTCCCACGCTCATCCTCCGGGATGGCGAGATCCAGCGCGTCGAGGGCGGGCGACTCCCCTTGGGCATACTCGATCAGGTCCAGCCCGCCGCCTGCAGAGTCCGCCTCATGCCCGGCGACGTGCTGCTGATGGCCTCCGACGGCGTGCTGGACGCCGCCGACCCCGTCGAAATTGAGAATCTTTTGCTACAAAACGAGGGGGATATGAACGCCCTCTCCGAACAGGTCCTCGCCCTCGCCCAGTCCGCCAGTCAGCGCCCCGACGACATGACGGCAATATGCCTTAGGGTGCATGTCAGCGGTCATTCTCTCGGTGCGGGAAGCTTGAATCCCCATTGATCAACGCCCCGATTGTTACAGCTCAGAGTCCTCGATAAACAGGGATTTGTCGGGGAGATGCACACGTTCCTGTAGTGCGCCGCCCGCCGGGTAGGACGTGTCGTCTCGCTGGGGGCGGGCGCCGAAACGGCGCCCCTACAGGGTTGGTGCATTTCCCCGACAAATTCCAATTTACCCGTGACTCTGAGCAGTAACCCCCCCCCGATTGTAAAAAGTATGTTCTCTCCACTATTTCACTATAGTATGTTTCTACAAATTGTGATATAATGTTAAAAAATCATGCTATAATAATGGGTAAACTGGGGGTGTGGGGAAGATGTATACGAGGGAGCAGCTTAGCGGGTATCCGTATTTCGAGCAGGTGCTGGAGACGGAGGAGCTGGAACACCTGCTGGACCCGCTGACGGGCCTCATCTCCCGGCAGCACATGATCGGCTTTGTGAAGTGGCTGCTGGAGCAGGACATTCCCTTCACCTTCGGTATGCTGGATCTGGACAACTTCAAGTTCATCAACGATACCTACGGCCACCATGTGGGCGACGAGGTGCTCATCGACGTGGCCCGCAGCTTTGCGAAGTCGCTGGAGGGCATCGGTCTGGCGGGCCGCTTCGGCGGGGACGAATTTCTGATGGTCAACCTGCGGGACCGCGCCTATGCCGACAAAAAGACCTTCCTGACCTCCATCTATGAGAACCAGCGGGTGCTCCGGAAGAACATACAGCTCCCCGACTGCGCCCCCTTCATCACCGGCACCGTGGGCTGTGCCACCTATCCCGACGACGCAAGAGATTACGACGGCCTGTTCGCCCTCATCGACAAGACCCTCTATCGCGGCAAGACCAAGGGCCGCAACTGCTATATCATATACGTCGAGGAAAAGCATAAGGACATCGAGATCCGCCGCATCGCCCGGCAGGGCATGTATTCCGTGCTGCACAATCTGGTGCGGCAGTTCGAGATGGTGCCGGGGCTCAAAAACAAGCTCTGCTCCGTCACCCCGCTGCTGATGGAGGAGCTGCGGCTCAGCGACCTCTTCTATGTGGGCCGGGACCATGTGCTCCACTCCGTCCGGGACCAGGCGCTCAGCGAATACGTGCCCGACATCGACCGGCTCATGACCGACGACATGTTCTCCACCAACGGCCCGGAGCACCTGGGCGACCGCTGCCCGGTGTTCTACGGGGTGCTGAATAAGCTGGAGATCGAGACGCTGATGATCGTCCGCGTCACCATGGATAACTTCGGCACCGATGGCTACCTCCTCTGCGCCGAGCCCCGCAACCGCCGCATCTGGCAGGAGGACGAGTGCGCCATCATGTATTTCCTCGCCAAGCTCATCGCCGCCCGGATACGGATCGACGGGGAGACGCTTTGACTACCACGCCGCCCTCACCTGCAACAACGGCAAAATCGACCTCGCCCCGGAAATGGTTTATCAAAACAGCTATGCCTGTAATATGTGAAAACCATCGTCCCGCGTTTAGGACGATGGTTTTTCCATTCAATTCTGATAATAAATAGTTGTTGACTTCCGGCTTCACTTCGCATATAATAAAAATGCAAGGGGAGTGTTTCCCTTCGCATAATGCTTGCGGTTCCCTGCGCATCCGCACAAAAGCCCAGGCGCAAATGCTTGCGGTTCCCCGGTTACCCGCTCCCCAAAAGCCGGGTTCGGAAATAGAACGTAAGCAAAATACTGCCCCAATAAAATCAACGCCGCCCCACATGGAGCGGCGTTCGTCTTTTGTAAACCCCGGAGAGCCCCGGCGGGTGTGCCCCCTCCCGCATTTCTTTTGACCACAAGGGTGCGTAGCAGCACAATCTCTACTTCGGGTACTCTCCCATAACTATTATATCATAAATTCTTCTTTGATGTAAAGCATCTTATGCTTAGCCAATAATTTTTCAAGGTTTTTTGTGCGTATACGATAAAAAGTCATGACGGAATTTTTGTGATTGCTGTCATCTTTATCTGAAATCGATAATCTCACAATGGTATTGAGGTTTGTATCAGGCAATTTTGAAATTAAGAATATCGTATCGATATTTTTCATGTTCCTCAAAATAATATCGGGATTGGTAATTGTCTCTACGCCATGTTTCAAAAACAAATCATAATCCAGCGGATGATGTGACTGAATATGCTCGGTTCTTTCTTTAGTTAAAATGACTTCCGCTGTATTCAGTTTACCAAACTCTTTTTCTATTACTATGAAACATTCTATACGGTCTAACCCCAAAAGGGCATAGTTCACCTATAGCGATACAATAGTGGAACTATGAACTCGAGAAGGGGAGTCAAC
>CACZXF010000099.1 GCA_902785105.1 uncultured Eubacteriales bacterium | reverse complement strand
GTTAGTACAACATTTCCCCTGAATATGCCTGCTTTTCTCGTTTTTTCCACCTCTGACAATCCCTTGTTTGGATTTCTCTCTACTTTTTAGAGGTTCCCTGTAGGGGCGCCGTTTCGGCGCCCGCCCTTAACGAAACGCATCGTACTACCCGGCGGGCGGCGCAACGCCGCCCCTACAGGAGAGGCGGGTAACTCCCCGACAAATCCCTGTTTATCGACAGCACTGAACAGTTACTTCCCATTTGAAATTCACCTCGATAAATCCCCGTACTGATGCGCTTCTCAGGGTTCGAGGGGCTTTCCATCCGGACCCAGCAGGACCACGTTGATCTGGTTGCCATATACATCATATGCGAATTTTTTGGCTGAAATCTGGCCCTCGAGCAATATTGGCGCGTCATCGAGACCGAGGTAGCGGTTTATGATCTCGTTGTCCCGCTCATCATATTCGCGGACCAGGACCGCATATTTGCCTTTCAAAAGGATTGGCTGGCCGTCCGTGCCGAAATAGCGGCGTTTTATCTCGTTGTCACGGGCATCAAATTCATTGGTCCACCCTGCGCAGCCGTTGTGGTTCAGCACCGGCGCGCCGTTCAAATCGAAAAAGCTGACCCTGATCATATTGCCGCGGTTGTCATATTCGTTGATTCTAAAGGCATAGCCATTCCTGTGCAGCACGGGTTCATTTTTTTCGTTGAAATACCGTATTGTGACCTGGCTGCCCTGTGGATTGTATTCAGCGGTCATGACGGCATAGCCGTCGGGAATCAGAACCGGGGAATCCTCCGCGTCAAAAAAACTGATCCGGGTCTGGCGGTTCCACTCGTCATAGGCATAGCGCAAGCCTGCGAAGCCGTCCTCGATTTGAATCAACGCGCCGTCCACGCCGAAATAGTGAACACTGGTCACGTTGCCATGGGCGTCAAATTCGCTTTTCCAGCCGGCATAGCCAAATCGGTTCAGAACAGGCCAGCCTTCCCTGTTAAAATAGCGGACCTCCACCAGATTTCCGCAAATATCGTATTGGCTCTTCCAGCTGGCATAGCCTTTCCCGCTGATGATCGGCGTGCCGTCCGTGCCGAAATGGGTGCCTTCAGTGACGATGCCGCAGGCATCGCGTTCCACTGCCGTAGCCGCGTAGCCGCCTGCCTGGAGGATCGGCTGCCCGTCCACGCCCAGATAGCTGGCTTTGATTTCATTGCCGCGATCGTCATATTGTAATTCCAAAATCGCATAATGCTCATTATTCAAAACCGGCTGCCCGTCGATGCCCAGATAGATATGTCGCGTGGGATTGCCCTGCTCGTCATATTCGTGCCTGAGAGCCGCGCAGCCTTCCCCGCAAAGCGTCGGGGCGTCGTCTCCATCGAAATAGCGCTCACAGACCACATTGCCGTCCGTGTCATATTCCAGCGTCAGGCGGGCATAGCCTTCCTTGCTCCGCGTAGGCCGATCCTCTGTATCGAAGAAGCGGAGGCAGGTCAGATTGTCCCGTTCGTCATACTCGCCCTTCCAGACCGAGAAGCCCTCTTTGCAGAGGATCGGCTGGTCATCGACGCCGAAATAGCGCTGCTCCGTGAGATTGCCCCTGTCGTCATACTGCATATGACGGACGGCGAAGCCCTCGTCGGACAGCGTCGGCGCCCCATCCTGATCCAGATAGCGCGTCTCGACACGCTTGCCGAGGGAATCATATTTATGTATGACGCGGACCCAGCCCCGGGCGTATACCGGATTCCCGTCGGCACCGTATTGCAGGGTTTCGACGCAATTGTGGTTTTCATAGCGATCGACGCGCCGCGCATAGCCCGGCTCACAGAAGGCGGGGCCGTTATTATCAAAATAGCGGGTCTCGGTCAGATTGAAGGCTGAATCATATTCCAGCTCCTTGAAGGCGATGCCCGTGCGGGAGCCGATGGCTTCGTAATCCTCGGAACGCTCCGCGGTCCTTCCAGGACCGGTATGGATCAGATAGGTGATCCGAATGACGCGGCCCAGCGTGTCCCGGTCAAAGCGGAGACCGCCGATGCCGTCCGCGTCGGACGCCATGCTGTTTCTGGAATCGCTGGCATAGCGGCGCTCCCGGACGAAGCCGTTTTCATCGTAGTCGATCAGATAGCGGGAGATACTGCTCTTGTTATCCACATCCCCCAGAGGGTCCCTGTCGAACTGGTTTTCCCGGCTCATGGAGGCGTGGGCGGACAGCGAGGCAGAACTGCTGTAGGTGTTCTGTTCCCTGGACTCCATCAGATCCGCCGTGGAGAGGGAGGTATCATAATCCAACACCAGCGCGGTCTTTCCGCTGCGAGTATAGTAGGTGACAAAATCGATGACGCCGTTTTCACGGTATTCGTATTTCGCGTGGATTGGGCGGTCCGCGTACTCGTCGATATCGCAGGACATGAGGTTCCCCTGCCCGTCTTCATATCGAAGCTCCCGAACCTTGTGTTCACGGGATATGAGGACATAGTGGGCGCTGATGGAGGGGAGCTCCTTCTCACTCAATTGCCCGATGCCCTCCGGCACGCCATAGCGCTCCACATAATCCACGTAGTATTCCGTCTTTGGCATGAAATAATCCCAGCAATAGCAGGCCGCCGCCGCGAAGACAGCCGCCAGAGCGCAGGCGCATAGGGCGATGGCCTGCCGCCTGCGCCGACGCTGCCGGGTGTCCTCGCTCTCCAGTTCCTCCAGCTTCAGGCCCTGCATATAGGCAACGGTCTTTAAGAAGGCGGTGTGGCGACCGGAATCGTATATATTCGCGCCGAGGATCGCCCGTTCATCGTTCAGCACCCGGAGAGCTTCGGGAAAGCACTCCTCTTCCGGCTTCCCGGAGGCTTCGACGATGAAGGGAATGATGCGGGAAGGATCGCCGCCGCCCTCCAGGAAATCCCGAATTTCCATGTCGAGATAGGTGGATTGCTTCCGGGCATAGTGGGAGCAGATGACGATCAGAAATTTGGAATCCTGTACTTCACTGCGAAGACCATCGTCCAGATAGCCCGGCGTGAGGTTCGTCCTGTCCAGAAAAATCGGATTCAGCCGCCGTGGCAGCGTCGGATGCTGCCTGTGCGTCCTGACGGGCAGACGATAGGTTTGCAGTCTGCGCTTCAGCCAGTTCGCCCATTTGCTGTCTTCCCGCTTGTAGCTGATGAAGGCATAATAGGTGTATTGACGCTGCTCCGATGACGTTTCGTACATGTGCATTCCTCGTGATTCAGATGGTTTGGGTGGTTATCGGACGTGGGGGAATTGGAATTTGTTTTGGTTTGAATGGGGAATGGGGAATGGGAAATGGATGTGGAAATCCTACGGATTTCTTTTTATTGAAATTGTCCGTAATTACAGGCGTTTTCCCCTCAATCAAACAAATCCGGAGGATTTGTTCCTTCATTCCCCATTCCCCATTCCCCATTGTTCAAACAAATCCCCATTTATCTCACAAATTCAGCCCCTTCAGCGTCCCCCCTCCTGCCAGCAGGGCCAGGCTGTGGAGGGCGCGGGAGGCGGCGGTGTAGAGGCGGCGGCGCTCGCCGTCGGTGAGCTCGGCGTCGGGCCAGACCACGATGACGGCGTCAAATTCCAGCCCCTTGGTCAGGTGGTAGCAGGCCACCACGTTGTCGGAGGCCTCGTAGTTCAAATCGTCCTCGCCGCCGTCGAGGCGGTAGACGTTTTCCAGCTTCGTCGAAAGGGAATCTGCCTGGGCCTGGGTGCGGGTGATGACGGCGATGGATTTGTGGCCCGCGGCGCGGAAGTCCTTCAATGTCTGCTTCAAAAGCGCCTCGGAATACTGGGCCACGATGGGCTCCGCGCCGCCGCGGCCAAAGGGCTCCAGCGGCGGGTCGTTGGGCAGTATCCTGTTGCACAGCTCCGCGATGGGCATGGAGGAGCGATAGCACTTGGTCAGCGGGTAAAGCGGCGCGTCCGCCATGCCGAAGCAGCCGCCCCAGCGATTCGGGTCGCAGGGCTCCATGCCGGGGGTGGTCCGCTGGCGGGGGTCGCCCAGCAGGGTGACCCGGGCGTTGGGATAGTAGGCCGAGAGCATGGCCAGCGCGGTCTCGGAATAGTCCTGACACTCGTCCACCAGCAGGTGATAGACCGTCTTGTCCGGACTGGCGAAGCCCAGCCGCGCGGTCAGATAGGCCTCCGCCACGGCGTCCTCCCACCAGGTGATCCCGGCGTTCCCATTTTCGATAAAGGCGTCCCGCAGGGGCTTCGGCGCGTCGTCCAGCACCATGCGCAAAAGCGCCGCGCCGTCCAGCTCCACCATGGCGCGGAGCTGGGCCTTCACCGGCTGCATCCGCTGGGAAACCGCCATGTTGCAGGCCATCCGCAGCTCCCGCCCGGAATAGCGGCCCTCGAAGCTCTTTTCATACTGCCTGTACAGGCTCTCCTCCATGCCGCTCATCCGCGTCTCCAGCGTGGCGGACATGCGCATCAGCTTCTGGGCCGGGGTCAGCAGACGGAACTCGTTCAGATACATCTTCTTGAGCTCTTCCCGCTTAATCAGCACCTTCCCCTCGGCAGTGACATTTTTGAAATTCGGCCCGTAGGCGGCGAAATCATCCGCGAAGCGGCGCAATTTATCCAGAAAATCCGGGCCGCACTTGTACTTCACCGACTGCCGCCGCAACTCCCCCGCCGGGTCCAGCAGGACCTCCAACTGTCTGTAGGGCTTTTCCACCTTCCGCCCCAGCAGCGCCTCCACCACGTCCCGCAGCGTGCGGGCGCGGATGTTCTGCTCGCCCAGCTCCGGCAGCACCCCGGAGACGTACTCCGAGAAGGCGGTGGAGGGGGAGAGTATCAATATTTTGTTGGCGTCCAGCACGTCCCGCTGGCGGTACATCAAAAAGGCCGCCCGGTGCATGGCCACGGAGGTCTTGCCCGACCCCGCGCCGCCCACCACCGACACCACCCGCGCCGTCTGCTGGCGGATGGCGGCGTTCTGCTCCGCCTGTATGGTGGCGACGATCTGCCGCATGTGGCGGCTGGTGGCCCCGGAGAGTATGTCCAGCAGCATGCTGTCGTCGATGCTCACCGAGGTGTCCACGAAGTATTTCAGCCGTCCGTCCTCCATGCGGTACTGCCGCTTCAGCGACAGCAGGCCGTGGATGGGGCCGGAGGGGCTGTCGTAGGTCGCCTCACCGGGCATGGCGTCGTAATACAGGCTGCACACCGGGGCCCGCCAGTCGTGGACCAGCAGCTCGCCCTTCTCGTCCTTCAGACTGTACAGGCCGATGACGATCTTCTCCACCACGTCGTGGCCGTCCTCCCGGAAGTCCACGCGGGCGAAGAAGGGGTTCTTCACCATCCGCCGGGAGCGCTCCGCCAGCGAATCCGTGAACTCCCGCCGGGTGACAAACCGGTCCACCTCGGTGGAGAGCTGCTCCAGATCCTGCTCTGACAGCGCCGTGGGCCTCACGCGCAGATCCTCCCAGGCGTCCGCCACGATGGCCTGGATCGATTGCAGATGGTCCCGGGAAATCTCCTGGGCCTGCTCTATCAGCGCCAGCAGCAATTGCTGCACATGCGCGGTGTAAGCCTGCTCCTCAAGCAGGTCTCTCTGATTTTCCATATTATCCTCCGGGGTTCCTTTGGCCGGCGCCCGTCGCGACACCGCATATTCATGCTATTATAGCATATCTTTAAGGGAAAGTAAATCCCCTGGAAGAATGTGATGGTATTTGTCGAGAAACGGGGATTTATCGGGGAGTTACCCGCCTCTCCTGTAGGGGCGGCGTTGCGCCGCCCGCCGGGTCTCCTGTAGGGGCGGCGTTGCGCCGCCCGCCGGGTAGTACGATGCGTTTCGTTAGGGGCGGGCGCCGAAACGGCGCCCCTACAAGGTTGGTTTGACTGCTCGACAAATTCCAATTTGTCCCGCACTCCGTCCCATCACAATATTTCCCCTTTCCCAAACCCGCCGAATGATGATATAATAGGTATAATCAGCAAAGGGGGCGTTGATCATGCGTTACTACATGGGCCTGGACAACGGCGGGACGACGACGAAGGCGGCGATCTACGACGAGGCGGGCCGGGAGGTGGGCGTTGCGAGCCGGGAGACGGCGATGCTGACCCCGCGCCCCGGCTGGACGGAGCGGGACATGGAGGAGATGTGGCGGGCGAACTGCGGCGTCATACGGGACGTATTGGAAAAGACCGGCGTCGCGCCGAAGGACGTCGCGGCGCTGGCGGTCTGCGGCCACGGGAAGGGGCTGTACCTCTGGGGCAAGGACGGCAGGCCCGCCCGGAACGGCATCATCTCCACCGACAACCGGGCTTACGCCTACCCGGTGAAGTGGCGGGCGGACGGCACGGAGGCGCGGGCCTTCAAACTCTCCTGCCAGCACGTCATGGCCTGCCAGCCCGTGGCGCTGCTGGCGTGGATGAAGGACAACGAGCCGGAGGTCATGGACAGCATACAGTGGGTCTTTGAATGCAAGGACTACGTGCGCTTCCGCCTGACCGGCGAGGCGAGGGCGGAGATCACCGACTATTCCGGGGCGAACCTGGTCAACCTCCACACCCGGCAGTACGACGATGAACTGCTGGATTGCTTTGGATTGAAGGGTATCCGCGATGCCCTGCCGCCGCTGTGCAATTCTCTGGACATCGCCGGTCATGTCACCGAAGAGGCCGCGGCCCTCTGCGGTCTGCTGCCGGGAACGCCGGTGGCGGGCGGCATGTTCGACATCGACGCCTGCGCCATCGCGGTGAACGTGCTGGACCCCCGGAACATCTGCATGATCGCGGGCACCTGGAGCATCAACGAATACCTCCGCAAAACGCCTGTGACGGACGGAAGAGTTCAGATGAACTCGCTGTTCGCCCTGCCGGAATACTATCTCATCGAGGAATCCAGCCCCACCTCCGCGGGGAACAACGAGTGGTTTGTAAAGACCCTCCTGCCCGAGGTCCGGGAGGCGGCGGGGAGCGGCATCTATGACACGCTGAACGCCTGGGTGGAGTCCATTCCCCCGGAGGAATTTGTCCCCATCTTCCACCCCTTCCTGATGGCCAGCAACGTCCACCCCAACGCGAAGGGCAGTTTCATCGGCCTGAACGTCAGCCACACCCGCGCCCACATGGCCCGGAGCGTCTATGAGGGCATCGTCTACTGCCACCGCTGGCACCTGGAAAAACTGCTGGCGACCTGTGAGACCCCGCCCGAGTGCGTCCGCCTGGCCGGGGGCGCGGCGAAATCGAGGGTATGGACCCAGATGTTCGCCGACATACTGGGCCTCCCCGTGGAGACCGTGGACGCCAATGAGACCGGCGCCTTGGGCTGCGCTATCGCCGCCGCCGCGGCGACCAGCGGCGAGGGCATCGAGGCCGCCGCCCGCCGCATGTCCCCCGTGGGCCGCCGCGTCGACCCCGACCCCAAAGCCGCCCGCGCCTATGAACCGCGCTACCAGCTCTACAAGCGCCTCATCGAGTGCCTTGACCCGGTGTGGGATGAGATGCAGCGGGCGGTGGAGGGGAATTAAGACAGCGCGATAAATTGGAATTTGTCGCGTTTCGGCGCCCGCCCCTAACGAAACGCATCGTACTACCCGGCGGGCGGCGCAACGCCGCCCCTACAGGAGAGGCGGGTAACTCCCCGATAAATCCCTATTTATCAGGAAAAGGAGTATCAAAAATGCAGCTATTCGACACCCATTGTCACATCACCGACCCGCGCTTTGATGAGGACCGGGAGGAAATGATCCGGCGGTTCCGGGAAGCGGGGGTCGTGCGGGCGCTGGTGGTGGCGGACCCGCGGGAGGAGGAGCCCAACGAGGAGAAGGTCTTCTCCCTTGTGGACAAATACGACTTCCTGTACGCCGCCATCGGCGTCCATCCCCACAACGCCTCGGGCTGGGACGACGCCGCCGAGGCCACGGTGCGCCAATATCTGAAACACCCCAAGTGCCGCCTGCTGGGGGAGCTCGGGCTGGATTATCACTATGACCTGTCCCCGAGGGACGTCCAGCGCAAGGTCTTCGACCATCAACTGGACATGGCCTGCGAATTAGGTATACCCGTCCAGCTCCACATCCGCGAGGCCCACGGCGACTGCATGGACATGCTCCGCGCCCGGGCGAAGGCGGGCCGCGTGCCCGCCGGCATCATGCACTGCTACACCGGGAGCTGGGAGGCGGCGAAGGTCTATCTGGATATGGGGCTCTACATCTCCCTCTCCGGGGCGCTGACCTTCAAGAACGCGCCGAAGCTCAGCGAGGTCGCCCAAAAGACCCCCGCCGACCACCTGCTCATCGAGACGGATTGCCCCTACATGGCCCCCGTCCCCCTCCGCGGCCACCGCAACGAGCCCGCCTTCATCGTCCACACCTTTGAAAAACTGGCAGAGCTCCGCGGGGAGGACCCGGAAGCCCTCGCCGCAAAGCTGTGGCAAAATTCCTGCGCGGCGCTGAGGATCGAGGGGGAATAGATGGTTTCGATTGTAGGGGCGGCGTTGCGCCGCTGGGAGCGGTCCCACCGCCCGCCGGGTAGGACGATGCGTTTCGTTAGGGGCGGGCGCCGAAACGGCGCCCCTACAAGATTGGTTTGACTCCCCTACAAACTTCAATTTATCTCCCCAATGCTTCAAAACCTTTTCCCGTCTGTGACGTTCCATTTACAATTGCATGAACCGGCAGGAATTGAGGGACAGGGCGGAGAATATGGGAGCGAAGGGCGGTATTTATGCCCATCAGAAAAGAGTGAACTACGGAAGAACGCTGGAGCTTATATAAATGCGTATAGGAACAGCTCAATGCCACAATAGATGCCGCGTCCGCGCGCTGATGCTCGCGCTGGCGCTTGTTTTCGTGCAATTCTGTGCCATCTTGCCCGGCTCGGCGGAGTCGGACGGCATGGTGCGGGTGATGCTGACCCGCCTTGGCGCGCCGGACAGGCTGGTCTGGACGGCGGACTGCGACTACTACCTTGCGTCCGATCCCGCCGTGCGCATCTCCGGCGGCAGCACGGCCACCGTCACCGCCGGGGACGACGGGCTGACGCTGAGCCTGAACGGCCAGACCGTCCCCCTCGGCCCCACCGCAAAGCTGATGCGGGCGGAGACCGGGGTCAGGGGCATACGCTTCACCCAGCCGGAGCTGTCCAACCGCTTCTGCGGCGACCTGGGCCTCCAGGCCTCGGGCGGGGTCATCACCGCCATACTGAACATCTATATCGAGGATTATCTCTACGGCACGCTGGGCTATGTGCTGCCCCCCTCGGCGGGCGTCGAGGCGCTGAAGGCCATGGCCGTGGCGGCGCGGACCGCCGTGCTGCGGCGAAGGAGCAACCGGGGCGGCGCGGTCTACGACCTGACGGACACCGGCGGACTCATGTTCAAGGGCTACAGCGGCTCCCAGGATTACGCCAACGTGGTCCGGGCCGTGGACGACACGAGGGGCTTTGTCCTCTATTACGACGGGGCGCTGGCCCAGTGCGCCTGGTGCGCCTCCAATGGCGGACAGTCCGAGTCCTCCCACAACGCGGGCGGGCCGAACCTGCCTTATGCCGTGGTGCGGGACGACCCCTACGACTTCGCCAGCCCCTCCGCCGCCGTCAAGACCGCAACCATCAACAAGGACCTCACCGGCGTCAGCGATGACCTCTACGCCGCGCTGACCCAGGGCGTCCGGGACTATCTGGAGCGTGAAAAGCTGGCCGACACCGTGGAGAGCTTTCGGCTTGTGAACGTGGAGAGCGTCACCGCCTGCGAATCCCGTTTCCCCGCGCCCAGCCGCCTGTATAAATCGCTGACCTTCAAGCTCACCGTCTCCGGGACCTCCCACACCGGGGAGACCCGGACCGGCAGCGTGTCCGTCTCCATCCCCACCTACGGGGGAATAGAGAACTGGTACGACCTGAGCCTCAATCCCGAGGACAACGAGACCGTCTGGGTCACCGAGGGCGAGCGGGCCTTCACCGTGTCCTTCCGCCGCGCGGGCAACGGCGTGGGCCTGAGCCAGCGCGGGGCGCAGGTGATGGCCGAAAAGGGCCTGCGGGCCTCGGACATACTGGCATTTTACTATCCCGGCGTGGAGGGCAAGCGCCTGAATCTGCGGGACACCACCGCCGAGAATCATTCCTCTGAACTCTCCCCCGCGGGAAAGGCAATCGCCACCGCCCGCCTGTCCGAAAAGACCGACCTGCTGGACGTGGCCGACGACACCGGCGCGCCCACGGCCACCATGGCCGCCGGGGCTGTGGTGGACCTCTACGGCGCCCAGGGCGAATGGGCGGCGGTGGGCTCCAGCGGCATATACGGCTTCATCCGCGCGGACCGGCTGGAATCCGCGTCCCTGAGCGGCGCGGACGTCACACGCCCCGAGGGCGCCGCCTATGGCCGCGCAAAAACCGCCGCGTCGGCGCTGAGCCTGCCCTTTAAGGACGCCGGGATCCTCGGCACGCTGGCCGAGGGCGAGGTGGTGAAGCTGCTGGCCTGGACCGACGACTGGCGCATGGTGGAATATCAGGGCCGCGCGGCCTTCGTGTCCGCGGAGAGCCTGGAGGTCACCGCCGTCGAGACTCCCGAAGCGACCGAAACGCCCGCCGCCGACCCCGACGCCTTTGTGGCCGCCGGCGACAACATGCGGGCCTGGCTCAAACAGGACGCGCCGCTGTTCGAAGCGCCCAACGCGCTGTCCTCCACGGTGCTGACGCTGAAGCAGGGCGACGCCGTGACCGTCATGTCCTACAACCGGGAATGGGCGTGGGTCCGCACCCAGAGCGGGAAGGAGGGCTTCCTGCGGCTGGAATCCATCACCGCCGCCGAGGAGGCCGGGGCCGCCGACCCCCTGGAGGGCGGGGCCATCCAGAAGGTGAAGGGCACCCGCTATCTCTTCGTCTCCGCGGGCGTGCTCCCGGTCTACAAAACCTACTCCACAAAGTCCGACACATTGCTGACCCTGTTCTACGGCGACCGGGTCCAGCTCGGCGCGTACAACGAGACCTGGGCCTGCGTCCGCTTCAACGGCGTCACCGGCTACGTCTCCATGGCCGCGCTGGTGAACAAAAAGCCCGCCGCCATCGAGGGCGGGAACCTCACCCGCGCCGGGGAGAATGCCGCCGTCACCGTCACCCGCGACGCCGCCCTCTACGATCTCCCCAACGAATCCACCCAGCTCGACACGCTCTCCGAGGGCCAAAAGGTCACCGTCCTCGCCGCCAACAGCGCCTGGGCCGTGGTCCGGACCGATGAGGCCACGGGGTATGTGAGGGCGCAGTATTTGGAGAATGAATAGAACGACAAATTGGAATTTGTCGGGGCGACGGGGATTCACCTCATCCGCCCCTTCGGGGCACCTTCCCCTCAAGGGGAAGGCTTTTGGGCCCCGCATTTCCCAGCCCATGCCTTCCCCTTGACGAACGCCCGGAAAACAGTCCAGTGGACTGTTTTCAGTGAGATGGGGCCGGCAGGCCCTTGTCAAGTGCCCGTGAGGGCGGATGAGGTGGCCTCGAACAGTTCCCCCACAAATCCCCGTTTATCATTGGAAGGATAGAAAATGAAGCATCCAACTCGCCGCGCCATCGCCATTGCGCTGGCGTCGCTCTTTTTAAGCTCGGGACTGGCGGAGGCGGGGGACGCGCCGCTGATCGGTCTGCCGCCGGAGGACGTCTACGGGCTGGAGACCCGGCTGAACGCCCTGGGCTACCTGTCCAAGGACGCGGACCAGACCTACGACGCCGACACCCAGACCGCGCTGGAGAGCTTCCAGCAGGCCAACGGCCTGGCGGTCACCGGACGGCTGGACAGCGACACCGTGGCCGTGCTCCAGGGCGGCGCGGGCATTTCCCGGCAGGACTATCTGCGGGGCTTCATACGCCGCTATCAGGAGATGGAGCCGCTCAAGAGCGGCGACATCAACAATCAGGTCCAGGCCATGCAGCAGCGGCTGATGGAATACGGCTATTTCAACGCCGCCCCCGACGGCTCCTTCGGCGATGCCACCCGCATGGCGGTGGAGCGCTTTCAGATGGTCAACGGGCTTGCGGTCACCGGCGTGGCCGACGGCATGACGCTGATGCGGCTGATGGCGGACCTGCCCGTCACCTGGCAGGGCTACTTATCTGAAATGAGCTGCGCCGCCGGGGACGCGGGGCTGAACGTCTACGCACTGCAAAAGCGGCTGGACGCCATGGGCTACTTCGAGGGCGACTGCACCGGCAGCTTCGGCGACCTGACCCAGAAGGCCGTGGCCCAGTTCCAGGCGGACAACGGCCTGGAGCCCACCGGCGTGGCGGATGCGGCGCTGTGGGAGCTGATCTACTCCGGCACCGCCGTGGCCCGCCGCCGGGCCGACGTCACCCAGCGGGGCGACACCGGCGAGAGCGTCGCCCAGATCCAGCGCCGCCTGAACGCCCTGGGCTACACCGACCGGGAGGCCGACGGCAATTTCGACTACGGCACCGAGACCGCCGTCCGCCTCTTCCAGATGGCCAACGAGCTGACCCCCTCGGGTCGCGTGGGCAGCGACACGCTGAGCGCCCTGCTCAGCGACGCGCCCCGGGCCATGGACGACCCCGCCGCCCAGGAGCGCTTCGCCACGCTTCTGAACAACCGGGACGCCGACGTCCAGAGCCGCGTCGCCGAAATTGCCCTTCAACTGGTGGGCAAGGAGTTCGCCCAGCCCGACGACCCGCTCTACCCCGGCTTCGCACTGGTTCAGTACGTCTGTGTGGCCGCGGGCCTGCCCGTCACCGCCCCGGAGACCCTCATCCGCCTGGCCGACGACCCCGTGGAGGACCCCGACGAGGTCACCCTGGGCAACATACTCGCCTTCCAGACCGCCAGCTCCGACAGCGTCACCATGCTGATGACCATCGGCGCCGGCGAGGGCCGCATCATCTACGCCACCCCCGAGGTCGGCTGGGTCGTCATGAGCTACGTCAACCAGATCGACAGCGAAAACATCTACCGCTGGTCCGAACCCGCGCCGGAGCAGACCCCATGACCGAGCATATGAAAGACGCCCTGCCACCTTCGGACCAGACGCACACCGAATTGCCGCCCGCCAACCCTGTAGGGGCGGCGTTTCGCCGCCCGCCCTGCGACACAGGATCAGAATCTATCCTGAAGGAAGGCGAGCGCCTGGACGACCTCCAGCGGGACGGCATGAAGCTGATCCAGCGCCCGGACGTGTTCCGCTTCGGCACGGACAGCGTGATACTATCGGACTTCGCCGCGCCTCGCCCCAAGGATAAGGCCGTCGATCTGGGCTGCGGCACCGGGGCCATCGCGCTGCTGATGGCGGCGCGTCAGCCCAAGGCGACGGTGGACGCCGTAGAAATCCAGTCGGAGATCGCCGACATGGCCCGGCGCAGCGTGGCCTATAACCACATGGAGGACCGGGTGCGCGTATACAACATGGACATGAGAGAGGCATGGCGGACCCTTGGCGCGGGGCGCTACACACTGGCCGTGTGCAATCCCCCCTATGGCCGACAGGGCGCGGCGCTGGAAAGCGCGAATGAGGCCAAACGCCTGGCCCGCCACGAGGGCGACCTGACCCCCGGCGACATCGCGAGGGCCGCGTCGATGCTCATCAAAAACGGGGGCCGCTTCTGCGTGGTCTACCCCGCCCCACGGGCCTTTGAGATGATGCGGGCCATGTGGGAAAATCACCTCGCCCCCAAGCGCATACGCACCGTCCACGGCGTCGCCGGACGCCCGCCCAAGTTCGTGCTGATGGACGCCGTCAAGGGCGGCGGCGAGGGCCTCCACTGGCTGGAACCCCTCGTCCTCAGAAATGAGGACGGCTCCTTTTCCGAGGAATGGCACAGGATATACGATTGAAAAACCCGGCCTTCCCACCCATGATGACATGGCGCGGGAAGGCCGGGTTGATTTGTCGAGATATTGTTCGAATCCACCTCTTGACAAGGGCCTGCCGGCCCCATCTCACTGAAAACAGTCCACTGGACTGTTTTCCGGGCGCTCGATGCTCCTCAAGGGGAAGGCAAGGGCTGGGAACCACAGGACCCAAAAGCCTTCCCCTTGAGGGGAAGGCGCCCCGAAGGGGCGGATGAGGTGAATCCCCGTACCCCTATAAATTCCAATTTACCTCTCACTCCACCTTCAAAAACTCCAGCCCGTTAAACACATCATAGCTCCTCAGCGCGGACATGCCGCCCATGGGGCGATTGGCGAGGACGGTGCCGGTGCGGAAGACGAGGCCGAGGATGGGGAGGCGCTGGACGATATAGAGCTGTATTTCCGAATAGATGGCCTTGAGGGTGGTCTCGTCGGAGGTCTCCCGGGCGCGCTCCAGCAGATCCTGCATCTTTTCGTTGCCGAAGCCGTTGAGGTTCAGCGTCTCCTGTCGGCCAAACATGGGCATCAGGCTGGGCACTTCGCTCATGTTCACCGCCACCAGCGCCAGGTCGAAGGCCCTCTGCTTGATGAGCTCCCGGCAGCGGGCCTGGGAATAGGTGCGCACCGTGCAGCGGAAGCCGATGGCGTCCAGGTAGGCGGCGATGAGCTTCGCCGCGTTTTCGCGGATGGAATTGGTGCTCTCGTTGTAGGTGATGATGGTGATGGTTGGTTCCTTTAACATGACCCCGACCACCTGATTGAGCCGCCCGTTGCCGGTGAGGTCGCGCCAGCCCAAATCGTACATCAGTTGCAGGGCGCGTTCCGGGCTGTAATAGTAGTAAGCCGACTGGCTCTCATACAGCCAGCTCGTGGGCGGCAGCGGTACTTCGCATTGTATCGCCATGTCCAGATAGGCGTTGGAGGCCAGCACCGCCCGGTCCACGGCGTACATCACGCACTGCCGGGCCCGGATGTCCGCCATCATGGACTTCTCGCTGAGGTTCGGCACCAGCATCTCATAGGTCAGCGTGGTATAGTCCATGCTGGCAAGGTCCGCCAGCTTGCGGCTGAAAGCGGCCTTGGGGCTGTGGGTGGAGATCATGCCGACCTTGTTGGTGTGCACCGCCTCGATGGCGTCGCTCGCCTCGTCGAAGCGCTTGAAGATCAGGCTCTGAAGCCCCGGCTGCACCTTCCACCACAGGGGATTGGCCTCCAGCCGTATGGTGTCCTGGCTGTCCCGCTGGATGAACCAGTAGGGGCCGGTGCCCCGGGGGTACAGCTCGCCCAGCGTCTGGTACTGCATCACCGGGAAGTTCATGGCGTAGAGCGTCGCAAGCCCCGCGGTGGTGCCCTCCACCCGGACCTTGAGGATGTCCACCGCGTCCATGCTCCATATGGTGGCCAGCCGGGAAAACCAGGGGTTGTCCGCGGAGCTGGTCATCAGCGCCTGATAGCTCTGCACCACGTCGTAGGCCGTCAGCTCGATGCCGTTGTGAAAGCGCACGCCGGGGCGGAGGTTGAAGGTCCAGACCTTGCCGTCCTGCTCCCAGCTGTCCGCCAGCATGGGCACCGGCTTCATGCTCTCGTCCAGGTCCACCAGGGATTCGTACATCAGCTGGTTGATGCTGATGAGGCTCAGCTCCGTGCAGGTGCCGGGGTGCATCGACGCGCCGGGGGAGGCCACGTAGCCGATCACCAGATCCGCGTTCTCCATGTCCACGCCGGGATTGTAGCTCCCGTAGACCGGGTCGGCGGTCTGGGCGTCGTTCTCATAGGCCGCATAGTCTCCCTCCACGGCAGCGGCGTCTCCTTCCACGGGAAATTCTTCCTCCCCGTCCGGAAAGTCGCCGCCCTCCGCCAGCGCCGACAGGTTCAGCGCCAGCAGCAGGCACAGGATGAGACTCAGCGTGCGCATCATGCAGGATGTGTTTTTCATTTTCATATATTACCTTTGATGGGGGTTGGTCATGTCGATAAATGGGGATTTGGCGGGGACGACTCCCTCAGTCAGCTTCGCTGACAGCTCCCTCAAAGAGGGAGCCTAAGAACAGTCGCCCAAAAGGCTCCCTCTCTGAGGGAGCTGGCGCAGAGGCAACTTTGCCTTTGGCAAAGTTGGTCTGGCCGAAGGCCAGACTGCCACGGCTCAAATCGAAGATTTGAGGCGCGGCACCGTAGCGCCTGAGGGAGTCGTCTCCCCGACAATTTCCAATTCACCGCCCTAACTCTCCGCATACAGCTTCGCATACTTCTCGTAGTACCGCAAGACCCTCTGCACATAGGCATCGGTGGACTTGTAGGGGATGACGTTGAGCGTAACGCCGTCCTGGGAATATTCGGGGTTTTGCAGCCACTTGTCCACCGTGCCCTGCCCGGCGTGGTAGGCGGCGGAGGCAAGGCGCTTGTCACCGCCGAAGCGGCGCAGCAGGAAATCGAGGTACCAGCAGCCATAGCGCATGTTGATCTCCGCGTCGAACAGGCTGCCCTCGACGTATTCCTCGCCCAGCTTGTGGGCCACCCATTCCGCTGTGTCGGGCAAAAGCTGCATCATGCCCTGAGCGTTGGCGTTGGACACGGCGTGGGGATCGTAGTCCGATTCCGCCAGTATCACTGCCGCCACATAGGCCGGCTCCAGCCCGAATTCCCCGGCCCTGGCCCGGACCATGGGCGCGTATTCCATGGGATACACCTTCTGGGAGATGCGCCCCAGCGCCAGCCAAGTCGCCAGCGCGCCCAGCGCCAGCGCCAGCACGATGGCCGTGCCGACCAGCATCCGCCGCCGCGCCCGCTGTCGCCTCAATGCCTTTTTGCGTCGTTTGGATGTGGACATAGGGATACCTCTTTTGGTGGGTTGGGGGATGATAAATGGGGATGCGCCGCCCGCCGGGTAGTACGATGCGTTTCGTTAGGGGCGGGCGCCGAAACGGCGCCCCTACAAGGTTGGTTTGACTGCACGACAAATTCCAATTTACCGCGCCCTCACTTCGCATTCCTCTCCGCCTGCCGATAGAGCTGCGCCAGTATCTGCCGGGTCTTTTCCACGGGCTGGTCGGTGTTGATGGCGCGGGTGGCGAGGGCGTTGCGCCGGTCGGTGGGCATCATGCTGTCCACGCGGGCCTCGGCGGCCTCGCGGGAGAGCCCGTCGCGGGTGATGATGCGCTCGATCTGCCGTTCACGGGGGACGTAGAGCGCCCAGGTCTCGTCGCACAGCGCGTCCATGCCGCACTCGAACAGCAGGGGCACGTCCAGTATCACGATCTTCGCCCCCGCGGCCGCGGCGGCGTCCATCCGCTCCAGCAGCGTCCGCTGGACCAGCGGGTGGATGATGCCCTCCAAGGCGCGGCGGTGGGGCGTGCTGCTGAACACGATGGCCGCCAGCGCGGCGCGGTCCAGCGTGCCGTCCGGGTGGAACACTTCGTCGCCGAACTGCTCGCGTATCGCCGGCAGCGCGACGCCGCCGGGGGCGGTCACGTCGTGGGAGACCTCGTCCGCGTCAAACCGCGCCGCCCCCAGGGATTCCAGATATTTCGCCGCCTCCGTCTTGCCGCTCCCCGTGGAGCCGGTCAGACCGATGACATAGGGCTTGTTCGCCGCCATTTGGTTCACCTCCGGTGGGAATTGCAGGGATAAATGTCAAATGGGAAATTGGAAATGGAAAATTGAGTTACCCAGGGATGTCAGATATTTCAAGGCGGCAGCAACCGTCTTCATTTCCCATTTGACATTTCCCATTTGAAATTGTCTCAAACAACTTCCCTCTCCCCATCAAATTACTTTCAAACATTCAAAGGTATGCCGAAGGCCGGTGGGCAGGTCGTAGAGGGACTGCCAGCCGAGGGACTCCAGCTTTTCGGGGTTGAGCACGGCGCGGGTGACTCTGGTGTAGCCGGCCCGCTCCACCGCCGGGGGGAGGTCGAAGCGGAGCCGGGTGCCGGCGATGCCGCAGAGGGTCTCGGCGTACTCGCGGATGCTGTGGACGGCGCGGCTTGATACGTTCAGCGCCTCACCGGGCTGGCCGCAGCGCAGCAGCCACAGTATGCCCCGGACGGCGTCGGCCACGTAGCACCAGGAGCGCACCTGGCTGCCGTCGGACTTCATCACGATGTCCTCCCCGTTCAGCGCGTTGCGCAAAAACTGGGCGTCGGCCCGGCTGTTGGAGGCGGGGAAGGTGGGGCCGTAGACGTGGCAGAGCCGCGCCACCCGGGCGTCCACGCCGTACTGGGCGGCATAGGCGGCGCAGAGCGTCTCCGCGGCACGCTTGCTCTCCGGATAGCAGGAGCGGGGGCGCATGGTGTCCACCCAGCCGTGGTCCATCTCCCGGAAGCCCTCAGGCAGGTCGGGATTCTCCCCGTAGACCTCCCCGGAGGACAAAAACGCCAGCCGCGCGCCGGGATGGGCCCGCAGGTATTCCAGCATCGACACCGTGCCCACAAGATTCGCCTTCATGATGCCCACCGGGTCCGTGCTGTAGGCCATGGGATGGGTGCTCACCGCGCCGTAGACGATGAGGTCCACGTCGAAATCGAAGGTTGCGGGCACGGTGCTGTCGAAGGGGACGTAGTGGAATCGCGCGTCCTCCATGAGCGCCCCGAAGCGCTCCCGCATCCGCTCTCTGCTGCGCCCTGCCGCGTAGACCTCGACGTCCATCCCCGGCAGCAGCAGCGCCTCCGCCATGAAGGACCCGATGGTCCCCGTGGCCCCGGTGATCAGTATTTTTTTGCCTTGCAGCCAGTCCTCCAGCTCCTTCAGAGAGGCGCGGAGGTCGGCTTCATATATCGTTCGGTTCATTTTTTCTCCGTTTGGTTGGGGGGTAAACAGGGATTTACCCGCTCTCCTGTAGGGGCGGCGTTGCGCCGCCCGCCCGATAGAACATGCCGTCTCACAGGGGGCGGGCGCCGAAACGGCGCCCCTACAAGGATAGTACTTCTCCCCTACAAATTCCAATTTCCCACCCTCGTCAGTCCATCTTCAAATACGCCTTAAACATCTCCAGATCGTCCTTGCTGGTGAGTTTGATGTTTTTGTCGGAGCCGGCGGCGAAGTAGAGGGTCTCGCCGAGGTCCACCATCATGGTGTTGGTGTAGGCGGAGCCGTAGATGCCGATCTTCTCCTCAAAGGCCCGGCGGTAGGCGTTCAGGAGCAGGCCGTAGCGGTAGGCCTGGGGCGTGGCGACCTTGCGCAGCGTCTCCCGGGGGATGTATTCACGGGTGGAGAACTCGTCCAGCTTGCGGAAGATCTGCTCGTTGTAGGGGGTGGAGGTGACGCCGTTGCCGTGGAGGCGGCAGACCCGCAGGCAGTCCGAGAGCACCCCGGAATCCACCATGGGCCGGATGCCGTCGTGGATCACGGCGATGTCGTCCGGCTTCAATTCATTTTCGAGGTTGAAAACCCCGTTGCGTATGGATTCCTGCCCCGTGGCCCCGCCGGGAGCGATCCAGCGCAGCTTGTCGATGCCGTATTGCCGGGCGTAGTTGCGCAGGGTGTCCTCCCAGCCCTCCAGACATACCACCTCGATGGCGTCGATCTCCGGGTGCCGCTGGAAGCCCTCTAAGGTGTAGATGATCACCGGCTTGCCGTAGATGTGGAGGAACTGCTTGGGAATGTCCATCCCCATCCGACTCCCCACGCCCCCGGCGATGACGATTGCGACGTTCATGGTGAGAACCTCCTGGATGTGTTGATGTTGGGTGGATAAATGGGGATTTATCGGGGAGTTACCCTCTCTCCTGTAGGGGCGGCGTCGCGCCGCCCGCCGGGTAGTACGATGCGTTTCGTTAGGGGCGGGCGCCGAAACGGCGCCCCTACAAGGTTGGTTTGACTGCACGACAAATTCCAATTTGTCGAGAAGAGCCAGGCTCTACCTCTCCACTTCCCATATATCAAAGTGATGCGCCACCCGCTCGCTCTCCGGGGGGAGCTTCATGTAGTCGCCGTAGAGGTTGGAGAGGTACTTGTCGGTGTCGGCGGGGGCGTTGTAGAGGCGGCCCTCGAATTCGACCTTCGTGGGCGTGCCGTAGCCCTCCTTTTTGATGTACTCCTCCATGGTGTGGGCGTAGCCGGTGGCGACGCCGACGTAGGCGCAGTCCTCATAGCGGTACTTGGTGGCGATGGAGAGCAGGCGGCGGTTCCAGTAGCGCCAGCCGAACAGCCGTGCGATGGGCCGCAGGGCGGCGCGCATGTTCTTGTAAAACCCCGGCTTGCCGGACAGCGGGCCCTGGAAGTAGGCCAGGCGGCGCATGGTGATCATGAACTTCGTGCGGTAGTAGTGGAGCCGCACCCGCTTCAGATTCGTCGGCAGGCCCTCGATGGGGAAGATGTCGATGAACAGGTTGGTATAGTACACCGATTTGCCGTCCTTCGATTCGCTCTTGAGCACGTATCGGGTGTCGCACAGCCTCGGGAAGGAGGTGGAATGCTCGATGGGGCCCTCGGGGGAGGCCAGCTCGATGTGGTCGCCCAGATGACAGCCGGTCAGCGCCTTCAGCTTCTCGTAGTCCGGGCGGGGCATGTTGACGTCGATGTCGTCGTCCCAGGGGATGTAGCCCTTGTGCCGCACCGCGCCCAGCAGCGTGCCGCCGGATAAGTAGTAGGTCAGCCCGTGGCCGTCGCAAAATTCCGCCAGGGCGTCCAGCATGTCAAGCTGCGCCCTGCGGTATTCCTCCGGCCCGACCTCCCGGCCCAGCTTCAAACGGCTCCGATCCGTGGTATCCACAACCATGTCCAATATCTCCTCCGTCGCCAGATGTGTCATGCTGTCATTATAACACATCCACGGCAGTTTGACAAATCACGGGGGATTGCTTTATAATTAATTATTGTACTGATTGATAAACAGAGATTTATAGGGGAGTTGCCCGCTCTCCTGTAGGGGCGGCGTTGCGCCGCCCGCCCTATAGAACGTAACGACTCGCAGAGGGGCGGGCGCCGAAACGGCGCCCCTACAGGGATAGTTTGACTCCTCGATAAACTTCAATTTCCCCCACAAAAGCATTTCAGGAGCGAACGAACAATTGGAAAAGAACATGACCCGGCGGCAGCTTATCAAGGTGGTGCTGGCGCTGGCGTGGCCGACGATGCTGGAGCAGTGGCTCCAGGTGGCGGCGCAATACGTGGATTCGGCGATGGTCGGGCGGCTGGGCGCGGCGGCCACCGCGGCGGTGGGTACCACCAGCACCGTAAACTGGCTGGTGGGCAGCTCGATGTCGGCGCTGGGGGTGGGCTTTCTGGCCTACATCGCCCGTGAATACGGCGCGCGGCGCTTTGACAACGCGGCACGGGCGGCGGCGCAGTCGGTGCTGGCGGTGCTGGCCGTGGGGCTTTTGAATACGGTCGTCGCCCTGTCCCTCAGCGGCCACATTCCCCGCTGGATGAACGCCCAGCCCGACATACAGCCCATGGCCTCCCGCTATTTCTTCATCATCTATACGCCCATGATCTTCCGGGCGGCTACGGTGATCTTCGGCACGGTGCTTCGCGCCTCCGGCGACACCCGCACGCCCATGAAGTGCAACCTGGCGATGAACGGCGTCAACGTGGTGATGAACTACCTGCTGATCTATGAAACGAGGGATATAAGCCTGCTGGGCCTTAAAATGAGAATGCCCGGCGCGGGGCTGGGTGTGGTCGGCGCGGCCTGGGGCACGGCCATCGCCTTCGCCGCCGGGGGCATACTGATGACCATTGCCCTCTGGCGGCACCCGCAGCTCTCCCCGAAGGGGCGGAGCCTGAAGCCCGACTGGGATATATTGAAGCCCTGCCTGAGGGTGGCCATCCCCTCGGCGGTGCAGCGGTTCGGCACGTCCTTCGGCTATGTGGCCTTCGCCTCGATGATCAACGGCCTGGGAACCCTCTCCACCGCCGCCCACTCTATCGCCAACACCGCCGAGTCCGCCTTCTACATCCCCGCCTACGGCATACAGACCGCCGCCGCCACGCTCTCCGGCCACGCCTACGGCATGAGGGATAAGCAGTACATGCGGGAGATCACCCATGCGCTGCTGATCCTGGAGGCCGCCATGATGACCGTCTCCGGGACCATACTCTTTGTGATGGCCGAGCGGCTCATGTCCCTCTTCACCCCGGACCCCGGCGTCATCCGTCTGGGCACGACGGTGCTTCGCATGGTGGCCGTCACCGAACCCCTCTACGGCGTGGCCGTGGTGCTGGAGGGCATCTTCCAGGGCGTGGGCGACATCATGTACGCCTTCGGTTGCAATATCGCCGGCATGTGGGGGATGCGCGTCATCGGCACCTTCATCGCCGTCCACTTCCTCGGAGGCGGACTCACCGCCGCATGGGGCTGCATGATCGGCCACAACATACTGCTGTTCATACTGTTCCTGCTTCACTACCGAAGCGGAAAGTGGAATCCGCTGGTGACGGGGGACAAGTTCTGAGAAGCGCCCGGTAACTCAATTTTCAATTCTCAATTTATTCATAAGTGTTTTAGCTCCATTTAAGCTCCCCGTGCGATAATGCAAATGTCCCAAGGAGAGACGATCAATTAAAAAAAGGAGTTGAACACTTATGAAGAAGATGATGAACAAGGCTCTGCTGGCGCTGATGCTGGTGCTGGCGATGGCGTTTGGCGCGATGGCGATTGCGGAGACGGTGCCCGCCGAGCCCCCGACGCTGGAGGACGAGGCCCCCGCTGAGGCGCCCGCCACCGAGACCGCTCCCGCCGACGACAGCGCCGCCCTCCAGGCCGCCATGGACGCTCTGCGCGACGCCCGGCAGGCGAAGAGGCAGGCCTCCTTCGAGGAGGAACTTCAGGGCTACGTGGCCGACGGCAAGCTGACCCAGGAGCAGGCAGACCTGATCCTGAACCAGTACAAGGCCCGCGCCGAGCAGCGTGCCAACAACGCCCAGGGCAAGGGCCGGGGCCGCGGCATGAAGGGCAACGGCCAGGGCCGCGGCATGAACGGCGGCTATGGCATGGATCGCGGCATGGGCGGCAAGGGCGGCCGCATGAACGGCGGCTACGGCTACGGCCGCGGCATGGCCGAGACCGCCCCGGCAATGCCCGCCGAACCCGCCATGGACGAGGGCATCTGATGGATCGAGCGACTTTGGGGGCTGAGATACAGCCTCCAAAGTTTGCGTTATTTCGACTCGGTAAATTGGAATTTGTCGTGCAGTCAAACCTAACGAAACGCATCGTACTACCCGGCGGGCGGTGGGACCGCTCCCAGCGGCGCAACGCCGCCCCTACAGGAGAGGCGGGTAACTCCCCGATAAATCCCCATTTATCGCTACAACTCCCACAGGAGGTTCCCATGCGCATACTATTTGCTGAGGACGATCACGATCTGGCCCGGGCGGTGAAGGCGCTGCTGGAGCATTCCGGGTATTCGGTGGACACGGTGGACAACGGCCGGGACGCGCTGGACTATGCCCGTGAAGGGGCCTACGACGGCCTGATCCTGGACTGGATGCTGCCGGGGCTGGACGGCATCGCGGTGCTGGAGGGCCTGCGCCGGGCGGGGGTATCGACGCCCTGCATGATGCTGACGGCCCGGGACGCGGTGGAGGACCGGGTCACCGGCCTGGACGCCGGGGCCGACGACTATCTCCCCAAGCCCTTCGCCACCAGCGAACTGCTGGCGAGGGTCCGCGCCATGCTCCGCCGCAAGGCGGATTATGCCCCGGACGTGGCCCGCTTCGGCGATCTGGAGCTGGACAAGTCCGCCATGACCCTCCGAAAGGGCGACAAGTCCGCCCGCCTCCAAAATAAATCCTACCAGCTTATGGAGCTGCTGATGGACCACCCCCACGTCATCCACGGCGTCCAGCAGATCATGGACCGCATCTGGGGCTGGGACTCCGACGCCGAGATCAACGTCGTCTGGGTCAACATCTCCTTCCTCCGCCGCAAGCTTGCCGAGCTGGATTCCCGGGTGGAGATCCGGGCCACGCGGGGGGTGGGGTATTCGCTGGAGGAGAGGAAACAGTAGAGCGATAAACGGGGATTTGTCGGGATGTCGTTCGGGACCCACCTCATCCGGGCACCTGACAAGGGCCTGCCGGCCCCATCTCACTGAAAACAGTCCACTGGACTGTTTTCCGGGCGCTCGATGCTCCTCAAGGGGAAGGCTTTTGGGTTTCCCCGGTTCCCAACCCTGCCTTCCCCTTGAGGGGAAGGTGCCCGTGAGGGCGGATGAGGTGGCCTACTCGCTCATCCTGCCAAATTCCAATTTGTATCACCAAAGGAGCGCGGCTTATGATTCGCAAGATCCGTCAAAGGTTCATCCGCATCGCGGTGGTGGTGCTGGCGCTGGCGATGGCGCTGGTGGCGGTGGTCATCAACGCGGCCAACTGGGTGGACGTCCGCGCGCAGCTCAGCGAGACGCTCTCCTTCATCAGCCAGGAGGGCGGGCGCAATGGCCGGGGCGGGCGCGGCCCCGGCGGCAAGCTGCTGCGGATGCGGGTCAGCGAGGCCCGTTTCTTTTCGGTGCTGCTGGACGATGAGGGCATTCCCGTCATCAGCGACACCTCCCGCTCCGCGGAGTACAGTGGGGACGAGCTCCGGGACATCGCCGTGGGCGCGCTCTCCGGCGGGCGGACGGGCGGGTTCCATCAGAATTTCCTGTTCACCGTCGTTGAGCGGAGCGACGGGCAGCGGATGGCGGTGTTCCTCAACTGCGAGACGCGGCTGAACGGCGTTAGGCGGCTGGCGGTCATCTCCGCCTGCGCCTGGCTGGGCGGCGTGCTGCTCGCCTGGGCGCTGGTGGCGCGGTACAGCCGCATCGCCATTCGCCCGCTCATCGAAAACGCCGTGCGGCAGAAGCAGTTCATCACCGACGCGGGGCACGAGCTGAAAACCCCCCTCACCGTCATCTCCGCCAACATGGACGTGCTGACGCTGGAGACCGGGGAAAACGAGTGGATACGCTCCACCCAGAAGCAGGTGGCCGGTATGCGGGGGCTGGTCAACGAGCTGATCTACCTCTCCCGGCTGGACGAGGACGATTCCCGCCTGCAAAAGAGCCCCCAGGACCTGGAAAAGCTCCTCCGGGAGGAGGCCGACCCCTTCATCGGCATGGCCGAGTTCTCCGGGAAATCCTTTGAGATCGAAGCGTCGGGCCGGTGCGTGGTCCAGGGCGACGAGGCCGCGCTGCGGCGGCTCATCTCCGTGCTGTGCGAAAACGCCGTCAAGTACGCCCCCGAGGGCGATGCCATAAAAATCGACCTCCGCGGCGACGCCCGCCGGGTGACATTATCCGTCGAAAACGGCCTCGCCCAGCCCCTCCCCGAGGACGCCCTCAATCACCTCTTCGACCGCTTCTACCGCGCCGACGCCTCCCGGAGCAAGGAAAAAAGCGGCTATGGCCTCGGCCTCTCCATCGCCCGTGCCATCACCGAAAAGCACGGCGGCGAACTGACCGCAAGGAACACCGACACAGGCCGCCTCCGCTTCACCGTCGCCCTCCCCGCCGCATCGTCACATAAAACCGCTTGAATACAGGCGGTTTTTTTGTTATCATGTAGGAGTGTGTTTTGAGAGGTGAATTGGAATTTGTCGGGGAGAGCGGGTAAACCACCTCATCCGCCCTCACGGGCACCTTCCCCTCAAGGGGAAGGCAGGGGCTGGGCTACCGCGTAACCCAAAAGCCTTCCC
>CACZXF010000098.1 GCA_902785105.1 uncultured Eubacteriales bacterium | reverse complement strand
AGGCTTCAAAGCCATGATCTTTCTTATTGGCGGCAAGCTCGAATTGGATGTACCCGCCCCGTTCTAAAGGGCATTTCCATTAAAACGGGAGTAGAGCCTCATTTTATTATAGAACCAAACCCGAAACGAACGACAAACACAGAGTTACATTATTGATGCTAACATCAGGCAAAAACTTGATGACGGCTATTCTGACAGCGCCTGTTCATACAGCGCTTCAAGCTGTTCATAGCTGACGGGCGACTGCACATTGTATATCACTTCGCCCTTCCGGTTCAGCACCAGCGTGCGGGGCATGGCCTCGGTACCGTTCATCATCTCTATGAGGCCCTTGTCCTTGCTGTCCTTAGTGAACAGGATGTGGCTCCAGCCCTTGTCCGCCAGGAACTTTTCGGCCTTCTTCGCGCCTGTGGGGTGATGGATGGCCAGCACTGCCAGATCGTCGGGATGGGCCGCCGCGAGCTGATCAAAGTGGGGCAGCTCCTCGATGCAGGGGGCGCAGTAAGTGGCCCAGTGGTTGATAATGACCACCTTGCCGCGGTAGTCAGTCAGATGGAACTCTCCCCCGCCAATCAGTTCGGTGGTGAAATCGGGAAGCTGATTGCCTTTCTCCGCGCCGAGGGGCGCGTCGCTGGTGTAGTCCTCAGTCACGGGTTGTTCAGGCGCGGTCCCTTCCCCGCCGCCTGCCTTGAGATACAGCGCTTCAAGCTGATCATAGGTCACCGGGGACTGGACATTATAGATGACCTCGCCCTTCTTATTCAGCACCAGTGTACGGGGCATGGCCTCGGTGCCGTTCATCATCTCGATGAGGCCCTTGTCCTTGCTGTCCTTGGTGAACAGGATGTGGTCCCATTCCTTGTCCGATAAGAACTTCTCGGCCTTTTTCGCGCCTGTGGGGTGATGGATGGCCAGCACTGCCAGATCGTCGGGATGGGCCGCTGCGAGCTGGTCAAAATATGGCAACTCCTCGATGCAGGGGGCACAGTAAGTGGCCCAGTGGTTGATGATGACCACCTTGCCGCGGTAGTCCGCCAGATGGAACTCCCCGCCGCCGATCACCTCCGTGGTGAAGTCGGGCAACTGGTTCCCCTCCTCCGCGCCGAGGGGGGCATCGCTGGTGTAATCCTCTGTCACAGGGGCGGGTGTTTCCTCCGCTGCTGCTGGCTCAACCGCGGGAACTGCTTCCTCAGTGGCCCTCTGTTCGACCACAGGAGTGGTCTCCTGAGGCTGCGGCTGGGCTTTCTTCGGCGCGTTGATGACGTTCATCCAGATCAACAGTCCTGCCAGTGCCGCCGCGGCGATGGTCCAGAGCACACGGCCGGTGCGCTTGCGCTTCGCGATGACCTCTGCGGGATCGGCGTTCTTTCCGGTCTCGGGACCCTTCAGAGTGAGCTTGCCGCACTTCATGGCGATGGCGCCCTGAGCGCAGTTTCCGATGCACCTGCCGCAGGAGATGCACTCGTGGTCGCCCACGTGGCGAACGTCCATCTGACAGTTGCGCATGCACGCGCCGCAGCCATTGCAACGCTCGCGGTTGACCTTCACGCCGGTGATGGCAAACCTGTTGAAAAGCCCGTAGATCGCGCCCAGCGGGCATAGGAAACGGCAGAAGGCGCGGTAGATGAACACGCAGGCCAGCCCGACGATCAGCATGATGACGAATTTGCGGGTGAACAGTATCTTCAACTGATAGAAGGATGTGGTGTTGGCCGGATTGCTGAGCAGGCCGATGCCGCCCTCCAGCGTGCCCGCAGGGCAGATGTATTTGCAGAAGCCCGGCAGCGTCTTGCCGTGGCGGACGCCGTACCAAATCGGTATGGCGACGGCAAACACGACTAAAATGATGTATTTGAGATAGGACAGGGCGCGGGTGACAGCGCTCTTCTTCACCTTTGGAGTGGGAATTTTGTGCAGCAGCTCCTGCATCAAGCCCAGCGGGCAGAACCAGCCGCAGATGGTACGGCCCAGGATAAGACCGTAGAGGCACAGTATGCCCAGCACATACCAGGGCGCGGTGTGGCCCGAGCCGTTCAACGCGTTTTGCAGCGCTCCCAGCGGACACGCGCCGATGGCGCCGGGGCAGGAATAGCAGTTGAAGCCCGGCACGCAGACCGCCTTTGTATCGCCAACAAAAATGCGTCCCTCGACGAAGCCCTTGAGGTTGGC
This sequence comes from uncultured Eubacteriales bacterium, assembly GCA_902785105.1. GTDB lineage: Bacteria > Bacillota > Clostridia > Christensenellales > Aristaeellaceae > UBA2862. Next base: position 4,562 of record CACZXF010000098.1, on the reverse strand, counting down.
GTTGTAAAGCAGCGCGGCGTAGAGCTGCGCCAGCCGTCTTGTGGTGGGCCTATGGGCTTTCCACCATTCAATCATTTTATTAGCCAAGTCCGACACACTCCATACAAATCGCGTTTGCCTTGGTCAGCACGTCCTCCATGCCGCCATTCTGTATGCCAATAACGATCATCGCCACGGCCAGCAGCACCACCACGATGCGCAGTATCAGCGCGTTCCGGCTGGCTTTCTGCCCGACGCTCCTGACGGAGATCGGAATCGTGGCAGGACTTCCCCCGGCGGGTTGGGCCTTCGCAGCTTCGGTTTCCCGCCGCATACTGTTCTGTCCAAGCAGCGCTGTCACTGCCAGGCAGCCGAGGCCCAGCACAGCGAAGGGGACAAACACCTTCATCAGCGCCAGCAGATCAGCTTCGGTATCCAGCGGCCGGTCAAAATGAGCGGGATTGGCGATGTAGATCGCTACGGGAACCATGCAGGCGGTGAAGCCGATCCAGCCGCCATAGCGCAGCCTGCGCTGGATGGTTCGCTCGGCGGTCATGGCTTCGCTGGGATTCTGGACTCGAGCGCAGATGAGATCGCGCATGAGCTCCGGGTCCTGCACGGGCTTATCGGCTGATTCATCCCTTATGCCCAATATGATTCCAGACAACATCATGCCCAGACCCAGGAAAATGAGTGGAAGAATCGGGGCGAGCCTCTCCCCCACCTTTTCCCGGGTATAGATGTAGTAAAAGAGATCGCCCCCGGCCTGTTCCGCCGCGCCGGTGAGGTAGAGATTGACGGCACTATAGGCCAGCAGTCCCGCCACCAGTGTGCAGATCATCGCTTGAACGAACAAAAAAGCCCTTTGCCTTGTCATTTTGGCGCATTCCTCCTTTTTCGACAGCATTCCAGCTTCTCTCCATGTCCAATTCCTATTTATTCCCTTTGGATTATACCATTCAAAGGTAAATAAATTGTAAATGTTATAGGGCAATTTGAAATCGACTACGATTTTGCCGTTCAATGTTAATTTTTAACTACGCCCGGATTTTACAGGCCAGATTGCCGACTTATATCGTAAAATATGTTATAATAATGCTGCTCTACTTCATAACAAAGGCGAAAGGATGACGTGAAGTGAAGAACAAGGAAAATGAAAAATACCTCAAATGGGGCATGACTGGGGCGACGATGGTTGCCTTCGGGATACTGCTGTGTTTTCTGCTCTTTAAGTCCAGCGGACTCGGCGGCTTAGTGGGTCTGCTGGGGAACATACTGCGCCCCTTTCTGTTTGGCGCGATCATCGCCTATCTGGTGTTGCCTCTGGCCCGGAAGCTGAAATCGCTCTTTGAGAAGGTCATGAAGCCCTCCTCCGCCAAGACGCTTGGCAACGCGCTGGCGCTCATCATCGCCCTGCTAATCGTGGTGGCGGTGATCATGCTCATCGTGCCTCAGCTCATCACGAGCATCGTGGATATCGTCAAGCGAGCGCCGGCGGAGTATAATGCGCTCATGAAGAAGTGCGAACAGCTCTTCTCAGATTTCGTGAAAGCCCACCCCGAGTACGCGCAGCAGGCCAACGACATCGTCACCAACGCCTTCAATTCAGTAAACAATTACTTCACCACCCACTTCGGCAGTGCCGGGGACGTCATGAAGAACCTTTCGCCCGTTCTGACAGGCACAGCCTCCACGATGGGCGGCGTGGTCGGAATACTGAAGGATCTGCTGATCGGTCTGATCGTGTCGCTGTACTTCCTGTCCAAGCGAGAACAGCTCGCTGCACAGGCCTCCATGATCGTCCACGGCACCTTCAGGCCGGACTGGGCTGAATGGATCGAAAGCGAAGTGCGCTTTGCCGATAAGATGTTCAATGGCTTCTTCATCGGCAAGCTGCTGGATTCGGCCATCGTGGGCGTGATATGCTTTATCGGCTGCCTGTTGATGGGCTTCAAATCGTCGCTGCTGATCGCCGTGATCGTGGGCGTGACCAACATCATCCCCTTCTTCGGCCCCTTCATCGGCGCCATCCCCAGCACGCTGCTGCTGCTGCTGGAAAACCCGATGCACGCGCTGATGTTCCTGGTATTCATCATCGTCCTTCAGCAGTTGGACGGCAATGTCATCGGGCCGAAGATCCTCGGCGATTCCACCGGCCTGTCAGCGCTTTGGGTGATGTTCGGTATCCTGCTGTTCGGTGGCCTGTGGGGCATCGTCGGTATGCTGGTAGGCGTGCCGCTGATGGCCGTGATTTACGACATCATTCGGCAGTTCACCTTCCGCAACGTGCGCGAAAGGGGTCAGGCGGCCATGATCGACAGCTACAACGCCCGCTTTCATCCGCCCATGAAACCGGGCAAGAAATAATTTTCCAGGATACGCTGTAGACAGCGTATTTATAACCCTATTTTAACATCATTGTGTTATCATCGAACAAGGAGTTATCGTTTCTTTAACATTATTCAGGCTCATTTGCAAACGTCTACATAAGAAAGGCAGGTAATCCAATGGCAGAACTTTCCGAACGCAGGGCAGTTTTTACCGATTACGACAGCTTTTTGTTCCATCAGGGCACGAATTACGAGGTCTACCGCAAGCTGGGCGCACATCCGGGCGAGGCGGAGGGTGTACAGGGCACTTGGTTCAACGTATGGGCGCCCAACGCGCAGTATGTCTCCGTCATCACCGCCAAGACCGGCTGGGAGAATGAGCAATGGATGCACCGCGCGGCGGGCGACAGCGGCGTGTGGGAGTGCTTTCTGGCAGACGTGGGTCAGGGGGACGCCTACCGCTTCGTCATCACCGGCGCGGACGGCGTGAAGCGCTACAAGAGCGACCCCTATGCCTTCTGGAACGAAAAGCGGCCCAACAACGCCTCCATCGTCTGGGGGCTGGACAACTATGAGTGGCACGACGAGATCCATCAGGCCCAGCGGGACAACACAAAGACTGTGGAGCGGCCAATGTCCATCTATGAGGTGTATCTGGGCTCCTGGAAGAAGGGCTTCCAGGGCGACTGGGACGAGGATGGCTTCCTGAACTACACTCAGCTCGCCGACGACCTGGTGAATTATGTCACCTACATGGGCTTCACTCATGTGGAGCTGATGGGCATCTGTGAGCATCCCTTCGACTTGTCCTGGGGCTATCAGGTGACGGGCTTCTATGCCCCTACGGCCCGCTACGGCACGCCGGACGACTTCCGCTACTTCGTGGACCGCATGCACCAGGCCGGCATCGGCGTCATACTGGACTGGGTGCCTGCCCACTTCCCCAAGGACGCTTTCGCCATGGGCTGGTTCGACGGCACGCCGCTCTATGAGAACAGCGACCCGCTTCGTCGGGAGTTCCCGGTTTGGGGCACACTGGCCTTTGACCACGGCAAGCCGGAGGTGCGCTCCTTCCTCATCGCCAACGCCATCTATTGGATTCGTGAGTTCCACATCGACGCCCTGCGCGTGGACGCCGTGGCCTCGATGCTGTACAACGACTATGACCGCTCCGAATGGCGGCCCAACATGTTCGGCGGCCGCATGAACCTGGAGAGCATGGACTTCATGCGGCAGCTCAACACCGAGGTCTGCGGCCAGACCACCGGCTTCCTCATCGCCGAGGACTCCTCCGCCGAGTGGGGCATCACCGAGCCCGTGGATCACGGCGGACTGGGCTTCACCTTCAAGTGGAACATGGGCTGGATGAACGACACCATCCGCTACATGAATCTCGACCCCGTCTACCGCAAGTGGCACCACGGCAACCTGACCCACATCGCGGACTATGCCTTCACCGAGAACTATGTGCTGGTACTCAGCCATGACGAGGTGGTCTACGGCAAGGGCACCATGGTCAACAAAGCCCCCGGTGACATCATGGACAAGATGGGCGAGCTGAAATCGCTCTACACCTGGCAGTTCACCTTCCCCGGCAAGAAGCTGCTGTTCATGGGACAGGAATTCGCCATGGAGAAGGAGTGGAACGTCAAGCAGTCCATCGACTGGCACCTGGCGGACGATTTCGGCCACAGGGACGTGATGCAGTGCGTAAAGAACCTGCTGGAAGTGTACAAGCGCTATCCTGTGCTTTATATGGACAGCAAGAACTCCACCACCTTCGAGTGGGTCAACCGCAATGACGCGGACCGCAACATCGTGGCCTACTACCGCCGCAACCCCTGGAACTATGATGGGGCCGTGCTGGTGGTGTGCAACTTCTCCCCCATGGAGTATCACGATTACACCGTGGGCGTGCCCATGGAGGGCCTGTATCAGCGCGTGTTCTCCACCTACGACAGTCTGCCGGGCCAGGGCAACCCCGCCGAGATCGGCGGCATACCGCCCCTCACCGCCCAGTGGCACGACTGCGACGGCTACACCCACATGCTGACCTACTCCCTACGCCCCTTTGAATCCATTATCATCGAATTCCCGAGGAAAGCCGAAGAAAAATAGCGAAAACCAAAAGGCGCAGCCTATTGCGGGCTGCGCCTTAGGAATAGTCACGGAACAGGTTGAGCATTTTTGAAGCCTCTAATGACATAGTTCCATCCAGGATTGTCAGAAAACCTTACAATATCAACCTGCTCT
>CACZXF010000097.1 GCA_902785105.1 uncultured Eubacteriales bacterium | reverse complement strand
TAGAGCAGGTTGATATTGTAAGGTTTTCTGACAATCCTGGATGGAACTATGTCATTAGAGGCTTCAAAAATGCTCAACCTGTTCCGTGACTATTCCTAACGAGATGTGAGCATAAAGTCCCTGAACGAAAGGTGCCACACAAAATGGAGGGTATTGCCCTTGCGGAGGAAGTGCCAGCAGCATACAAAAATGCCCAGCCCGTTTCCAATCACAGAGCCGAGTATGTTGCCGGTCATTCCGATGAGCTTCGTCAGTATGACAGAGAAGACGATATTCCCGCCAATCTGAAAGGCGTAGCAGATATTGTTGCACAACTCATCGCCGTCGATGTATACCATCTGCTCCAGAAAGTAGACAAAGACAGTCAGAAACGCATTGAGCGGAAGAAACCTGTAGTAGTCCAGCGAATACTCAAGAATTTCGCCCGTGATTCCGTTTGCGCTGAAATAAACGCCGCGGAGAAGCAGAAAGACAGCGGCCAACAGCAATCCGACGGAAACGCTTACGATCAGCCCTTGTCCAAAGATCTCGTCTGCCCTATTTTTCCTCATTGCGCCGACTTCCCTCGCGTAGATCGTGCTGGCGCCTATCGAAACAAGATCTCCGAAGAACATCATGACACCCGTCAGCGGTGTGATCGCGTTTATGGCCGCCACGCCTGCTTCTCCAATGAAATATCCCGCAATTATGCTGTCGCAAAGGAGTACGAAATACATGACAGCCATTGTAAACGTACCGGACAATAGCATAGATCGGAATTTATGTTCACATAGCCCGTTCATATTTAGCATTGCTTTGTCAGGCCCCACAAGGACGATGGCGATTGATAATCGCCTCTATGATGTGCGGCGGAGATTATCAATCGCCAGGATTTTGCAGACCATGTTGATGAGTATATTCCAAGGACCTAATATCACGTCAGAGCTGTTTCCGCAGCGTTAGCTGGTTGCAGCCGTCGCGGTATTCGTATTCCACTTCGTCCACCATGGTTTTCACCATAAAGATACCCAGGCCGCCGATGCCGCGCTCCTCACCGGAAAGCATAATATCGGGATCATCCTTTTCCAGGGGGTTGAAAGGCGTTCCTCCATCGATAAGGCGGAGGGTCACCATGCCGTCCTCAACGCTGCCCCGAATCTCCGCCCAGCCGTCGCCCGAGGGATAGGCGTAGAGGGTCACGTTCACATACAGCTCTTCCACAGCCATGCGCAACTGTGTGCGCGCCTGGGGCGAACAGCCATGTGAATCCAGCAGAAAACTGACAAATGACAGAATAAGATCCAGGCCCTCCAATCTGGCGGGTATTTTCAATACGCTTTCTTCGTTCATGCGTTCTCCTTCCTTTCAGAAGAATTACGCGCTCAAAACACGCCGAACACGGCGTCCAGGCCTGTGTTTTGCAGAACGTCCATGAAATTCTCGCCCACGTTGGTCAGCTCCATGCTGCCCTTTGCCACCTTCATCTGCTTGAACGTGGCCAGCAGCACGCGCAGGCCGGCGGAAGAGACATAGTCACAATCCGCGAAGTCCAGGGTTAAGTTCTTCACGCCGCCCAGCTCCTTGTTCAGAAGGGCAGACAGCTCCGGCGCGGTCAGCGTGTTGAGCTCACCGGAAAGTTGAATGGTCAGATCGGTTCCGTTCTTTTTCGGGGTCAGCTTCATTGTTATTTCCTCCTAAAATTAATTGTCGTTTTTGCCTATTCGATCGTCAGGATATCTGCTAAGCCCATGGTTACAAAGACCTCCATCACCATCTCATTGACATGGATCACCTTCATGGAGCCCTGTTTGTTCATCTTTTTCTGGGCGAGAAGCAGCACGCGCAGGCCGGCGGAGGAGATGTAGACGAGCTTTGCAAAGTCAAAGACCAACTCGGTCACGCCGTCCAGGCCGTTTTTGATCTCCTGTTCCAGGTTCGGCGCGGTGGTGATGTCCATTCGCCCCTCCAGGGCGATGGTCAGGGTACCATTGCTCTGTGTTTTGATGATGTTCATCATACTCCAATACCCCCTACTCTTTGATCGTCAAAACAACCATGGTGATGTCGTCGAATTGTGGAACCCCTGTGGCAAAATCGTTGACATCCGCAAAAATGCGCTCCAGCACCTGTTCGCCGGGACAATCCCTGGTATTCTCCAGCACTGCTTGCAGGCGATCTTCGCCGTAGAGTTCGTCCGCCTGGTTATGGGCTTCGACAACGCCGTCGGTGTACAGCAGCAGGCGGTCGCCTGGCTCAAGCTGAATCTCACCCTGACGGTACTGTGTGAATTCCATGCCGCCCAGAAACAGCCCGTGGACCTTCTTCATCAGTTCACAGGGCTGCCCCTTGCGCTGGAGCACCGGGTAATTATGCCCGGCGTTGGTGTATTGCAGCGTCATCGTCCGTTTATCCATGATGCCGATCCAGGCGGTAGCGAACATGCCCTCATCGTTGTTCTCGCACAGCCGGGCGTTGACCTCGGTAAAGATCTCCGAGGTGCTGTCCCGGGTCAGCGCGTAGTCCTTGATCATGGTCTTGGAGGTCATCATAAAGAGCGCTGCGGGCACGCCCTTGCCGGATACGTCGGCAATGAGGAAACAGAGTCGGTTTTCGTCGATGGGGAAGTAATCGAAGAAGTCGCCGCCCACCTCCTTGGCTGTATTCATGCTGCCGCGAAGATTCAAATCCATATGATCGGCAAACTCCGGTGCGACGGACGGCAGGGCATCGGCCTGGATCTTGGACGCGATGCGCAGATCTGATTCCACCGCCTCCATCTTCGCCTGGGTGTCCAGGGCGTTGTGGGTACTGACATTGGTGATCAGGTAGACCAGCGCCAGGGAAATGGGCAGCGACGTATTCTCGTAAACGTCCATCCCCTTGCCGAGTAATAGCAGCTCCAGCAGGTAAAGCGCGGGCGCCATGATGCCGAATACGAACAGGCTCGCGGGAATTTCCCCGTCGGCGGGCCGTCTGGCCTTGCCCAGCGTGAGAAAGTAGATCGCGATCAACAGGGGCGTGAAAATGTAGATATATATGACGCCCTGGAAGAAGATGTCAAAGAACACCTCCGTGTGCGCAATGCCGCCTTCATCCACCCAGAACAGCAGCCGCGTCCAAGGCGTAGTAAGACAGAGCAGAGCGATTATCGCCACCGGGATCGCGTAGCCGATGATCAACCATCTTTTCCCGATCCGGATGCCCAGACGTTCAAACAGGTATTGATCCAGGAGGGCGGCAAAGAGTACGAAGGCGATGCAGTACAGGCTGATGCACAGATAGGAGGGTACCGTCAGGGCCGGATGTCCATCGAGGAGGACCCACAGGATCTCAAGGACGCACGTGACAATGCCGGAAAGCAGCATCAGGGAGATGAGGTCCTTGACCTTCTGCTTGTACAGGATGATGTTGTTGATGAACAAAAGTGTCATCAGAATCACACCGATAAACAGTATTTCCAGGAACAGGCGGTCCGCTGCGATCATGGCTTAAAACTCCTTTCCGCCGGCAAGCGGTTTGACGAGGAAGGCACTCCGGTTGTAGCTCATAGTGGTCAGGTGGCGCTTGTCATCGCCCAGCTTCTCCATATAGGCCGAGACGGCGAAGGAGGCCAGGGAGGTGACGCTCACATCTTCCGCAGAGATGTCGAAGAGCACGCCGTCGTCTTTGGTGATGATCTGAACGCCCTCGTCCCGCAGGAATATCGTACACTCGCTGAGAACGGTCTTGCCCTCGTTTTTCTCCGCGATGAGCATATACAACTCCTCGATCAGCAGCTTGACGCGCCCCACGGTGCGCCTGTCCACGGCGTTTTCCTCGAGCAGCGCCTGTACCTTCTGCTGCAGACCGATGATCTGCTCCGGCTCTACCGCAAGCTGGAAGAGGTAGGATCGGTCGCTTCCGGGTACTTTGGAGAGCAGCAGGGGGCAGTCCTCTTTGCCGTAGCGCGTCCTCAGATACAGCAGCAACAGCACCCAGGCGATGGCGGGCGCTGCGGCCAGGCCGATCATCATGCCGTATAATCCGAAAAGCCTGCCAAGGGCCACGGAAAGGCCGGCGCTCAGGACCACGTCCCGCAGCGCGCAGGCCACCGTTCCCAGGGCGATCTGATCGATCACCAGATAGTAGGAGGTGACCAGATACAGAAGGCTGGTAAAGGTAGAACCCAGAGCGGTCAACCGGATGCAGGTCACGACCCAGCGGACGAGCTCCGGGTCCGCCACATTCAGGAAGCGGGGCACGAAGGGCGCGATGACCACCAGAAACAGAGTGACGGCGATCCCCTCGACAATGGCGGACCTATAAGCCAGTGCGTAGCTGGATTTAAGCCCCGCGTGGTTCTGTTCTCCGACGTAGACGCTGAATATGGGGCCGACCGCCTCGCCAATGCCTTCAAAGAGCAGCTGGAACTCCCGGATCAGGGAGATGGCGGAGGCCAGGATCAGGTATTCCGGCCCGAACTGACCGCTGATAAAGGCGTTGAGAGTGGCGGTAAAGATGGCGAGAAAGAGGTAGGAACTGGAGTCGATGATGCTGTAGCGCACGACTTCCTTTACGAGGTCAAAGGAGAAATAGAGATTCCAGCGCAGGGAGTTGCTCTCTTTCGTGAAGTGCACCAGCAGTATTCCAAAGGAAACCGCGTTGAAGGCAAAGGAAGCCAGGCCGATGCCCCGGATGCCCATGGAGCGGCTGAGAATGATGGAAAAGGCGATATTTCCGATGCCCTGCGCGACGTTTGCGATGGTGGAGATGGTCTCATCGCCGTCAGCGTACACCACGGCGCCCATGAGTGTCTGAATAGGAAGGGCCAGTATCGTAAAGCGCATCCAGGAAAGGTATCCCTGCGCCTGGGTCAGGATCTCTTCTGACGGGGAATAACCGCGCAGATACATGGTTCCGAACAGGCTGGTCAGTATAAAGAGAACGACGCCCACGACGATGGCCAGCAACAGGCCAAGGCCAAAGACATGCTCCGCCCGTTCCTTGTTGAATTTTCCCATCTCCTGCGAGTACAGTATGGGCACGCCCAGGGAGATGATGGAGCCGAAAAAGGCAGCCAGGGAATAGAGAGGTGCTACCAGCGTGACGCCCGCCACGGCGTGGGAGCCGATGACGGCGCCGGCGATGATGGAATCGGACATCAGCATGATGGAGACCACCATCATGGTCAGCGTTCCGCCCAGCAGCATGGAGTAAAACTTTTTCGACATCATCGTGGGCTTCCCTTTAGAGAATACACTCATTCGACATATCCCCTTTTCAGTTCAGGCGCATCAGCGCGTAATCGAACAGCTTTTCCTTTTTAATGAGTCGGACATAACCATACATCAGTGCGAACGCCGTCACAGGCCCCAGCGCGAGCCCTGCAACGATCCCCTCCGGGGCGATGCGACCGAAGAGCCGTCCGAACAATATGGGAAAGAGCGCTATGGCCATGCCAAACAGCAGAAGCGTCCTCGTGATTCGCCGCGTGTACTGGTAGAAAATGGCGGTAACCCGCGACAGGCATATGAACAGCGCCGTCGGCGAGAGGATCCTCAGCATCACAGTGGCGAGACGGAAGGTCTCTTCATTGTCGATGTCGAAGGCCTCCGGAAGCACGCCAGAGCCGATCAGAATGAGACCGAAAAGCACCATGCCCTCGATCAGCGCCGCGCGCAACATGGTCTTTATGGCCCGATCCATGCTTTGGCTGCTGTTTTTGCCGATGCTGTCGTTGACCGCGACGATCACATATTCGCTGATGCCCTCGCTCAAATAGAATGTAAACTCAAAGATGTTGACCGCGACCGCCACGGCGGCGACGCCCGCCGCGCCGTAATGGTCCAGCGTAAAGCCGTTTATCGCCATTTCCATCAGTACGACGAACATGGAGATCGCGCTTTCCGGAAAACCCAGTTTCGCGATCTCAAGCGCCTCGCGAGGATTGAAATACCATCTGAACTGAAGCCCATGCTTTTTGGAGAGCACGAATGTCAGCTTGATCGCCAGCGCGACCACGAGCGATATAATGGAAGCCAGGCCGATGCCCATCAGACCCATCTGTGAGCCGAGGAACCATGAGAGCAGCGCGTTCAGCCCGATCCGGGAAATGATCGCGATATAGAAATGCGCGAAACCGCCGCGGTACAGCACATAGGCAAACAGAAACGTGTCGAATACGTCAACGAGCGGATAAAAACGTATGGCTGTGAAATAGGCGAGGGCGTGTTCGTACACGGCCGGATCATCGGCCACAAGCCGGACCAGCTGAGGCGTGAACAACACATATACCAGCGTGAGCGAGATTCCGACCAGCCCGCAGACGATGATGGTCTGGCTGAACAGCTGGCTCATTTTTTCACGGTCGCCGGCGCCATGCGCCCTTACAATGAGCGCCGCTGCGGCCACGGTGACAAGATAAGCGATAAACACTTCAAAGAGCGTATACGGTTCTATCAAATTGACTGACGCGAAGGCCTCATCGGTGAACAGATTGCCCACCACGATCTCATCGACCAGCGTCGCGATGATCTCCAACAGCACGCCTGCGGTCGCTCCAAGGAAAATGGGGAAAAAACGCACATCCTTTTTATTCACTGTCAGTCCTTCTTTCTTACTCTCAAATTTTACCGACGTCCCGAACATGGGAATGCTCAGAATACCCTGTCTGCGATGACGATTATTATTCCGGCGTAACTGTTCAGTCCACCCACAAATTAACGTAAAATTCCAAAAGGGAAAGTGGTAGGTCATGTCGAATAATAGACCATAGCGCAAGAAGCTATGGAGG
>CACZXF010000096.1 GCA_902785105.1 uncultured Eubacteriales bacterium | reverse complement strand
CCTTTTAGTATACACCGATTCGTCTTCCGTGTATACTACCTTCAGGCCCTCGTATGTTTCATTCATCGCGGTGCCCCCTGGGGCATGGGGCTTACTGTGTATTTTGAAAAGGTATTAGAGTTGCCTTTCAGAATTGAACATAGAACATAGCGCTAAACTTTCAGTCAGACAACAACAGGAAGTTGATAATATCTTCAGTTTTGAACTGATTTGACATCCAATTGAGGCTTCATCACCTGAAAAACATCAGAAGTTTTGATGGACCAAATGAAACGGTTGGCAGTGCCTTTTTCCAAGCACGCGACTTCTTGACCTTTCCGGTAATAATAATTTCAGTTTTTTCATATCCTCATTGCGGAATTAACCCGACCGTGGTATGATATAAAATAGAATAAATATGGACAACGGAATTTCATTCAGGAGGGCTCTGCATTGGCAAAGGGGCAGCGGATATTCAAGACGACGATGCTGGTGACGGGCATCATCATATTGAGCAAGGTATCGGGGTTCATACGGGACATGATTCTGGCGAACTATTTCGGCACGGGCATCGCCAACGACGCCTATGTCTCAGCCTACAGTCTGTTCTATCTGCCGGTGCTGCTGTTCAATTCCTGCATATCTGCCACGCTGATACCGCTGTACGTGGAGGAACGGGAGCGGCAGAGCCTCGCCCACTCCAACCGGTTTGCATCGAACACAATCAACCTGTTTGCCCTGGCGGCGCTTTTGATTGCGGCGATCATCTACGCGCTGGCGCGGCCGCTGGTGCGGCTGATCTACGTGGGCTTCGACCCGATGAAGACCGACCTGACGGTGAAGCTGGTGCGGACGATGCTGCTAACGCTGGTGTTCAATGTCACCTCTATCAGTCTGGCCAGCCTGCTCAACGCCACGGACAAATATGTGGCGGCGCAGCTCACCGGCTTTCCGCTGAACCTGTGCGTCATCGTGGCGGCGGTGGGCTTTTCGGAGCGTTACGGCATCGAGGCGGTGGGCTGGGGCGTGTTCGCGGCGAACATACTGCAATTGGCCATACTGCTGCCTTTCCTGCGGGGGTGGTTCACTTGGTCGCCGGTGCTGGATTTCAGCGACAGCCGGTTTCACAAGCTGATGGTTCTGGCAGGGCCGGCCATGCTGTCCATGGGGGTCAGCGAGCTGAACCATATGATCGACCATGCCCTGGCCTCCGGGCTCAATCCCGGCGACATCTCCGCCATGAGCTATGCCTACCGGCTGATCACCTTCCTGCTGGGCGTGCTGATGGTACCGTTGACTACCATTATGTTCTCGAAGATGAGCCGGCTGGCCGCGTCGAAGGACACCGAGGGGATGCTGGACGCACTGCGGAGGTGTATACTGGTGATCGCGCTGGTGGCGCTGCCCATCGTGGCCATTGCCGTGGTGATGAGCATGGATGTCATCAAATTCGCTTATATGCGCGGGCGGTTCGACATGCACTCCGTGGAGGTCACGGCGGGGATACTGGTCTGCTACGTTGTCGGCGTACCCTTCTTCGGTCTGCGTGACTTTTTGAGCCGTGTGTTCCACGCCCTGCAGGATACAAAGACTCCCTTCCGGGTGAGCTGCCTGGTGGTGTCGGTCAATATCATACTGAACCTCATACTGCGCATCTTCCTCGGCGCAAGGGGCCTCGCGCTGGCGACCTCCATCGCCGGGTGTACGGGCATGGTGACCATGCTGCTGTTGTTGAAAAAGCGATTTGGGCATCTGGGGTTTGGCAGCATACTGCCCGACCTCGTCAAGTTGCTGGCTTCGGCGGCGGTCTGCGCGGGAATCTGCTTCGCCATGAACCGGGCCATTCCTCCGGTGATGGGCACGGGCCGGGTGTTCCTCCGCCTCGCAGCTTGCTCCGCCGTTTCGATGATCGCCTACGCCGCTGCCTGCTTTATGCTGCACGTCCGGACCATTCGGGTCTTTGCCAGCGAGGTCATCCGGCGTCGAAAATAATCTTTTGCCTACCATATCAGGAGGTTCCCCATGATGGATGAAGAACGGGTCATCACCACCGGCTTTCGGGAGGAGGAGGACGCGGCTGAAGTATCACTGCGGCCCCATTCCCTGTCGGAATACTTTGGGCAGGATAAATTGAAGGAGAGCCTGACCGTCTACATGCAGGCCGCCATCGCCCGCCGGGAGCCGCTGGACCACATACTGCTCTACGGCCCGCCTGGTCTGGGCAAGACCACGCTGGCTGGCATCATCGCAGCGGAGATGGGCCACAACATTCGCGTCACCAGCGGCCCGGCCATCGAGCGGGCGGGGGACCTGGCGTCGATACTGACCAACCTCAACGCCGGGGACGTGCTGTTCATCGATGAGATCCATCGTCTCTCCCATCAGGTGGAGGAGGTTCTCTACCCCGCCATGGAGGATTACGCGCTGGACATCATGATCGGCAAAGGGCCATCGGCGAGATCCATCCGCCTCGACCTGCCAAAATTCACGCTCATTGGCGCGACCACAAGGGCCGGTATGCTGACCAGCCCTTTGCGGGACCGCTTTGGCATCACCTTCCGGCTGGAGCTGTATTCCCCTGAACAGCTGGCGGTCATCGTTCGCCGCTCGGCCCAAATCCTTAAAATCAACTGCGATCATGACGGCGCACTGGAGATTGCCAGCCGTTCAAGGGGCACGCCCCGCATCGCCAACCGGCTCATTCGCCGTGTGCGGGACTTCGCACAGGTAAAGGGCGACGGCGCCATCAACGTGGACATCGCACGGGAGGCGTTGAACATGCTGGAGGTGGACGAGCTGGGGCTGGACCATGTGGACCGCACCATGCTGAACACCATGATTCACAAGTTCGGCGGCGGGCCCGTCGGGCTGGACACATTGGCCGCCTCCACCGGCGAGGACGCAAGTACCATTGAGGATGTGTACGAGCCCTACCTTTTGCAGCTCGGCTTTCTGATGCGCACTCCCAGGGGCAGAGTCTGCACCCAGGCCGCTTATGACCATATGGGCATCAAAATGCCAAAGTCGCAGGGAGACACCCCCAGCGGACAAATACGAATGGAATTCTAATATTGGAAAGTGAGGAAACTATCATGAGAACCAAGGATCAGAACTGCGCCTACTGTGTCCACGGAGAGCCCCTTGCCGCCTTCGGCATCTACATCTGCGACCTGTCCTTCTCGAGCCTGTATCTGTTCAAGGAGCAGAGCCATCCCGGCCGCGTCATCGTGGCCCCCAAGGAGCATGTGGCGGACATCACCGACCTGACCGACGATGAGCGCAACGCCTTCTTTGCCGACGTGGCCAGAGCTTCCAGGGCGTTGAAGAAGGTGTTCAACCCCGGCAAGGTCAATTATGGCGCTTACAACGACAAGGGCGGCCACCTGCACTTCCATCTGGTGCCCAAGTATGTGGACGAGTTCGAGTGGGGCGGCATCTTCGCCATGAATCCTGGCCGCGTGACGCTGACGGACGCGGAATACGCGGACATGATTGAAAAGATCAAGGCGGCGCTGTAAATAATGAAGCTTTCCGACTTTATGTACGACCTGCCGGAGGAGCGCATTGCGCAGACGCCGGTGGAGCCCCGCGACCACAGCCGCCTGATGGTACTGCACCGCGACACCCACGAAATCGAGCATAGGCATTTCTATGACGTGATCGATTACCTGAACCCTGGCGACTGCCTGGTCATCAATGAGACGAAGGTCATCCCCGCCCGCCTCTACGGCGAACGCCCGACAGGCGGGGCCTGCGAGGTTCTGCTGCTAAAGCAGGTCGGCCCCAAGCGTTGGGAGACGCTGGTGCGCCCCGGCAAAAAGCTGAAGCCCGGTGCGGAGGTCATATTTGGCGATGGGCGGCTGAAATGCCGGGTGCTGGAGACCACCGACGTGGGCGGACGCATCGTGGAATTTGAATGTGAGGGCACCTTCGAAGCGGCGCTGGACGCACTGGGCGAAATGCCCCTCCCCCCCTATATCCACGAAAAGTTACAGGACAAGAACCGCTATCAGACTGTCTACGCCAGGCAGGATGGCAGTGCTGCCGCTCCCACGGCGGGCCTGCATTTCACCCCCGAGCTGCTGCAAAGGATAAGGGACAAGGGCATCGACGTCGTGCCGGTGCTGCTGCACGTGGGTCTGGGCACGTTTCGCCCGGTAAAGGTGGAGAACATCGAGGATCACGAGATGCACACCGAGTACTTCGAGGTCACTGAGGACGCCGCCTGCCGCATCAATGCTGCCCGAGAGCGGGGAGGAAGAGTTGTCGCCGTGGGCACCACCAGTGTGCGCACCCTTGAATCCGCCGCGAAGGACGGCAGAGTTCAGGCCATGCGGGGAGATACCAGTATCTTCATCAAGCCCGGCTATCAGTATCAGATGGTGGACGCGCTCATCACCAACTTCCACCTTCCCGGCTCCACGCTGGTGATGCTGGTCTCCGCCCTCTACGACAGGGAGCGCATACTCTCTGCCTATGAGGTCGCCGTCCGGGAAAAGTATCGCTTCTTCTCCTTTGGCGACGCCATGCTGATACTTTGACTTTACAGGAGGTGGAACCATGCGTTCCAGACACGTCGCACTGTGGCGCGTGATCTATATCGCGAGAGGCGAGCGACAGGCCCAGCAGATCGAAGATTTGCTGACCCAGGCGGGCTTCATGGTGGACCGAAAGCGCCTTCCATCTGATGAGACCAATGCCGATGACATTGAGATCAAGGCGCTGGACGCCGAAGCCGAAGAAGCACGTATGTTTTTGATGGAGCAGGGACTGTAATGGACAGATTTGACATTGAAATCACCGGCTCGGGCTCTGAACTTCAAGGCGTCGGCAGACTGCCCGACGGACGCGCGGTATTTGTACCCGGCGTCATCCCCGGCGAGCGTGTTCAAATTGAAGTCACCGCTGACAAGGGACGCTTCTGTGAAGCGTCCCTTGTAGATGTGCTTGTGCCCTCCCCTGACAGAGTAACTCCAGACTGTCCCAACGCCGGAAAATGCGGCGGCTGTCAGGCCAGACATATGACCTACGCCAAAACCCTCGAATTGAAGCGTCAGAGGGTTTTCGACGCTCTGACCCGCATCGGCGGCATTGCAAACCCCGAAGTGCGCGAGACGCTTGGCTCCGCGCAGGTCAACCGCACCCGTAATAAGGCCGAATATCCCATTGGCCGACAGGACGGACGCATTTCCATCGGCGCTTTCGCCTCCGGCGGGAATCGCATCATCGAACTCAAGGATTGTCTTTCCCAAACGAATGAAAGCATACTTGCCCTGAATTGGCTATCGGCGCAGTTGAATACGCTGCCCTTTGCCAATCACCTTAAATACCTGGTCACGCGGACGAACCGCCAGGGGCAGTTGATGGTCATTTTGTCCGGCGACGCGCCTGTTTCCGCCCAGTTGAAGCGGCTCTCCCCTGCCCCGGATTGCGTCCAATCCCTCTGGTACTGTCAGTTGAACCGACGCCATACCCATGCCCTGGATGGCATATGTACCTGGATTTGGGGAAACTCAACCCTCAGCGATCGCCTGTTCGATCTCAATTTTGAATTGTCACCCCAGTCCTTTTTCCAAGTCAACGCGCCTCAGGCTGAGGTGCTCTACGACCAGGCTCTCATTGCGGCAGGCATCACACCCGGTTGTGAACTCAATATCCTTGACGCCTACTGCGGCGTCGGCACCATCACGCTCTCCGCGGCAAGATATGCCAGGTCAGCCGTTGGCATTGAGATCGTCCCACCAGCCATTGAAAATGCCAAACAAAATGCGAAAGCCAATAACATCCAAAACGCTCGCTTTATCTGCGCTGACGCTGCCAAAGAAATCCCCTGCCTCCTCGCACATGGCCAGACCTTCGACGCAGTCCTCCTCGACCCACCCCGCAAAGGCATAGATTCCTCTCTTCTCGAGTCTATCACAAAATCCAAAGTTCCTACCATCGTATACGTTTCCTGTAACCCCGCCACCCTCGCCCGAGACCTTAATTATCTACAAAATCTGAGTTTCAACCTTCATTACATTCAACCCGTCGATATGTTTCCCTGGACGGGACACGTTGAGACGGTGGTATTGATGTCAAGAAAATAGTTATATGAGCCTAAAAACGCCCTGTTTACGGGCGTTTTAGGCTATGCTAAAACAGGGCTCCTCTGACCGGATTCACCGTTTGATTCATTTAGCCTACTTTCTCTTTCCCGCGAGGCTACAGAAATGCTTTCTTAACATTCATGGGCTACAAACAGGATGTTTTGAACGTTTAGGTTGGGGCTACAATTTAGATGTGCTACAAAAATGATGTTTTGGGCCTTAAGGTTGGGGCTACAAAAAAGATAGGCTAAGAAAAAGATGTTTTGGAAAAAGCAGTGGTATGAGGGACTTATCCCCGTTCACCCTGCCGCACCGTGCGGTAGGGTGAACGGGGATATGTATTAATTTGATTCCCATCAACCCAAACATTCAAATTCTAAAAGGCGCAATATCATTCTGCACACCAACTGTTTCCCTCGCGCGCGCGTAGGCGCACATACGCTCATTTGCGTGTTTCCTTATCCCTTTTATTCACTTTTGGAAAACCTCCTAAAAGAAAAGAAGGAAACAAGGAAACAGGTGTTTTTCTCTTCCTATTTATAAAGGCTTCAATACATCCGTTTCGATCCCCGTCACTACCGTGTGTCTACCTGTGACAGGAAACATCGACGCTGTTTCTATGGATATCAGGAAACGACATCAATCGTTTCTTGCGCCCGACCGGATATAGCACCGTTGGGGGCCATACGGCTGTCGACGTATTGAGCCATTCTTGTTGCCGGTGTATTTTTCCCAGCCACCGATTTTCATCAGCA
>CACZXF010000095.1 GCA_902785105.1 uncultured Eubacteriales bacterium | reverse complement strand
CATAATTCTTGCCTAACACACTATCATCTCCTGTCGGTTATGATAGCACAAGCAAGGTAGAATTACAAGATGTAATGTATCTTTAAATTATGCACAACTCCAAAGAGATTAGCAGATACTCCTTATGGCAAGCGTCGTAAATAAGGAAGAAATCAGAACAAAGATCATACCCCTCTCAAGTCTCTAAGAGATGGGGGAGAGGGGCATCGATCATCATATCATGAGGCTTGCCTTATAGGTAATCGTCGTCATGGTTTTGCCTAAAAACCGCTTGTCATGGCGATACTCCATGGTTCGTATGGGTAACACGTTCTTGACCATGTTGCCGCCGATGTGGCCGGCATCCTTGGAGGACAGGTTGCCATTGTATCCGTTGTTCAGGGTGATGCCCAGCTCGTTGGCCACCTCGTGCTTCATGTTGTACATGGCCTCCCGGGCCTCGGGCACGTTGATCTGATTGTTGTTGGAATTGTTGTTCGCCATTTTGAATGACCCCTTTCAATCTGTTTCGACCCCGCGGCGCTTGCCGTTCGGTCTGACACTATTTTGACCGGGGCTCTTTTTTTTACGCTGGAAAATAACGGTCGGCGAAAAAACGGGGAAATGTCAATGGATGACGACCTGCATGGCATAGACGTCGGCGGAAAGAATGGCGTGATACAGGCGGGCGTACATGCGCCGCACGTCGTCGGGGGAGGGAGAACTCCCCACGGGCATGGAGAGCAGCAGAAAATCGACGCCAAAAGCCTTTGACCTCACGCCGGTGCTGACCATGCCGTTGCGCAGATAGAATTGCATTCGCCGCTCGCGAAGGCTGCGCTCCGCTTCGCTCTCTGCCTTGGATGGGTCCTCGATCTCCAGCAGCGCTCCCTGCAAGCCCCGCAGCGGCCCCGCCATCAGCTTGCGCAAAAAGGCGCCGCCCAAGCCGTGATCCCGATGTTCCGGGGCCACGGCAAAGTAATCCAGCAGCGCGCAGTCGTTCTCGCCGAGCTTCACAAAGAAGGCGTAAGCCAATATTGATCCGTTCGACATTGCGCCGAAGCACAGATATTCGCCGCGCTGATAGGAGCGCTCCAAATTGGTAAGTCGCCTGATCTCATCCGAAGGGAAATCCTTGATAAGCCGTTCGGCATAGAGCTGCCGGATCTGTTTTAATGTCAGCGGTTCAACCGTAAATGGGTCGTATATGTTTGTCTGATTCATACGTCTACAAAGGACGCGATGTCGCCGAGATCGACGCGCAGCGCACCGCAGATCTTGCCGAGCACCTCGAGGCTCACATTGCCGCCCCGCGTCATCACGCGCAGCGTGGAATCGCTGATGCCCGCGCGCTTGGCAAGCTCTTTTTTCGTGATCTTCCGAACCTTCAGGATGTCCCAGAGCCGTTCATAAGAAATGACCATCGCCGCCAACCCCTCGCTTGTTACTGGACCATTAGTATACCACACATTCGCCCCGAAAATGGTGACAGAATTTGACAAATAAACCGACAAATCGAAACGGACACCGAACGTTGTGCCGAGACATAAAAATCCTCAAAGGCTTGATTTTTATGGCTTGATGGCATATAATGGTTAAAGTATATAATAATTTATGTTATCTTGCGAATATATTTTTGAAATACGATGGGGATAATCGGTTTAAACGACATGGCGGGTGAACCTGATGGAGAAATATACCTATTCAGATGCTGAGCTGGCCGCGCTGGAGGGCATGTCCGCGCCGCTGGCGGTCTATCAGTTTATCGACAGGCGGGTGGTGACCCTGGCGCTGTCCGACGGCTTTTGCGAGCTCTTCGGCTACACCGACCGGGCCGAGGCCTATTATGACATGGACCACAACATGTATCGGGATACCCATCCCGATGACGCCGCGCGCATGGCCGACGCGGCCTTCCGCTTTGCCACCGAGGGCGGAAAATACGATGTCATCTATCGCACCAAAAAGAAGGATGGCAGCGGCTACCACATCATCCACGCCCTGGGCAAACACGTCTACACCGAAACCGGCGTCCGTCTGGCCCACGTGTGGTATACCGACGAGGGCGCCTACGCGGAGGACTGGAACAGTCCGGGCACGGGTCTGCTGAACAACGCCCTGAACAGCGCCCTTCACGAGGAGAGTATACTAAAAGCCAGCTATTTCGACTACCTGACCGGTCTGCCCAGCATGACCTACTTCTTCGAGCTGGCGGAGGCTGGGCGCAGTGCCCTCATCGCGGAGGGCAAAAGGCCGGCGCTGCTGTACATGGACCTGGTGGGCATGAAGTTCTACAATCAGAAGTATGGCTTCGCCGAGGGCGACCGGCTGCTTCGCGCCTTTTCAAAGCTGCTGATCCAAACCTTCAGCCATGAGAATTGCAGCCACTTCGGCTCGGACCACTTCGCCGTGTATACGGATTCGGAGGACCTTGAGGCGCGGCTGCGCGGATTCTTCCGGGAATGCCACACCATCAACGAGGGCATGTCCCTGCCGGTGCGGGTGGGCATCTATCCCGATGCCATGGAGCCGGTCCATGCCAGCACGGCCTGCGACCGGGCGAAGTTCGCCTGCGACGCCATCCGCAATTCCATCAATTCATGCTTCAATTACTACAGCCAGAATCTCCGTGACGACGCCGAGCGGCGGCAATACATACTGGACAATCTGGACCGGGCCATCGCGGAGAAGTGGGTGAAGGTCTACTACCAGCCCATCGTCCGCGCCGTGAACGGCCGGGTCTGCGACGAGGAGGCGCTGTCCCGCTGGATCGACCCTGTGAAGGGCTTCCTGTCCCCGGCAGACTTCATACCGACGCTGGAGGACGCGGGGGTCATCTACAAGCTGGACCTGTTCGTGCTGGAGCAGGTGCTGGAAAAGCTGCAAATTCAGAGGGATTCCGGGCTCCATCTGGTGCCCCAGTCCGTCAACCTGTCCCGCTCCGATTTCGACGCCTGCGACATCGTTGAAGAGATTCGTCAGCGGGTGGACGACGCCGGTATCGGCCGGGAGCTCATCACCATTGAGATCACCGAGAGCGTCATCGGCGTCAATTTCGAATTCATGAAGTCCCAGATAGAGCGCTTCCAGGCGCTGGGCTTCCCCGTCTGGATGGACGACTTCGGCAACGGTTATTCCTCGCTGGACGTGCTGCAAAGCCTCCATTTCGACCTCATAAAGTTCGACATGGGCTTCATGAAGCGGCTGGACGAGGGCGACAAGGGCAAGATCGTGTTGACGGAGCTGGTGAAGATGGTCACCAGTCTGGGCATCGACACGGTGTGCGAGGGCGTGGAGACGGAGAAGCAGGTGCGCTTCCTCCAGGAGATCGGCTGCTCCAAGCTCCAGGGCTACTATTACACCCGGCCCATCCCGCTGGAGGAGGTGCTGGCCCGCTACAGGGAGGGCCGTCAGATCGGCTTCGAGAACCCGGAGGAATCCGCCTACTTCGAGGCCATCGGGCGGGTCAACCTGTTCGACCTGAACGTCATCGCCAGCGAGGAGGTCGACGCTTTTCAGAACTTCTTCAACACCCTGCCCATGGCCATCATGGAGATCCGGGACGGCAAGGTGCGCTTCGTCCGCAGCAATCAGTCCTACCGGGACTTTATGAAGCGTTTCTTCGACATCCGGCTCTCCGATATGTCCCAGGAATTTACCGACGCGCCCTTCGGGCCGGGGTCGGAGTTCATGAACCTCGTCAGGCGGTGCTGTTCCAACGGTACAAAGGCCTTCTACGACGAGAAGATGCCGGACGGCTCCGTCGTCCATTCCTTCGCCCGGCGCATCAGCGTCAACCCGGTGACGGGCACCACCGCCGCCGCCGTGGCCGTGCTGTCCATCACTGCCCCCGCAGAGGGCGCGACCTACGCCAGCATCGCCCGGGCCCTGGCCGCAGACTATCACAACATCTATTTCGTAGACCTGCGCACGGACGACTTCATCGAATACAGCTCCCCGGTGGGCGGGGAGGGCCTGGCCGTGGAGCGACACGGCGTGGACTTCTTCGTGACCAGCCGAAACTCCGCCGAACGCATCTATGAGCAGGACCGGGAGGCATTCTTCGCCGCCTTCACCAAGGAGAATATCGTTCGGAAACTGGATCAGCAGGGCGTGTTCACCACTTCCTATCGGCTGATGGATTCCGGCCAGCCGGTCTATGCCGGCATGAAGGTGGTCCGCGCTTACCCGGATGTGGAACATATCGTCATCGGCGTCAGCATCATTGACAACCAGATGAAGCAGAAGGAGCTGGAGGCCGCGCTGCGGCGGGAGCGGCTGGTGTTCGACAGGATCTCGGCCCTCTCAGACAACTATCTGAGTATATACACGGTGAACACGGAGACCGGCGACTATCTGCAATATAGCGCCACCTCCGACTATGAGAGTCTGGGCCTGGCGAAGGAAGGACAGGACTTCTTCCGGCAGGCCGCCATCAACCTGCGGAAGGCCATCCATCCGGAGGATCAGGACAGGTGCCTGCGCCTGTTCACCAGGGAACATGTGATGGATACCATTCGCGAAAAGGGGCGGTTCATCATGCAGTACCGCCTCGTCATCAATGGCAAACCCGTCCCCGTCACGCTCCGCGCCGCCCTCGTCAGGGAAGCCGACGGCGAAAAGCTGATCGTCGGCGTGAGCGGGGAGAAGGGATAGGGTATAAACGGGGATTTGGCAGGGTGTCGTTCGAGACCACCTCATCCGCCCTGCCCTCACGGGCACTTGACAAGGGCCTGCCGGCCCCATCTCACTGAAAACAGTCCACTGGACTGTTTTCCGGGCGCTCGATGCTCCTCAAGGGGAAGGCTTTTAGGTAACCTGGTAGCCCAACCCCTGCCTTCCCCTTGAGGGGAAGGTGCCCGTGAGGGCGGATGAGGTGGATTCCCGCTCACTCCGACAAATTCCAATTTCTCAAACCAATCACCCCGGTACCAGCCTCGATGGAAAATACACAATGACATCGGAGGAACAGAACGATGCAACTGATCAGGCGGGCAAAGGACGAGGGACTTTCACTGAGACTGACATTCATTCTAATGCTTATCATCTCCATGGGAATCACGGCCATTTTGCTCTGGACGACCTACCACACGATCATATCCTTCCACGCGCTGTCCGACGCCACGGACGACTACATAGAATTGCAGGAGGTGGCGGCGAGCCTGCTGAGCGCCTCCGACTATCTGACGGAGGAGGCCCAGTGCTACACGGTCATGGGCGACCGGCAGCGCCTGGACAATTATTTCACCGAGGCGGAGGAGACCCGCCGCCGGGAACACGCCGTAGAGGTCATGGAGGGCCATCTGCCTGACTCCGAGGCGCTCAGGGACATCAAGGAAGCCATGAATGAGTCTGTCGCGCTGATGGAGCGGGAATACTATGCCATGGCGCTGATGCTCCGGGCGAATGACGATGCCAATGTCCCTGCCGCCCTGCGGGATGTGGCGCTGTCTCCGGAGGACCAGACCCTGCCCCCGGTAAAGCAGCAGATCGCGGCGGAGCGCATGCTTCACGACGCGGGCTACTATGAGCAGAAGAACCTCATACGCGCCCATCTGACCCACTGCATCGATGAACTGAAGCAGGGCACCCACGGCACCCAGGAGCACATGGAGGGGCGCATGCGCCTGGACCTGACGTGGATGACCATACTCATCATCTGCCAGTCCCTGGGCATGATACTGATGCTGTGGCTGACCACCAGCCTGGGCATCAACCCGCTGCTGAGGGCCGTGGACCACATCAAGCAGGACCAGAGCCTGCCCATCATGGGTGCTCATGAGTTCCGCTACCTGGCCGGCACCTACAATAAGATGTACGTCGCCTACAAGAAGAGCATCAAAAACCTGTCCTTCAAGGCCTCCCACGACGAGCTGACCGGCGTCTACAACCGCGCCGGCTACGACCTCATCAAGCGCAGCGTAGACCTCAGCACCACCGCCTTCCTGCTCTTCGACGCCGACCGCTTCAAGCAGGTCAACGACAACAACGGCCACCAGGTGGGCGACCTGGAGCTCCAGCGCATCGCCCGAGCCCTGAAGCAGAATTTCCGCTCCGACGACTATATCTGCCGCATCGGCGGCGACGAGTTCGTGGTGCTGATGGTCCATGTGGACCAGAACGTCCGCCACCTCATCGAATCCAAGGTGGAGCAGATCAACGCCGAGCTGTCCACCGACGCGGACGGCCTGCCGCCCATCACCATGAGCGTCGGCGTCGCCATGTGCAGCACCGCCCCCACGTCCCAGGAGATGTTCCACGAGGCCGACATCGCCCTCTACCACGTCAAGGACCACGGCCGCAACGGCTGCTGCTTCTACGAGCCGGGAATGAGAGGGGAACGGGCGGGAGAATAAATTGGAATTTGTTGGACAATTTATAATGCGTAATTCGTAATTATGAAAATGCTGAAACGATAGGTATTTTCCAATTACGCATTATGAATTATGAATTATGCATTACCCGACAAATCCCCGTTTACCCACAAACCAGCCACACATCAATGAGGATCATACCGTGACGGAAAGAGAATGGGATAAGCGCCTGCGCATCAAAACCATCGGCCGGGAGGACGAGGACAACCCGGACTATTCGCCCTACGAGCCCACGCCCTACAGCGTGCTGGAGCGCCTGGCGGACAGCGGCCTGATCCGGCGCAAACACCGCCTGCTGGACTATGGCTGCGGCAAGGGCCGGGTGGCCTTCTTCATGGCGTCTGTCATCGGCTGCCGCGCCACGGGCATCGACTATTCCCCAAAGCTCATCGACATTGCCAAAGAAAACCGACGCACCTCCCGCCTGGGCGACCGGGTCACACTGACCTGCTGCCGCGCGGAGCAATATGAAATTGGCGAGGAGGATGTTTTCTCCTTCTTCAACCCCTTTTCCGCCCGCGTCTTTGAGGGCGTCCTCCGCCATATTCTCCGCTCATTCCACGAAAACCCGCGCCTCCTGCGCATCGTCTGCTATTATCCATCGGAAGAATACCTTCAATGCCTCGAAGCCCTCCCGGAGCTTCAATTGCTGGCGGATATCGACTGTGGCGACCTCTTCAACGGCAAAAATCCCCGTGAGCGCATCGTAGTCTATCATACGGTCGAAGGGTTTGCCAATATTTAACCTTGAAATGTTGCATTGCTTACCTCAACTGTGTTATAATTCATCGGAAAACGCACTCCCGCGGATTCGCGCGGCGGTTGACCGTAGGGCCTTATCAGGCTCATGGTGCCTCGCGGAGTTGAAGCGGGGGGTGGTAAAAACAAGGAGGAATATCCAAATGGCAGTTATTTCCATGAAGCAGCTGCTGGAGGCCGGCGTGCATTTCGGCCACCAGACCCGTCGCTGGAACCCGAAGATGGCTCCCTACATCTTCACCGAGCGCAATGGCATCTACATCATCGACCTGCAGAAGACCGTCCGCAAGATCGATGAGGCCTACATGTTCGTCCGCGACATCGCGATGGAGGGCAAGTCCATCCTGTTCGTCGGCACCAAGAAGCAGGCTCAGGAGTCCATCGAGAAGGAAGCTGCGCGCTGCGGCATGTTCTATGTGAACAACCGTTGGCTGGGCGGCACGCTGACCAACTTCCGCACCATGCAGACCCGCATCAAGAGGCTGAACGACATCGACGCCATGGAGAAGAATGGCCAGTTCGACGTTCTGCCCAAGAAGGAAGTCATCAAGCTGTGCGCTGAGCGCGAAAAGCTCCTGAAGAACCTGGGCGGCATCCGTGAGATGAAGAAGCTCCCCGGCGCCCTGTTCATCGTCGATCCCCGCAAGGAGCGCATCGCCGTGGCCGAGGCCCGCAACCTGGGCATCCCGATCGTCGCCATCGTCGATACCAACTGCGACCCCGATGAGATCGATTACGTCATCCCCGGCAACGACGACGCCATCCGCGCTGTCAAGCTGATCGCCAGCAAGCTGGCCGACGCCGTGCTGGAGGGCAAGCAGGGCGAGCAGACCGAGGACGAGGCCGCTCCCGCCAAGGCTGCTGAATAACATAGCATTCGATTCATGCGACGCCCTGCCTTCGCGGTGCGCCGCGTGAATCATTATATCCCACATTGATTTAGGAGGAATTCCCCATGCCTAACTTTACCGCCAAGGACGTTATGGATCTGCGCGGCCGCACCGGCTGCGGTATGATGGATTGCAAGAAGGCCCTCTCCGAGTGCGACGGCGACGTCGAAAAGGCCATTGACTATCTCCGCGAAAAGGGCCTGGCCAAGGCCGCCAAGAAGCAGAGCCGCATTGCCGCCGAGGGCATCGTGGGCAGCTTCATCTGCGACAAGTGCGGCACCGGCGCGCTGGTCGAGGTCAACTGCGAGACCGACTTCGTGGCCAACACCCCCGAGTTCAAGGACATGGTCTCCGGCATCGCCAAGCAGATCGTCATGGGCGACCCCGCCGATGTTGACGCCCTTCTGGCTCAGAAGTATCTGGACACCGACCAGACCGTGAACGACGTCGTCACCGAAAAGACCGCCAAGATCGGCGAGAAGATCTCCATCCGCCGCTTCGCCCGCTATGAGTGCGGCGACAATGGCTATGTGGACAGCTACATCCACATGGGCGGCAAGGTCGGCGTGCTGGTGAAGGCCGAGGTTCCCGAGGTCAACGACACCGTGAAGGAAGTGCTGCACGACGTGGCCCTCCAGATCGCCGCCGCTTCCCCCGTGGCTCCCGAGTACGTCACCCGCGACCAGGTCAATCCCGAGCACCTGAACCACGAGACCGAGATCCTCGCCGCGCAGGCCCGCAACGAGGGCAAGCCCGAGAAGATCATCGAGAAGATGGTCCAGGGCCGCATCAACAAGTTCTATCAGGAGGTTTGCCTGGTGGAGCAGATCTTCGTCAAGGACGGCGAGACCCCCGTCGGCAAGATGATCGAGAAGAAGGTCCCCGGCATGAAGATTGCCGCCTTCACCCGCTACAAGATGGGCGATGGCCTCGAGAAGAAGGTCTCCGACCTGGCCGCCGAGGTTGCCGAGCAGATCGCCAAGAAGTAATTCAAAATATAAAAAGGGAACGTGTTCAGCGCGTTCTCTTTTTTCAAGGGCAATACCGCATGATTAAGGCGGTCAGCAGGCGAGTGGATTTTTCGTCAGGCGCTGATGCAAATTTCGCAGGTTTACTGGTGGTAAATCAAGAAATTTGCATCAGATGACTGGCGGAAAAGCCGCCGCCTGATGTGCCGCCGTATTGTGCGGTATTGCCCAAGGGAGGAAGGACCATGAAGCTGGCTGAGGCGCTTCAGGAGCGCGCGGATCTCAATACCCGCATCGAACAACTTCGGGGGCGGTTGAATGCGGCCTGCATCGTGCAGGAGGGTGAAAAGCCCCAGGAGGACCCGGAAGCCCTGCTGAATGAGCTGGACATGTGCATCCAGCGACTGGAAACCCTGATCGCCGTCATCAATCGCACCAACGCGGAGACCTTGATCGAAGGCGAGACCATCACGGCGCTGATCGCCCGGAAGGACTGTCTGCGGCTGAAGATCTCCGCTTACCGCAATCTGGCCGGCAGCGCCGCTGAGGTGAATTATCGCGCGAGGGGATCGGAAATTCGGTTCCTGCCTACCGTGAATGTCCCGGCGCTGCGCAGCACCGTCGATCGCCTCTCCAAAGAGTATCGGGTGCTGGACAACAGGATCCAGGCGGCCAACTGGTCCATAGATTTGAAACTGTAATTCATGGCTGTTAGTCTTGCAGGGCGAATGTCAGGCGGCAACTGCCTGAAGTTGCATCAGTCAGCCCACAGGGCGGGCTCACATCGCGCAGGCCCCGATCGCGCACGATCGCAAACCGCACAGTGCATCTTTATCACCGGACATTGACTGCAAACGAGGGTGGGTTTAGGGGAATATACGTCATAAACGAAAGGACGATCGCATGTACAAGCGCATCATATTGAAGCTCTCCGGCGAGACGCTGGCTCCGGAGAAGGTTTCCGAAAGCAACGCCTCCCAATCCTTTGACGCGGCGCGGGTGGACCGGGCGGCAAAGGCCATCGTGGCCCTTCACGACCTGGGCGTGCAGGTGGGTGTGGTGATGGGCGGCGGCAACATCTGGCGCGGCCGCTTCACCGCGGAGATGAACCCCGTGCTGGCCGATCAGATGGGCATGCTGGCCACCATCATCAACGCGCTGGCGGTGCAGGACGCCATCATCCGCCTGGGCCACGGGGCGACGGTATTCACCGCCCAGGAGATGACCCGCTTCGCCGATCTCTACCGCGCTGACCGCGCCATCGCGGCCATGGAGCGGGGCGACATCGTGCTGCTTTCCGGCGGCACCGGCAACCCCTTCTTTACCACGGACACCGGCGCGGCCCTCCGCGCGGCGGAGCTGAAGGCCGACGCCGTGTTCAAGGGCACCACCGTGGACGGCGTCTACACCGCCGACCCCCGCAAGGACCCCGAGGCCAAGCTCATCCGCGACATCACCTATCGCGAGACCATCGAAAAGGGCCTGAAGGTCATGGATACCTCCGCCTTCCAGCTCTGTCTCGACCAGAAGATCCCCTGCATCCGCATCTTCAACATGGACGACCTGGACAACATCCTCCGCGTCGCCAAGGGCGAGCCCATCGGCACGGTGGTCCACCTGTAATCCATTCTTTACAAAGAAGGCTTTTGTGAATAACAAAACCTTCTTTTTTTCGTTGCTCTGATATAAATAATTTCGATTGTCACACTGCATTGTTGAAAAAACGAACATGACAGAATTGTTAACGTAAAGTCTTTATCTAACTTCTTGACTGAATGAGCAAAAGGTTGTATATTATTTGTAGACTGTGATTATGTCTGGTAATATGCCCATTAAAAAATGCAGTGTATGAAATGGAGTGGCGTCATTGTACAGGAAAGATGCGGGTGAAAACGGTAGACATCGCGCGGGTATGCCTTATATGAACCCCGGAATAAACAATATTGTAAAAAACCTGGAAGAAACCACAAACGATCGAGCGCTGGCGCAGAGCATCTATTTTGGCCCGACGGCGCTGACACACATCAAGCGGCTGCTGGAAATGGGCGGCTCCATCATTACCGACACCATACTGGTGGCCAACGACGTCGATACCTCTCTCCTCGGCTCAAACGGGGCGAAGGTGCTCTGCTTCATCGACGACCCGCAGGTGGTCACCCTGGCAGAGCAGCGGCACGTCACCCGGGCGGAGGTCGCGGTGGACTACGGTCTGGCCGTGCCGGGCATCAAGCTGATGGTGGTGGGCAGCGCCCCGGCGGCCATCAACCGTGTGCTCCAGCGGCGACAGCGGGAGCCCATGAGCGATGTGTGCGTGCTGGCCGCGCCTACTGGCTTTGCCAGCGTGGTGCAGCTCAAGGAGCGGCTCATGGATTCTGACCTGGCCTCCATCGTCGTCCGTGGCAAAAAGGGCGGCGTCCCGACCACCACGGCGCTCCTCAACGCCATACTCCGTGAAATCGCCTTGGAAAATACCCCGTAAATAAATGAGCTTCGGCATATGCCGGAGCTTTTTTAGTTGAGGTTTGGAGCTTGATAAACGGGGATTTGTCGGGGCGTCGTTCGATGCCACCTCATCCGCCCTCACGGGCACCTTCCCCTCAAGGGCAACTTTGCCTTTGGCAAAGTTGGTCTGGCCAAAGGCCAGACTGCCACGGCTCAAATCGAAGATTTGAGGCGCGGCACCGAAGGGGCGGATGAGGTGCCCCCGTCTCCCCGATAAACTTCAATTTATCGTGCCCTCCATTATTAAAACAACTGCCGACATTCCCAAAACGGGTCTGTCGGCAGTCATCGTATAAAGCCTTGACGCGATTACAGCTGGCTGGTGCAATGGGGGCAGCGGGTGGCGTCGTCAGCGATTTCGCTCTTGCAGTAGGGGCAGAGGCGCGGGGCCTTGGGCTCCTCCACGGGGGCGGGCTTCTTCAGCTTGTTCATGGCCTTCACCACGGAGAACAGGCAGATGGCGACGATCAGAAAGTTGAAGACGATCTGCAGGAAGTTGCCGATGTTCAGGTTGATGGCGTTCTCGCCCTCGCCCTTCAGATGGATGGCGATGTGGGTGAAGTCAACGTCGCCGAACAGGCAGGCGATCAGGGGGGTGAAGATGTCGTTGACAATACTCGTGACGATATTGCCGAACGCGCCGCCGATGATGACACCGATGGCCATGTCCACCACGTTGCCCTTCAGGGCAAACTCTTTGAATTCAGTTAGCATCTTTCCCATGATACTCATTCCTTTCGACATTGGTATGGAAACACTGGTATTATATCACATCTTTCTGCCAAAATAAAGTGTTTGGCGAAAATATTGCGAATAAAGTCTGTTTTAAGACTGTCTCCGCATACCATGAAGGGACGAAACGGGGGAGGGGATAGAATGCGAAACGCGATGTTCTATGGCTGCGGCACCGCGCTGGTGACGCCTTTTCAGGGAAATAGAATTGATTTCGACGCGCTGGAGAGTCTGATCGACTGGCAGATCGAGGAGGGCGTGGACGCGCTGGTGATCCTGGGCACCACGGGGGAGCCCTCGACGGTGACGGATGCCGAGCGCCCGGCCATCATCGAATGTGCCGTGACCCGGGTGAGCCGAAGGGTGCCGGTGATCGTGGGCACGGGCTCCAACGACACCAAAACCGCCATCCGCCAGTCGGTGGAGGCGCAGACATTGGGCGCGGACGGCCTGCTGGTGGTGACGCCCTACTACAACCGCGCAAGTCAGGAGGGCCTCGCCCGGCACTATGCCGCCATCGCAGAGCGGGTGGAGCTGCCCATCATCATGTACAACGTGCCCGGTCGAACCGGCGTGAACCTGCTGCCCCAGACCGTGGCGGCGCTGGCCCGCCACCCGAACCTGTGCGGCGTCAAGGAGGCGTCGGGCAGCATCCGACAATTGACCGACTTGGCCGCAGCCTGCGGGGAGGGCGTGGCCGTCTACTGCGGCAACGACGACCAGGTGGTTCCTGCCATGGCGCTGGGCGCCCGGGGCGTCATCTCCGTGGCCGCCAACGTCATCCCAAGACAGATGCACGAGCTGTCCATGGCCTGGCTCCAGGGCGACACGAAAAGGGCACTGGAGCTTCAACTGAAGGCCCTGCCCCTGATCCGCGCCCTGTTCAGCGAGGTCAGCCCTATCCCCGTCAAGGCCGCTCTGGCCCGCATGGGCCTGATCGAGGAAACCCTGCGCCTGCCCCTCTGGCCGCTGGAGGAGGGCAAGGCCGAGGCGCTGAATCGGGAATTGAAGCGGGCGGGGCTGGTTTAGATAAACGGGGATTTGCCGGGGTGTTTGTTCGAGGCCACCTCATCCGCCCTCACGGGCACTTGACAAGGGCCTGCCGGCCCCATCTCACTGAAAACAGTC
>CACZXF010000094.1 GCA_902785105.1 uncultured Eubacteriales bacterium | reverse complement strand
CAGCCACATCCTGCCCGCAGGTGTGCCGCTGTGGGCCTACGCCATCTTCCAGACGGTGTTCTGCGCCACCAGCGCCACCATCGTCTCCGGCGCGATGGCTGAGCGCACGAAGTTCTCCGCCTATTGCGTCTACTCGGCAGCCATATCGCTGTTCATCTATCCCGTGTCCGGGCACTGGATCTGGGGCGGCGGCTGGCTCAGTGACCTGGGGTTTCACGACTTCGCCGGTTCCACCTGCGTCCACATGGTTGGCGGCGTGTGCGCTCTGATCGGCGCGAAGATGCTGGGGCCCCGCATCGGCAAGTACGGCGCGGACGGCAAACCCCGCGCTATCCTCGGCCATAACCTGTCCATCGCGGCGCTGGGCGTGTTCATCCTCTGGTTCTGCTGGTTCGGCTTCAACGGCGCGAGCACCGTGGGCATGGACAGTGACGAACTGATCGTCTCCGCCGGCCTGGTGTTCTTCAACACCAACCTGGCTGCAGCCGTGGCCACGTTGACGACCATGATCTTCACCTGGCTGCGCTACGGTAAACCGGACGTATCTATGACCTTCAATGCCTCGCTGGCGGGTCTCGTGGGCATTACGGCGGGCTGCGACGCGGTCAACCCCTTCGGCGCGGCGATCATCGGCCTGTGCTGTGGTATCGCGGTGGTGCTGTCGGTGGAGTTCTTCGACAAGGTCGTGAAGATCGACGACCCCGTCGGCGCGATCTCCGTTCACGGCGTGTGCGGCGCGCTGGGCACGGTCCTGACCGGCCTGTTTGCCACGGGCGTCTCCACGATGAAGGGCGTGTTCTACGGCGGCGGATTCAAATTCCTGGGCGTGCAGCTGCTGGGCGTCGGCTCGGTGATCGCCTGGACGGCGGTAGTCATCACCATCGTGTTCTCCATCATCAAGGCCACTATCGGCTTACGGGCCAGTGCCGAGGACGAGACCATGGGCCTGGACCGCTCGGAGCACGGCCTGCACACCGCCTATTCCGGCTTTACCATCATGACAGACAGCGCTGTGGAGGATACCGAGGCCGTCACCATTCCCGCGGGGGATTATGAAGCACCCGTGCGTGTGGCAAAGGAGAAGGCTCCCGATGCGCCGGTCTACACCAATGTGCGCATCATATGCCGTCCTGCCAGCCTGGAGCCCCTCAAGAAGAGCATGAACAAGATCGGCATCACCGGTATGACCGTCACCAACGTCATGGGCTACGGCACGCAGAAGGGCAAGCCGGAATACTACCGCGGCACGCCGGTGGAGGTCACGCTGCTGCCCAAGGTACAGGTGGACATCGTGGTCAGCAAGGTGCCGGTTCGCATGGTCATCGAAACCGCCAAGCGCGTGCTGCACACCGGACACATCGGCGACGGCAAGATCTTCATCACCGATGTTGAAAACGTCGTTCGCGTTCGCACTGGTGAAGAAGGCTATGATGCGTTGCAGTCCGAATAGATGATCTTTGAAACACTTTTGCAATGGTAGACCGGAAGCGATAATCGACTCTACCTGCAATACACACCATTCCCCCCTGTCACTCTGCCGCACCGTGCGGAAGTTTGACAGGGGGACTTTTTTGTCTTTGTGCCCAGTTTATCCTCTGATTTCTTGTGTTGTTCTGGTATTGCTGGGCTTGGGGAAGTAACGGTATGATGGCGTGACGGGCATGGCCCTTCACGCACCTTGATAACTTTATATACGATGGGCGCTTTCTGTAGAATGAAAGAAAAACATCTACAGGGGGCGAACATGATGAAAAAGAACAATGGAATCACATACGGGTATGTGCGTGTGTCCACACGGGACCAGAATGAGGCTCGACAGCTCGTGGCTATGAAGGAGTTTGGGGTGCCAGCCGATTGTGTGTACATGGACAAGCAGTCCGGGAAGGATTTCAACAGAGCCAAGTACCAGGAACTGATTCAGCGTCTCCGCCCCAACGATGTGCTGGTCGTTAAGAGCATAGACCGGCTGGGGCGCAATTATGAGGACATCCTTGAACAGTGGCGGGTCATCACAAAGGAGAAGCAGGCGGCCATAGTTGTTATCGACATGCCGCTGCTGGATACACGTCAAGGCAAGGATCTGACAGGGACACTGATTGCCGACATTGTGCTGCAGCTTCTCAGTTATGTGGCCGAGACGGAGCGCAATCTCATCCGGCAGCGTCAGGCGGAGGGCATCGCGGCGGCGAAGGCCCGGGGCCAACGCTTCGGGAGACCAAAGAAGGAACGCAGCGAGGAATACCAAGACCTTGTGGCTCAGTGGAAGGACGGCAGACTATCCGCAACGGATGCGGCGCAGTGCCTGGGCGTTGCCCGGAACACCTTTATGAAGTGGGTGCGCGAGGACGCACAGTAACAGTCGGTTTTCTTGCGTTATAAAGGTAGGATATAATGACGGCGTGGTTGATAAGTATGTATAATACTTTTCGCGTCGTTATTATTATAGAATCAAACTAAAGACAGCCAAACAGACCAATTATTCTTTTCAGAAATCGCCCATCTGACCAATTCTTTACAAACAAATCGCCACTCGTTTATTATACCATCCGCACTCAAAATTGTCTACCTTTTTGACGGCGTACCTAACCTTCATATGGAGGGACGATATTGGGGACGCTTATTCGACTTGACGATCCATCCATCCGGCCCGTTTTGCCGGTCCTGCTAAAGGACAGGACCATGAAGCGAAACATCATCTGGGCCACGGGAAGCTACGCAGCTTTAGGTGAATACTATCAGGACAGCGGGCAGATCACTGCGATTGCCCTGCAAAGAATGGGTAAGGACAGCATTCAGCCGCGGATTCTGAAAGCTCAGGAGGAGCAGCAGCAGCGGACGCGAAAGCACGGCGAGGTCCAGACGCCTGCCTGGCTGTGCTGCCGGATGAACGACTATCTGGACGAGACATGGTTTGAGCGGGGAAACGTCTTTAACACGCAGAATGGGCAGTCGTGGGTGACGGTGGAGGGAAAGATCGCCTTTCCGAAGCACAGACATTCCAGTTGGCGGCAGTATGTCGATTCCAGAAGGCTTGAGATCACCTCCGGGGAAGCGCCGTTCATCGTCTCCCGGTACGATGCAGCTACCGGCGGAGCCATCCCCATCGAGCGGCGGATCGGCTTGCTGGACCGGAAGCTGCGCATCGTGGGCGAGAACACGGACAGTGAAGCGGAATGGGTAAAGTGGGCCATCAGAGCCATAGAGAGCGTGTACGGGTATGAATATCAGGGGGACAACCTGCTGATTGCCCGGATCAACGTGCTCATGACCTTTGTGGAATACCTGCAAAGGATGTGGCACAGAGGGCCGACGGAGAAGGAGCTTGCGACCGTGGCAAACGTCATCAGCTGGAACTTCTGGCAGATGGACGGCCTGACGGGCACCGTGCCCAAGGGCAAGCTGCAAGCGCCGGAGGCCCGCCCCATTACTATGGAGGAATTGGGTTGGTTCGCCACCATCGACGGCGCAACATCCTCTGAACGACCACAGGAACAGGAAACCGCTCCGCCCTGCCGGATCTGCAACTGGCGACAGGCGCACACCGTGACATTCGATTCACTGAAGACACATCGTGGAAGGGATGTAAGGAATATGAAGTTCGATTTTGTGATCGGAAATCCGCCGTATCAGGAGGAAACTGAGAGTGATAGCACACGGAAACCTCCGATATATAACTTGTTTATGGATGCTGCCTATACTGTTGGTAATGTTGTGGAGCTTATTACGCCTGCCAGATTCCTGTTTAATGCTGGTTACACTCCTAAGGCCTGGAATGAGCAAATGTTGAATGACCCTCATTTTAAGGTGGGATGGTACGAACCTGTAAGTGATAAGGTTTTTGCGAACACAGATATCAAGGGTGGCGTTATTATCTCCATACGAAATCCTGCAGTAGAATACGGTGCTATTGGTACTTTCACAAAGTTCCCGGAGCTGAACAGTATATTGAAAAAGGTCAAGGTGTGTGTCAATACATATCTGGAAAGTATAATTTCTTCTCCATTAAGTTATAAGGTTTCGCCTTTGATGTTGGAAGAGCATCCGAATACAGTGGGACGGTTACGTAGTAGCGCTTTCACTACCCTCACAGAGATTTTTTTCGATGAAAAGCCCGATGATGGCCACGATTATATAGCCATGGTAGGTTTATTGAATGGAAAGCGTGTTACTCGCTATGTACGTAGGGATTATATCATTGACTCTTCAGGAACGCTTGATCAATATACATTATTGATTGCAAAGGCAAATGGGTCAGGTGAGTTTGGAGAACAATTGTCATCTTCCGAGATTGCTGCACCGGGTGTTGGCTATACTCAAACTTTCATAGGTATTGGTTCATACGAAACAGCAGAGCCTGTACAAAATATAGACAAGTACATACATACAAAGTTTGCAAGGGCGATGCTCGGAGTTCTCAAAATCACGCAAGATTGTCCCGGACCAAAATGGAAATATGTCCCTCTCCAAGACTTCACCTCGGCCTCCGACATCGACTGGTCGCAGCCCATCCCCGCCATCGACCAGCAGCTCTATCGCAAATACGGCCTGACCGAGGATGAAATCGCCTTCATCGAATCCCACGTAAAGGAGATGACCTGATATGCCAGGCATTTCTATCAGCACGACGCATCGGATCATCCCCATGGTATACGCCTACTCCACCCCGGAGATCGCTCGGCACGACGGCCACCTGAAGATCGGCTACACAGATCGGCAGACCGTGGAGGATCGCGTCCATCAGCAGGGGCACACGGTGGACGTCATCCAGAAGATCGAGTGGAAGGGCAGCGCCATTTTTGACGACGGCAGCGGAGAGACCTTCACCGACAATGACTTCCGCGCCTACCTTTACAAGCTGGGCTATGAAAGGATTGAACGCACGGAATACGTCAAAATCCCGGTGCCGGAGTCCCGCCAGCGCTTCTATGAGTACAAAGCCAACCGAGGCATCGTCGAGGACGGCGAATACGACACGACGCCCTACGCCCTGCGCGCCGAGCAGCAGGACGCCGTGGCACAGACCTATGACTATGCCGCCGCCCATCCGCGCGGAGAATTCCTCTGGAACGCCAAGCCGCGCTTCGGCAAGACCCTTTCCGTCTACGATCTGGTGCTTCGGATGAAGGCCCAGAAGGTGCTCATCGTCACCAACCGTCCCGCCATCGCCAACAGCTGGTATGCGGACTATGAGAAGTTCATCGGGCGTGAGCACGGGTATTTCTTTGTCAGTTCGGTGGAGGGCATTCAGGACAGGCCGCTGGTGATGTCCTATGATGATTACGAGCGCGATGCCCGCTCCCGCCGGGAGAACCGCGATGCCCGTCCCATGGGGCTGATTGAGTTCGTCTCTTTGCAGGATCTGAAGGGCTCCATTCACTTCGGCGGCGAGTTCCGCAAGCTGGAGCATGTCGCCACGACCACCTGGGATGTGCTGGTGATCGACGAGGCCCACGAGGGCATTGATACCTACCGCACGGACGCGGCCTTTGACCGCATTCGCCGCAATTTCACGCTGCATCTGTCCGGCACGCCGTTCAAGGCGCTGGCCAACGATAAGTTCCCCGGAGACGCCATCTACAACTGGACCTACGCCGACGAGCAGGCCGCCAAGCGCGACTGGGACGGTGAGGGCTCCAATCCCTATGCCACGCTGCCACGGTTGAACATGTTCACGTATCAGATGAGTGAGATCATCCGGGACGAGCTGAAGCAGGGCGTGGAGATCGAGGGTGAACAGCGGGAATACGCCTTCGACCTGAACGAGTTCTTCGCCACCAACGGCCAGGGGCGTTTTGCGCATGAGCCTGCTGTAGACAGGTTCCTGGACGCGCTGACGACGCAGACCAAGTTCCCGTTTTCCACGCCGGAGCTGAGGGACGAGCTTCGCCACACCTTCTGGCTGCTGAACCGAGTGGACAGCGCGAAGGCTCTGATGAAGAAACTACAGGCGCATCCCATATTCAAGGACTATGAGATCATACTGGCTGCAGGCGACGGGCGCATGGACGGCGACGACCAGGCGGTGAACGAGAGCGCGTTCAAGCGCGTGAACGATGCCATCAGGGCGCATGAATACACCATCACGCTGTCTGTGGGCCAGCTGACCACCGGCGTGACCATCCCGGAGTGGACGGCGGTGCTGATGTTGTCCTCCATCAAGTCCCCGGCGCTGTACATGCAGGCGGCCTTCCGGGCTCAGAACCCCTGCCTTTTCAAACGGGACAACACCTATCTCCAGAAGGAAAACGCCTACGTGTTCGACTTCGACCCTGCCCGAACGCTCATCATCTTTGAAAAGTTCGCCAATGACCTGTCGCCCAATACCGCCGACGGACGCGGCGACATCGATACTCGCCGGGAGAACATTCGGACGCTGCTCAACTTCTTCCCCGTCATCGGCGAGGACGAGGGCGGCGAGATGGTAGAGCTGGACGCGGAGAAGGTGCTGAGCATCCCGAGGCGCATCAAGTCCCGGGAGGTCGTGAAGAGCGGGTTCATGAACAACTACCTGTTCACCGATGCGCTTGGCGTCATCTTCCATGCGCCGCAGGAGCTCATCGACATCATCACGTCCTTTACGCCGGTGGAGGAGCCGAAGAAGAAGGCAGAGGTCACCCCGGACACAGCGGAGGAATTCGCCATCGACGACGACGGCGAGGTGCGTGTGACGGACGAGCACGTCATCGGGCTGGAGCCGGAGATCTTCGGCGAGAAGGTCTATGACGTTCAGCCGGGACGATTGGAGGATATCGTCCCGCCGCCCGCTGAACCTACGCCTTCCGCTGCCCGCGAACGCCTGCGCGAGACAATCACGGACGAGGTGACGGAGCAGATCATAAAGCCTGTACTGGACGATGTGCGCGACCGGTATGGCAGCACGTTCCGTAAATCGGATCAGAACCGTGTGGAGAGTCGTCTGAAGGCCGGAGCGGAGGCCATCGTGCATCAGCATGAAAATCAGTATCACATCGAACAGAAGCGCCTGGAACAGGAGCGCGACGAGATGATGGAT
>CACZXF010000093.1 GCA_902785105.1 uncultured Eubacteriales bacterium | reverse complement strand
CGGCTGAACTCACTCTTGCGTCCCATCTCTGCGGCCTCCTTCTGTGTTGGTCCTATTATACCACACTTTTCCGTTGTCCGCAGATTCGGGGCCAGGACATTCCCTGTATATCCAAGCCCCCAAAAAGCGTCAGTCATTCAACAAAAAGCTGATCGGCGCGATGGATTCGGTGACGATCTCCGCGTCGTAGGTGCCATCGGGCAGGTCGACGGTGGCGGTGCAGGTGACGTGCTTGGTGTCGCCGGAATAAATGTAGTCGATTTTGGTATCCTTATCGGCCACGCGAACGGGCATGTCCTCCCTGACCTTTTCCCCCTCGGATTTGAGCAGCTCAATGCGGAGGGTGCCGCCGGACATCTCGCCGGTCACAGGCATCCGCGTCTCGATCTTTTCCATGGCGCACACTACGATGAACCCGGCCAGCAGCACAATGACGGCGGCCAGCACCATCCATATGCCCGGACTGGTGACCCTTATGTAGTCCTGCAATTGCTCGGGCGAGTTGATGCGATCCATGCTGTCCTTGCGAAACAGTTGGTTCTCCATGATATCATCCGTCCTTCTGATTCACAAATTATATAAGAATTGAAAATGAAAAAATATTAAGCGTCCTGTGCGGCAGCCTCAATTTTTTTTCAACTCCAAAAACCGCCCTTTTTCGGCGGCCTGCCGAAAGGGGGCGGTTGGATTGGCGCGAGAGGCGCGGTTCAGTGGGTCATCAGGCCTTCTTGGAATACTTGGAGGACACCCAGCCCTCATGGCCGCCGACGCGGACCTTGTACCAGGTCACGCCGCGATAGTCCTTCTTGGAGGCGCCCAGATAGGTCACGATGTCACCCTTGTCCAGGTTGCCGATGGAGGCGTACTCCTTGCCGGGACCCCTGCGGACGTTGACGTTGCCGGTCGCCTTGATCTTGCCCTTGCCGCCGGAAACCTCTTCCAGATCGTCGTCGTTCAGTTCCATGGTCTCCAGATTCTCGATATTTTCATTCATCAACATTGTCTTTTCCTCCTGATTTATTGTTTGAATGGTCGATTAGGACCTGTGCATAAATAATTCGTACAGAATGCGCAGGGAGGAGGGAGGCGTGCCGGGGCACGTTGACCGACGACAACGCAGCGATGGCGGATTCAGACAAGCAGAATGTATGAATAATTTATGCACAGTTCCTTAGACGACCTTGCTGTACTTGGCGCAGATCCAGCCGGTCTGGCCGCCGACCTTCACCTTGTACCAGGCGCGGCCCTTGTTGTCCACCTTGGTCTCGCCGGTGTAAATGGCGGTCTTGCCTTCCTTCGCCTTGCCGATGGCGGCATACTCCTTGCCGGGGCCGGTGCGGACGTAGGCGTTCTCAGTGGCCATGACGCGCTTTTTGCCGCCGCTGACCTCATTCAGTTCTTCGTCGTTGAGCTCCAAAAACTCGAGGTTCTCCATATTATCCATCTCAGTTTCCTCCTTTTGATGGCCGTCTGTATGCCTGGTTCAATGGACCTTCTGTCCTGTTGACGAAATCAGTATACCACCCCGTCCGTCACAGAACCGTCACACTTGTTATTTTACCAGTTCCATAGGCATATAGTTTAAACTACGAATGGCAATTTAAGGGTTTTTTTGTGATATGGAGGGAATATTTGATGGAAAGGATAAACAGGGATTTGTGGGGAAATTTTCCGCCTCTCCTGTAGGGGCGGCGTTGCGCCGCCCGCCCGATAGAACATGCCGTCTCGCAGGGGGGCGGGCGTCGAAACGACGCCCCTACAGGGCTGGTTTGACTCCCTGACAAGTTCCAATTTACTCCCGCCGAAAAGTCTCCCTCAACGCGCACAGCTTGTCCGCCAGGCAGACCAGCAGCCCTTCCCGCGTGGTGGGCGGCACCGGGGTCAGGGGAAACATGTGGCGGCGGATGATGTTGCGCTCTCTGTGGTTCAGATGGAAGTCCGCCAGGGCGTTTTTCAGCGCGGCTTTGGGATGATAAAAGCCGTGCAGCGGCCGCTCCGGGTTCCGGACGTGCCAGTCATAGAGGAAATAGTCGTGCAGCAGCGCGCCGCGGATCAGCGAGTTCTCGTCCACCCTCAGGCGCAGCCGCCGCGAAAGCCTCAGCGCCAGACAGGCCACCGCCAGTACATGGTCGTAGACCGTCGTCCGCCCGTGCTGCTTGAAGCCGCGAAGCTGGCCAAGCCGCCCCGTGGCCTCAAGCTCCGCCGCGTGTTCGCGCACCTTTTGCTCGATTTCCTTTTCCATATTGAAAAGTCCTCCTGACATCACTTTCCATTATATACTGATGCTTAAAGCATGTCAAATGCGGATCAAAGCGCATAAAGCGCCCATCTGCGGAGATAATAAGAATAAATCAGCTTATTGACAAAATAAGGTTAATTTAGTATAATGATTACAATAACCAAAAGGGGGTATTTCTATGGGAAAGCTTGATGGAAAGGTTGCGATCATCACGGGCTCCACGTCCGGCATGGGCAGGGACACCGCGTATCTCTTCGCGAAGGAAGGCGCGAAGGTGGTCGTGACGGGCCGCAACGAAGCGCGCGCAAAGGCGGTCGTGGACAAGATCAAAGCGGACGGCGGCGAGGCCATCTACGTCATCGCGGACACCAGCGACCTGACCGCGCCCCAGAAGATCTTCGACGCGACCATGAAGGCCTACGGTACCGTGGACATACTCTTCAACAACGCCGGCAAGCTCAGCGTGACGCCGATCCTCGACCTGTCATTGGAGGAGTTCCAGGAGGTCATGAACGTCAACGTCACCTCTGCCTTTGTGCTGACAAAGCTGGTGGCCCCGGTCATGAAGGCCAAGGGCGAGGGCCACATCATCAACACGTCCTCCGTGGCGGGCTGCGCTGCCCACTGGGGCCCGGTGGCCTACTGCACCAGCAAGCACGCCATGAACGGACTGACCAAGGCCATGGCCAACGAGCTGGGCCCGGAGATCCACGTCAACGGCATCCAGCCCGGCGCGATCCGCACGGCCATGCTGGATTCCGCTGGCGGCGAGGCGGCCTGCGGCTTCATGATCGACAGAAGTCCCCTCAAGCGCATCGCTGATGGCAGCGAGATCGCCACCGTGGCGCTGTTCCTGGCAACCCAGGATTCCTCCTTCATCGATGGCCAGCTCATCCGCGTGGACGGCGGCGTGGACATCTGATGGAGCAGGGGTACGAACGATAAACAGGGATTTATCGGGGAGTCACGTCTCCCAAAAGCCTTCCCCCGTTGGGAAGGTGGCCGAGCGAAGCGAGGTCGGATGAGGTCCTCCGTAACCCCTAATAGCTCTGCAAATTGAGAACTTTTGACGACGAGGACCTCATCCGGCGCTTCGCGCCACCTTCCCCAGAGGGGAAGGCTTTTGGGAACCGGCTCTCCCCGACAACCTACAATTAAAATTTTCCCGACGGGATTCATTGATACCCGCCGGGATTTTTATTGTCCCGGTTGCCGGTGGAGGCATTTTGTGGTAAAATATAGAAAACATTGGAAATTGTGAGGAACTGCCATGTACGACAGTCTATTCTGCCGTGTCTATAATGAATTCGGCTGGAATGAATATCCGCACATCTTTGGGGAGACGTTGCTGAAATGGCTTGACCGGCGCGGCGTTTCCGTGGAGACCGCTCTGGACCTGGGCTGCGGCACGGGCGTGCTGTGTGAAACACTGCATGAGCGGGGGATAGAGACCCTGGGCATCGACCTGTCGGAGAACATGATCGACATTGCGCGGAACCGTGCTCCCGGCCTGGAGTATCGTGTGGGCGACATGACCGCTTTTGAAATAGATCGGCGGTTCGACCTCGTCACCTGCACCGGCGACGCACTGAACCATGTGACCGAACCAGCCAATATTCGGAAGGTGTTCGCGAATGTTAGGGAAGCACTCAATCCCGGCGGGCTATTCATATTTGACCTGCTCAGGGATGAAGAGGTGCCCCAATCGGAACCCTTTGAGGCGGAATTTTCGGACCGCCTGCGTGCGCGCTTCACCGCGAATCGGTATGAAAACGACATGACTACACTTCAGATTGAGGGCTTTGAGGGAGAAGCATTGCGTTTTACAGAGGTCATCCGGGAAAAGTTATATGACATTCAGGAAATACTGTCCATGCTCCGCGAGGCGGGCTTCGAGCTCATCCAGTGTGAGGATCGCCTGCTGACCGATCAGGACGCCCACGGCACGACGTGGTTTGTCGTCGCCCAGAAACCAAAAGACGGGGGAGAGACGCTATGAAATTACTGCTCATTCGCCACGGTGAGCCCGATTACAAAAAGGATTCCCTGACGCCCAGGGGCTGGCATGAGGCCGACCTGCTGGCGGACCGGCTGTGCCGGTCACCCGCGGACGCTTACTACGTCTCGCCTCTGGGCCGCGCCCGGGATACCGCTCGGGCCACCCTCGACCGGCTCCACCGGGAGGCCGTCGTGCTGCCCTGGCTCCAGGAGTTCCGGGGGACGATGCTGAACCCCAAGACCGGCGAATCCGGCATCATCTGGGACCTCATGCCCCAGTATTGGACCCGCTGCCCGGAGCTGCTGGACAACGACCGCTGGCTGGATAATCCCCTCATCCAAACCGGAAATTCCGCAGAGGTGTACCGGGAGACCGCCGAAGGGCTGGACGCGCTGCTCCTGTCCTACGGCTGCCGTCGCGACGGTATGATCTACCGCACGGAACAGAATCGCCGGGACACCATCGTCCTGTTCTGCCACTTCGGCATTTCCTGCATGATGCTCTCCCACCTGCTGGGCATTTCCCCGATGATACTGCTCCATGGCTTCATCGCTCCGCCCACCTCCGTCACCACGCTGATCACCGAGGAGCGGGTCAAGGGCGAGGTCTGGTTCCGCTGCACCGGCTTCGGCGATGTCTCCCATCTCACAAACTCCGGCGAGGTCGTCTCCCGCAGCGGCCAGTTTGGAGAGCTGTACGAGGACGGGTATTCACAGAAGCCGCTGATACAGATGTAGGGAGAGTAATTCGTTGGTCTGACATATTGGAATTTGTTGTGCTGACAAACTATCCCCTGTAGGGGCGCCGTTTCGGCGCCCGCCCCTAACGAAACGCATCATACTCCCCGGCGGGCGGCGCAACGCCGCCCCTACAGGAGAGCGCGTTGTTCCCCGACAATTCCCCGTTTTCCAATAAAACCAACACGCATCCCCGGCTGCCGTGACGCGGCGGCCTTTTTCAATTTTATTCTGTGGGGCTGGTGGACAGACGTGGCATTATATGGTAAAATAAACAGTATGGGAAAATTAATGAAATGTTAGCGTGTAGTAATAATACAGAAATGATAGTATAACCGATACAGAGGTGCTTCAACGATGAACAGAGGGAACCGGCCGACGCTGATGCAGACGCAGATGGACCTTTCCAGGCGGATCATCATCTCCGTCGTCGTCATGACGGCGCTGATCGCGCTGGTGTATTTATTCAATATCCCGAACCCCAACATGATACTGATCGTGGGCCTGGTCTCCTGCTCGGCGCTGTTCGGCTTTGGCGGGGGCGTGGTGGCGGCGGTCATCATGTTATTCTATACGCTGTTCTTCTTCTCGACGGACCACAGCTTCATTCACTTTACGCCTCAGAACCTGCAAAAGGTGTTCGTGAGCCTTGTGGGCGTGGTGGCGGACACGCTGCTGGTCTGTCTGCTGAAGCAGGAGGAGATACTGGCCTTCCGGAAGGTGGAAAACCTGACCGAGGCGCTGCATCTTGAAAACTCTAAGCTCCAGCACATGTCGCTGACGGACGCGCTGACGGGCATACGCAACCGCCTGGCCCTGCGTCAGGACTACGAATCCTATCAGGACCACGACGTGATGGTGATGATGGTCGATCTGAACGACTTCAAGCTCATCAACGACACCCACGGCCATGAGGAGGGCGACCGCGTCCTTCGGGAGACCGGCAGGCTGCTGGCGGATACCTTTGGCGAAGAGCATTGCTACCGCTATGGCGGCGACGAGTTCCTCGTCATCGTGCGGGACATGCCCGAGGCGGAATTCCGGGAGAAGCTGGAGGCCATGCAGTCCCGCAGGCCCATGATCGGGGACGAGGCCGTGGAGTTTTCGG
Source organism: uncultured Eubacteriales bacterium (assembly GCA_902785105.1). Lineage (GTDB taxonomy): Bacteria > Bacillota > Clostridia > Christensenellales > Aristaeellaceae > UBA2862. Next base: position 2,054 of record CACZXF010000093.1, on the reverse strand, counting down.
TGGGCTATGTCGAGGGACAGTTGGACGCCCCGGACCGGCTCCGCAACCTCATTGCCAATGCCGATGAGCGCATGTATCAGGTCAAGCGGGACAAGAAGCACGAGCGCGAGGCCCGGGGTCATGCGCGGCTCCAGGCCCGGGAGTACAGCGTTGGCGAGATGAAGTCCATACTGGGCGAGCTGTCGGACCAGTACGCCCTCGCCCGCGTGGTGGACCCCAACGAGTGCCGCGTGCTGGAGCTGGGCGACGACGGCAGGATCCGCCTGAACGAGAGCTGCTACGGCATCTGGAACGCGGAGCAGAAGTGCCTCAACTGCTCCAGCGCCATGGCCTGCCGCACCGGCTGCCATCAAATGAAGCGGGAGCAGTTCGATGATAAGGTCTATTCCATACAGTCCAACCCCATCTCCCTGCGCCTGGCGGACGGCGGCGTCTATCAGGCGGTGGTGGAGCTGGCGACCATCGAGCAGGAGTACGGTCGGGAGGCCAACGACCGGGCTGAGGAGAATATCGGCAATCGCGCCGCTCACTACCAGGCCAGCCATGACAGCCTGACCAGCGTGTTGAACGCGGACGCCTTCTACGAGCTGGCCCGCGAGCGCATCCACCAGGGACGTGAGGAAGCCTGGGTGATGGTCACCGGCAACATCATGAATTTCCGCCTGGTCAATACGCTGTTTGGCGTCAACCGGGGCAACGAGGTGCTGGCGCGGACGGCGGAGGCGCTGCGGGACATCTCCGAGGCCGCTGACGGTCTGTGCGGCCGCCTCGGCGGGGACCACTTCGGACTGCTGCTGCCGAAGCGGCTGTATCAGGAGGCAGCGCTGCAAAACGTCGGTCAGGCGCTGGCCGAGAGCTTCAACAGCGGCATTTACATCTTCTGCATCCACTTCGGCGTCTACGAGATCGACGACATCGATCTCCCCGTATCGGTGATGTGTGGCCGCGCCAATTCCGCCCTACGCACGATACGGGACAGCCTGACTCAAATCATCGCTTACTTCAACGACGACATCCGTCAGAAACTCCTCAAGGACCAGCAGGTCATCAGCGGTTTCGAGGAGGCGCTGAAAACCGGGCAGTTCCAGATGTATTTGCAGCCCATCGTCAGGGAGGACGGCACCGTCATCGGCGGCGAGGCGTTGACCCGCTGGCGCAGGCCCGACGGCTCCTTCGTCATGCCCGGAGACTTCATCGAAACCCTGGAAAACGCCGGCCTCATCCACCGGCTGGATGTGTACATCTGGGAGTGCGCCGTCCGGAAGCTCAGCCTGTGGAAGGGCACGGCGCGGGAGAAGCTCTGGATCTCCGTCAACATGTCCGCCAAGGACTTCTACAGCCTCGATGTCTACGACATGCTGGTGGGTCTGCTGGACAAATACGGGGTGGAGGCCCGGATGCTCCGCCTGGAGATCACCGAGACCGCCCTGCTGGTGGAGCCGGACAAGAGCGACGCCGTGGTGTCCCGACTTCGCGACCGGGGCTTCCTGGTGGAGATCGACGACTTCGGCCGGGGCTATTCCTCCCTGAGCATGTTAAAGGACATCCAGGCGGACGTGCTGAAGATAGACATGAGCTTTCTGAGCGAAATTCTCGAAAGCACCCGGAGCTGCATCATACTGGAATCCGTCATCAGCCTGGCCGAATCGCTGGGCATGGAGGTCATCACCGAGGGCGTGGAGACACAGCAGCAGCTCAACACCCTCACTGCCATGGATTGCAGCCGCTTCCAGGGCTATTATTTCTCAAAGCCCGTCCCCGTGGAGGTGTTCGAGGCGAAATGTTAAAAGGAAGGTCCCTGCGCAACTTCACCCAATCTGCCTTGAACGCCGCCGGAAAGCGTGGTAGAATAGCGCTGTAATGTGGTAAAGCAAAATGGAATGACGGCTCTGTCGGTATGATAAATTGGAATTTGTCGGGGAGACGGGGGCTCACCTCATCCGGCGCTTCGGTGTCGCGCCTCAAATCTTCGATTTGAGCCGTGGCAGTCTGGCCTTTGGCCAGACCAACTTTGCCAAAGGCAAAGTTGCCTTCGCGCCACCTTCCCCTCAAGG
>CACZXF010000092.1 GCA_902785105.1 uncultured Eubacteriales bacterium | reverse complement strand
TGGCGTCGCCACCAACGGCTTGCGGTTCGCTACGCTTGGCGGTAAATACCCGCGACCGGACTCTCACCGGTTAGATGTGTGCCATGCCCGGCACACAATGAGAAAGCGCCCGGACGTGCCGAACGCTTTCGGATTATCAGTTGTCCGCCGATTTGGCGAGGTAGACGTCGTATTTGTTCCAGATGTCCTCCATCTCCTGAAAATATTCTGTGACCTCGTGGCGGCGGCGCTGGCCCAGGGCGACGATCAGTGCGTTGATGAGGGACAGCGGCGCGGCGAAGGAATCCACGAAGGAGGACATGTCGCTCTTGGCCATCAGGCAGGTGTCCGCGGTGGTGTGGAGCGGCGACAGGGGGCCGTCGGTGATGGCGATGAGCGCGGCCTTGCGGCTGTGAGCGAACTCCATGGCCTCCACGGACCGGCTGGTATAGCGCGGGAAGGATATGCCGATGAGCAGGTCCCCCTCCCCGATGCGGGCCAGCTGTTCGAACACGTCGCTGACGCCGGAGGTGACCACATGGACATTGGGGAAGATGAACCGCAGGTAGTGGGCGAAGAACTCCGCGATGGGGGCCGAAGCCCGCAGGCCCATGACGTAGATGTTCCGGGCGGCGATGATCTTCTCGATGGCGTCCTCAAAGGCGTTGATGTCCAGCTCGTCCAGGGTGGAGCGTATGTTCTGGATGTCCGCCTTCAGCACCTTGTTCAGCACCTGGGCGTGGTCCATGTCGGAGGTCATCTCGAAGCGCTGGGAGGCCGTCAGCCGGTGGCGGATCAGCTCCTGGAGCGCCTTTTGCAGGTGGGGATAGCCGCTGTAGCCCAGCGCCGCCGCGAAGCGCACCACGGTGGATTCCGACACGCCCACGTATTCCCCCAGCTTGGAGGCCGTCATGAACACCACCTTGTCGTAGTGGGTCACGATGCACTCCGCGATGCGCCGATGGCTCTTGGACAGCTTCTTGCCGCTGTGGTTCAGCCGCTGTATCAGCTCCTGTGCGTTATCCATTCGGTTGGTCCTCCCGTGCGTTCATTGTAAACACTGAAGGCGGCAATCCAAGGGATTGCCGGTTTCGCCTGAAAGGCGAAACCGATTTTGACAAATCAAAGATTTGGCAAAATCACTGATATGATATAGTATACTCCAAATTGTTTGTTTTTGCAAGTAAAACCACATATAAAATGCAATTTTTTCTATCATCGGGAGTCATAACAGAAAAAAATGAAATATCCTGGTCATAAATCAGCATAAAGCAGCTGTCATGGTCTGGCAGTCCGGCGCATAGACTTTGTGTGTGACCCGAATCACAGCTTTGGGAGGTGATGGACTTGATTCGTTTCAAGGTGGTTAAGCTGTCCCGGATACTGCTGTTCATCGCGGCGGCGGTGCTGATCGCGGTGCTGGCGGTGATCGGGGCGCGGTACTTTATGGCTCAGGACGCGCCCGCTGGGAGCGGACCCTCCGCCGGGGCGAGCCTGGTCAGGGGGACGCTGATGAACGAGGCGAAGGCGATGTCCGCCTTCGCCTCCGGCGGAGGGTCCGCTCCCAGCGGCATCGAGGTGGAGGTGTTGTCGGAGAGTCCGCTCCCAGCGGCGACGCCCTCCCCCATCCCGACACGCAGACCCTCTGTCCTGATCTACCACACCCACACCCACGAGGCTTATGAGCAGACCAATGACGACCCCTACGACGCCGTGGAGGCCTGGCGCACGCTGGACAATGGGCACAGCGTGGTGCGCGTGGGGCAGGCACTTTCGGATGAACTGGAAAAGCTTGGCTTCGAGGTGGTCCACGACGTCACCGACCACGAGGGCGACGCGCTGTCCACCGCTTACACCCGGTCACTTGAAACGTTAAAGAGCTATGATCGTTCCTTCAATCTCTATATCGACCTCCACCGCGACGCCTGGCTCCAGGGGATGCCCCTGCGCTTCGAGGCTGAGGACGGCACCGCATACGCTCAGCCCATGCTGCTCATCGGCAACGGCAACGGCTTCGACGAGAAGCCCTATTATCAGGAAAACCTCGCCTTCGCCAAAGCGCTCACACGGCAGATCGACCGCATACAGCCCGGACTGTGCAAGGATGTGCTGGTAAAGGACGGGCGCTACAATCAGCATATCGGCGTGTTTGCCGTGCTCATCGAGGTAGGCCATAACAAGAACACCCTCGCCGAAGCCCTGAACACCGCGCCGATACTCGCCCGGGCCATCCGTCAGCTCTTCGACGCTCCCGGTCCCTCGCTCACGCCCCTGCTCAATAAATATATCTACTAATTGTCTATATTTCTTTATAATATTGTCACTCGGTTTACTTGAAAATTGAATCTTTTTAACTTAACATATAATTAGTAACTAAATAATACATGTGGTGTATATTCAAATGAAAGAAATCACAATTTTTATGGCAGACGCCGACCAGGAGCACATTCAAAGAACGCGCAAGGCCATCGCCGGACGGCAGGAACTGACCTTTATGGGAAGCTGCGGCCACGGTCACATGGCGTTCAAACGACTGATGGCCAAATCGGCGGACATACTGCTGCTGGACCTGCAATTGCCGGGGATGGATGGGATTGCGCTGCTCAGAGCCTTAAACCATCAGAGCAAATGTCCGGTCTGCATCGTCTGTACGCGCTTTTATTCTGATTTCTATGTGACCCGCTCCGTACAATCCGGAGCGGATTATGTGCTGTACAAGCCTCTGGACTACAGTTGTCTGCCGGATACACTGCTCGATTGCTGTCATTATTTCCGCCCGGGCCTCTTTCCCGATGCCGTTTCAGCCCTTCATCCGCCGGCGCGCTACCGCTCACTGGTCGCGCTGGGCTTTCCCGCCAGACAGCGGGGCACCTGTTTTCTCAGGGAGGCGCTTGATCTGTTGAAGGAGCATCCGGAGCTGCTGTGCAACCTGTCCAGGGGGCTGTATCCCACCATCGCGAGGAATAAGAATGCTTCGCCAGCCTGTGTGGAACGCTCCATACGCTATGCCATCAACATCGCCTGGGAACATGGTACATTCCTGCAAGCCTTCCCCCATCGCCCGACCAACCGGGAGCTGATCACCTATCTGCTCAGCATCGACCTTGAAAACAGGTCATCGTCGGATTCATTCGATTTTGATAACTGGTGAATATATCGAAAAATTAGGATATTTTTGAGAGTAGGGGTTACGGCCAACCCTTGTACTCCAATTTCAAAACATTGGGGTTTCCGTGCGGCAGCCGGTAACTTTCCCTACTCTCTAACTTCCAGTTTGTCGGGTGATGTGTTACTTTCCTGACGCGCTGAGCCCTGCCAGCGCGCCTGTGGACCAGGCGATTTGCAGGTTGAAGCCGCCGGTTTGAGCGTCCACGTCCAGCACCTCGCCGGCGAAATAGAGGTTTTGGGTCAGCTTTGATTCCATGGTGGAGGGATTGACCGCCTTGGTCTCCACGCCGCCACGAGTGATGATGGCCTCATTGAAGCCCCGGAGGCGCTTCGGCGTCAGCGGGACGTGCTTGATGAGCTGCAAGAGTGTCTTGCGCTGTTCGGCGGTGACGGAGTTCACCGGCAGGGCGGGAGAGAGGCCCGCCAGCTTCAATAGCTTCTCCGCCAGGCTGTGGGGCTCCAGACCGTCCATGACCGTGATGAGCTGCTTGCGAGACATGGCTTTGAAATCCCGCAGAAGCCGGGCATCCAGCGTCTGCTCGTCCAGTGCGGGTTTCAGGTCGATGGACAGCCGCACGCCCTCCAGCGCTTCCGGCAGCAGGCTGGACAGCGTCAGCACCAGCGGCCCGGAAATGCCGAAATGGGTGAAGAGCATTTCCCCTTGTTCGTCATAAATCTTCTTTTCCTTCTTCGGGCCCTTCACATATGCCGACAGCGCCACGTTTTTCAGCGACAGCCCCATCAGATTTGCGGGCCAGCTTTCCACAGTTTCTACAGGCACAAGCGCGGGCAGGGCAGCTTTTACGCCATGTCCCGCCGCCTCCGCGAAGCGATAGCCATCGCCGGTGGAGCCGGTGGAGGGATAGCTAACCCCGCCGGTACAGACGATCACCGCGTCAGCATCGACGCGCCGACCGTCGTCCAGTGTGACGCCTGTGCAGACGCCCTCCGTGATGCAAAGTTCCTTCACGCCGCAGTTCAAGCGGATGTCCACCCCAAGTCGTTGAAGCTCCCTTTGCAGGGCGAAAATGATGTCGCTGGCCTTGTCGGACACGGGGAAAACGCGGTCGCCACGCTCCACCTTCAGCGGCACGCCAAGTCCTTCCATGAGCGCCATCACCCCGCGATTGTCCAGCGCGGCGAAGGCGGCGTAGAGAAAACGCGGGTTGCGGAACACGGATCGCATGACGGTTTCCATATCGGCGGCATTGGTCACGTTGCAGCGCCCCTTGCCGGTGATGTAGACCTTTTTGCCCAGCTTTTCGTTGCGTTCGTACAGCGTGACTGCCGCGCCGTTTTTCGCGGCGTACAGCGCGGCCATCATGCCCGCCGCGCCGCCGCCGATGACGATGATTTGCTTCATAAATTTTGCCTCGTCTGTGAATAGTCAGTTGAAAGTGAATCGTAGGGACGCCATGAACAGCGTCCCTACGGTGGATTTCCCGGTAAAACAAATTCAGATTATCGCTTATTCTTCCTCGTTCGTCCCCATCACTGCCGGGGTGACGATCTCGCCGGTGTCCTGATCCAGCTCGGGCAGGGCGACCACCATGCTGACGGTGAAATGGGCCTCGGCGCCGCTGACGGCCCTTGCGGTGATGACGGCGGTGCCATAGTAGCCGGTCATGGTGACCAGGCCGTTTTCGTCCACGTTGGCCACCAGGTCGTTGTCAGTGGTCCAGGTGATGGTGGGATCGTCCGGATCGCTGGGGGAGATCGTGGCCACCAACTGTATGGGCATAGAGGTCGCGCTCTTGAGCATGTAGATCTCGTTCTCGTTCAGCGTGATCTCGTGGACCAGCACCTGCACCTGGAGCGCGCAGGTGGCGGTGACCCCATCCACCGTGGCAGTAATATTGGTCGTGCCGGATTTCAGCGCCTTGACGTGCCCCTCGTCCACCGTCGCCACGCTGGGGTCGCTGGAAGCCCAGGTGATGTAGTGCTTTTCAGAGGGCGGATACTCGTTGCCCTCGGCATCTAAAAACCGCGTCTGAACGTCCAGCGCGTCCCCGCGCTCGATGGTGGCGGCGGCGGGCACCAAATCAAAGCTGGCGGCGGAGGGCTCCACCTTGATGACCATGCTGTTGCTGAGCCCCTCGTCGCTGACCACCGTCAGCACCGGATTGCCCACGCCCACAGCCCGGATGGTGCCGTTTTCATCGACCCTGAGCAGGTTTTCGTCGCTGGAGATCCAGCGTTCCACGGTGTCGGTGGCATCATTCGGGAACCAGATGGGAGAGATGGTCAGGGAGGCGCCGGTGCCCACGGTCAGATCCTCCGGGGTCATGCGCACGGCATTGCCGGAGACATGGACGAACACATCCGCGGCAGCCTTTAGTCCATTGGGCGCGGCGGCGTAGATCCGGGTCTGGCCGCCGCCGACGCCCGTGACCCGGCCGGCGGCGTTGACCCGGGCGATCTCCGGGTCCTCGCTGCGCCATTCCAGACGGGTATCGTCCGCACCCTCGTTGAAGGACGCGCTCAGGCCCGTCACCTGGCCCTTCTCAATGCGCAGACTGTCGGTGTTCAGCGTCAGCTTCGTGGTGGGTACGCCCTCCACCTCCACCCGGACGGCAGTCTTTGCGCCACCCTCGGCAGTGATGTGGATCTCCGTGGCGCCAGGGCCAACGGCCTTCACCCGGCCCTGCTCGCTCACCGTCGCCACGCGCTCGTCCATCGAGGCGTAGGTGATGGCCTGGGCGTGGTCGGAATCCAGCGTGCAGGCGATGTCATAGGTGCCCCCGCGATACATCTTCAGCGTATTCGGGGAGGCGTACAGGTGATCCTCCTGCCCGAACCGCATGGGCAGAAACAGCATCAGTCCCAGTGTGATCGCCAGTATCATCGCCGTCAGCTTGCCGTAAATCGTTCTCATGTCCTCTTGTCTCCAAGCCAAATCTTCTTCATTATAACATACAGCTATTATACGCCTGTCTACTTCGCCCGGTCAACGGCTTTTTGGAAAGACAAGGGGAAATTATTTAGTCATTAGCCAAGAGTTGCCAGTCATTGACGCCAGTACAAATAATCGTTAACTCCCAAAGTAACGTCCACAGTGGAGAAGGTGTGGACACAAGCTTGGAAAACAGCGGAAGTTTGTCAAGGAAAACATTGAAAAAGTATGGTGTAGGCAGGTGAAAATAAGAGAGGGGATTGAAAAAAGGTATAGGAAATAAACCAGGACGAGGGGTTTCCAAAAACGTCAGCCGGGTTGGAAATAAATATGCTTTTCCATCTTGCAGCTCCACTTGCGCTGACAACCATTGCAGACAAACGGCGCTTTCAGCAGATTAGGGCAGGATCGAGGGTTTTCTGTACGGGCGGGAATGACCTATATATGCTTCTTATCTTCTTTAGACGCTGTCGTGGGGTCCTTGCCGATCCGCCTGGCAATCCCCTTGAATGAGATGCCATGGAGCAGGCAATCCTGTTTCTATAAGTCTGACATGGGCTGACCTCCTTTGTGTTTTTCCCAGACTTAATTCCACCCCCACGCCCACTGTGGACGTTACTTTAGGAATTAACTGGTAACAATCTACCCCGAAAGCTTACCGCGAATTAAAAAAAAGCTATTGACATTGGTTTCTCCCTGTGTTATAATCTTACTTGTGAGTTTGAGAGACGCACAAATGTCGCGGGGTAGAGCAGTCCGGTAGCTCGTCGGGCTCATAACCCGGAGGTCGAGGGTTCAAATCCCTCCCCCGCAACCAACACCAGTCGAAAGACTGGTTTCATGCCGGCGTATCTCAGTTGGCTAGAGAATCCGGTTCATACCCGGAGTGTCATTGGTTCGAATCCGATCGCCGGTACTTGACGGAATCCGCAGAATGATAGTTCTGCGGATTCTTTGTTTTAGGGATTTGGGGGGAGTTGCCCGCTCTCCTGTAGGGGCGGCGTTGCTGTTAAGGGTAATGTGGTATACATTTTGTGCAAGTACATGGTATACACATTTTCCCGCGAAGC
>CACZXF010000091.1 GCA_902785105.1 uncultured Eubacteriales bacterium | reverse complement strand
AACGCCGCCCCTACAACAACACTGGTTGGTGGGTTTGCAAGCTGGTAACTCAATTTTCAATTTTCCATTTTCAATTTTCAATTTACCTCGATAAATCCCCATTTATCGACTCCCCCCGCCCCGATCATAGTACCTGCACAGGCACGCCGCCGAATCCGGGGCGTCGTCGTGGTCGGCGTCCTCGGTGTAGTCCATGATCTGGGAAATGTAATCCGGGTCGGTGCCCTTCAGCCACACGATGTTGGGCCACCACTTGCGCAGGAAAGTCGAAATTTTATAATACTTGTTCTCCCGCTCACAGTAGGTGGAGGCCCGCTGCCCCCGCCGGGTGATCTCCCTGGCCAGATACCCCTTGTCACCGTTGCTCTCGCAGTACACCGGGGCGCACATCAGCCGCTGACATTCCTGAAGCGCCGCGTCCAGCACCGTGTCCACATGGGCCCGCCAAAGCCGTCCGTACAGATAGATCACATTCCCCCGCCGCTTCCCGCAGGTCAGCGCGGTGTAATCCCCGCCGCCGTAGGCCGCGTCGATGTGGGCCACACCGTCCCGCAGCAGGGATTCATCCTCCCCATAGACCGCCGCCGTTCTGAACAGCGCGTCCTCCGAGGCGATGTGCTTCAGCTCATAGTTCGCCGCGAACAGGCTCGGCGGCATCGACTGCCGAAGCGCCTCGATCTCGTCCTCACTCATCAGCCCCGACAGCCAGCAGTCGAATTTGATCGGTGTGGGCATACAGGTGAAGGCGTCCTCCCGATGCCAGGGCGTCCCCGTGTTGACGATCCGCCCGCCCCGGTTGCGGATGTTGTTCAGCTCGTGGTAGAAGTCCTTCACCCGCTCCCGCTCCGCCCGGCTCTTCCGGTCCAGCAGGTTGACGATGTCATCCGTGAATATCCGGTCCGCGTGCCTGCCGGTGATGGAGGACTGTGTGCCGATGCCCAGCAGCTGCGCCGCGCCGCTGACCCCGCGATAGGCGCTGGTGGTGATGGCAGAGGCATTGGCTTTCACCGCCAGCGGTTTCCCCGTTATGGCGCGATACAGCGCCTGCGTCGTCGGGCTCTCAAGATTTTTTGCCACCTGCCGGATCACCTCCTTCACGTCGTCGTCGGTCTTGCGGATGAACATGCAGTTCTCCCGCCCCCGCAGCATCAGTTGGATGGTCAGCGCCACCCCCACCGCCGTGGTCTTATAGGACCCCCGATGGGCCTGCAAGGTCAGATCCGCCTTCCCCCAGAGCATCTGCCGGATCCAGTCGTTGTGCAGCTTCGTCAGCTTTTTGAACCCCAGCATCCGCCCGAACTCCGCGGGATAGCCCACCAGCAGGTCCAGCGCGTCCTCACGCGCCCCCATCGCCGGAAAGCCTCTCCGCCGCCAGCCGGGCCCGCACCTCGGCCATGATGTCCAGCCCCGACCCGTCGTCCGCCTCGGGCACCGCCTCGCCGAAATCCTTCTCCAGCACGAACTTCGCCCCCGCGCTGCTCTCCTTGTCGAAGAGCTGCTCCTCGGCGTACTGCTCCACGCGGGTCCGCCCCCGCTGGATGGCCGTCACGATCTCCGGCTTGCCCTGATACCGCAGCATGTCCGCCTTGGACGCGAACCCCATCGCCAGCGCCAGCCCCGAAAGCGTGGGCGGCCGCTTTCCCGAGGTCATGGGCTTGCCCTTTTTGTCCAGCTTCACGCCGCCTGTCTCCTCGTCCACCATCGGCTCACCGCAGCAGCTTCGGAAATAGGCGTCGATCCGCTTCTCCAGCGCCTTCGCACTCAGCCCCGGCCCGCTCGCGCTTCTCTTTCCCATGAAACACAAATTCCTCCCTTCCTCGCATTGTGCTCGCGGATATGCGAGAATCACTTGAAAAAAATAGGGCCTGAAAACGGTTGACACCCCCTTTTCAAAGTTTCATCTTGCGTATCCGCGATTACAAGAGTCATTATACTCGCATATCTGCGATTTGTCAACCCCTATTTTCGCATTTTTGAGAATTAATTGCAAATTTGCGAGTTATCATATATAATCGGTGGAGAGGCAGCAGGGAGATCGTTTACAAATTGGAGTTTGTCAGACTGACAAGCCAACCCTACAGGAGAGCGGATAACTCCCCGACAGCTCCTCTTTTCCCATCATAACCATCGACTGCAAAAAACAAGGAGACAGAGAAATGAAACGGTATTGTAAGTGGTTGGTTTTTGCGCTGACACTGGCGCTGGCACTGATGCCCATGACGCTTGCAGCGGGCATCGCGGAGGAAGCAGCGGCTGCGCTGCCGGAGGGCGTGGTACCTGTGACCTGGGAGGTCACCCCCGAGCACCCGATGATCGACACCGATGAGGCCCGCGCACTGTATCAGCGCATACGCGCCGACGACTACCCCACCATGGAGGAGCTGCTGGCCGATCCCGTGGTCGCCCAGTTGGACGCCCTGGCCGCGTATTACAAGAGCCTTTACGGCAACACCGTCGAGATCAACACCCCCGAGCGCGAGGCGCTGCGGGAGGACATTCTGAAGCGCTTCCTGGCCCTGGGTTCCGCCCGCACCGAGAGCGTGGACGAAAACGGCAAGCATCACTATGTCTACGACGGCCCCCTGAACCGCGATTTCCAGATGGAGCTGGTGCTGGGTCTGCCGGCCTCCGGCAAGTCCACCCTCGTCGCCGACCCGGACAGCGAGGCCATGGGCGCGTTCATACTGGACCCGGACGTCATCAAGGCCATGCTGCCCGAGTACATCGAGAGCCACGGTGCTGCCGCCGACGCCGTCCACTTCGAGGGCATGGCGCTCTTCCAGCGCTCCTTCACCGAGTTCCTGACCGGCGATATGAAGGGCGTGAATATCGTCCTGCCCATCGTCGGCACTGATCTGGAGGAGATGCTCCAGCAGTTCATACTGCCCTTCGAGGCGGCAGGCTACAACGTGAAGGCAAGGTTCTGCCCGGCGAAGGAGAACGAGGCCGCGGCCCGCGTGGTCATGCGCGAGCTGGCCGGCGGTCAGCTCATCAACAGCGCCGTGGCCTTCAACTTCGGCGAAGGCCCGGAAAACGTCTACAACGCCCTCAAGGACAGGATCAACGCCAAGGGTGAGCCCTACGGTTATGAGGAAGAAGCCACGCTGGCCCCCGCTGCTTAATTCAGTAAATTGAAATTTATGGGTGCAACCCACAAATCTCAATTTACCCTGCAAACCAAACAGCGATCAAAAAGAGGTAAAGACATGAAACTGCATTGCACATGGCTGACTTTCGCACTGATACTGACCCTTGCGCTCGCGCCCATGGCGCTGACGGAGACCACAGAGCCCTCCCGGCTGGCCCAGGGTTACCGGGAACTGATCCTGAGCACAAACTACGGCGATGATGTGACCTACGTCATCGGCCATCGTCATCCCGATTCGGACACCGTGAGCGCCGCCATCGCCTACGCAAACCTTCTGAACGCGCTGGGCGTCAGGGCGGAGGCCGTGGTGTCGGGTCCCGTCAACAACGAGACCAAATATGTGCTGGATTTCTTCGGCATCGAAATTCCCCCGATCGTGGATAACGCCGAGGGCAAGCAGTTCGTGCTGGTGGACCACAGCGCTTACACCCACGCCATCGATGAAATGCCCATGGCCCGGGTGGTCGGCGTGCTGGATCACCACGGCATTGGCAGCGTGCAGAACACCGATTTCATCAATGTGCGCTCCGCGCCCATCGGCTCCACGGCCACGCTGGTTTACCTGAGCTACCGGGAGTGCGAGGTGCCGATCTCCCAGGACATGGCCCGGGTGATGCTGATGGGCATACTGTCTGACACCAAGAACCTGACCAGCAACACCACGGAGATGGACCGCATCGCCTATGAGGATCTGGCCGCGCTCTCCGCCATCGAGGATCTCGACGCGCTGTATCAGGGGATGCAGGACGCCGCCGCGAATTATGACGGCATGAGCGACATCGACATCTATCTGACCGATTACAAGGAGTATGCCGTGGCAGGCGTGACCTTCGGCGCCAGCGACATCAAGGCCTCGGGCGAAGCCGCCATGGCTGAGATGTGCGATCGTATGCTCGCGGCCATGGAGGCCAACTATGAGACCATCGGCCTGGATATGCTGTTCGCGAAGGTGAGCAACATCAGCGGCAACACCGGGGAAAACCAGACCTACATGGTGGCCTATCCCGAGACGGCCGTCGCCCTGCTGAACAAGTGCTTCGGCAACCTCGATGGCAAATATTTCGTATTCAGGGAATACCAGAGCCGCAAGAAGGCTGTGATCCCCGCCCTGACCGCCGCTCTCGAGGCGGACATCGCCGAAGAAGCGCCGGAAACCGGACTGAAGCCCGCGGCGTGATCCCCAAACCGGACAAATCACTTTTCATCCGCAGGGATGCCATTCATGGCGTCCCTGCGATGGCTCCGGTTCGCATCCGGAGCACTCCCTGTTTATCCGCAATCTCATCCTTCAGCGAGGTATTCAAGATGAATGACATAGGCAAGCGCATCAAACACAGAAGAAAAGAGCTTGGATACTCAGCGGAAGAGCTGGCGGAGAAGGTGGGCGTCTCCCCGGCGACGATCTACCGCTACGAAAAGAACGACATCGCCAACATGGGCGCAGACAAGCTCCGCCCCATCGCCGACGCCCTCTCCACCACCCCCGGCGCCCTGATGGGCTGGGATGAGGACGACGAGGACGAAGCCTTCACCCTCCGCGAGGAATACCGCCGCGACCCCAACCGCCGCCTGCTGCTGTCCCTGGCCAAGCACGGCAGCGCCAAAGACGTCCGCCAGGCCGCCGCCCTCATCGAAGCCCTTAAGGCCACCAACCCCGATTTCTACGATGGCGACGACCCCGCATAATACAAAAAGAACCCTGAGCGTCAAGGAAAAGTGCTCAGGGTTCTTTTCGTATTATCAGACAAATTGGAATTTGGCGGGTTGCACCCGCAGGCAATTGCTGCCGCGGAGAGGCCCCGGTTCTGGGGGACCATGGATCCGAGCCCCCCAGAACCTGCGGTACGTTCCTATTATTGCGTTAGCGGCAAGCGACGTTTTTGAGGTCAAAAAGTACGACCTCAAAAACTGCGTAGTAGCCTTATTACGCAGACTTTTTGCCCTCGGATCTATGGGGCAAAAAGTCGTCGTTTCGAACGAGGCTTTATCAGGAACGAAACGAAGGTCTTTGGGGGCTCGGATCTATGGCCCCCAAAGACCGGTGCTTATGCGCGGCAGCAATTGCCCGTGGGGGCTCCCCCACAAATCTCTGTTTATATCATAAACCTATCCTCAGTTCACCGCCACATTTTCCAGCCTGTCGGCGAACCGCTCCCTTGCCAGTTGAATGACGGCGCGGACGTCCTCATCCTCGGGGTTGCGCATGAGGGCGTGGGCCTCGTCGTGGGTGAGCTTCAGCAGCTCGGTATCCCCGGCCAGCGCGCCGATACCGGCGGTGAGTGTGCCGGACTGGCGGGTGCCGAACAGCTCCCCAGGCCCCCTCAGCTCCATGTCCTTCTGGGCAACCTTAAAGCCGTCGTTGGTGGAGCACATGAATTTCAGCCGCGCGTTGGGCTCGGCCATCAGGAAGCACCAGGATTCATGGGCCCCGCGCCCCACGCGCCCCCGGAGCTGATGGAGCTGGGCCAGCCCGAAGCGCTCCGCGTTTTCGATGACCATCACCGTGGCGTTGGGCACGTTGACGCCCACCTCGATCACCGTGGTGGACACCAGCACGTCCGCCTCCCCCGTCCGGAACCGCTCCAGCGCCGCGTCCTTGTCCGCGGGCTTCATCCGCCCGTGCACCAGTTCAATACTCAAATCAGGCAGCTTCTTCGTCCGCAGTTCCTCATAGACCACCTCGGCAGGCACGGCCTCGATGGCCTCCGATTCCTCCACCAGTGGGCAGACGAAATAGACCTGCCGCCCCTTTTTGACCTCCTCCCGCAGAAAGCCATAAAGCCCCTCCCGCTTGGCCTCGGGCACGATGCGGGTCTGTACCGGCGTGCGCCCCGGCGGCAGTTCGTCCACGATGGAGATATCCAGATCACCATATATAATCAGCGACAATGTGCGCGGAATGGGCGTGGCCGACATGACCAGCACGTTGGGCGCGTCCCCCTTCTCCGAAAGCATCGACCGCTGTCGAACGCCGAACCGGTGCTGCTCGTCCGTGACCACCAGTCCCAGATTCTTATACGCCACCCCTTCGGTGATCAACGCGTGGGTGCCGATGGCCACGTCCCACATGCCCGTCGCCACGGCCTCATGGGCCATGCGATGTTGCTTCGCCGTCAGACTGCCCACCAGCAGCCCGCACCGTATTCCCAGCGGCTCCAAGAGCTGCTTTGCACTCTCGTAATGCTGCCGCGCCAGCACCTCCGTGGGAGCCATCAGCGCCGCCTGCCAGCCGCCGGCGTGGGCCAGGGCGATGGCTGCGAAGGCGATGGCCGTCTTGCCGCTGCCCACGTCCCCCTGGATCATCCGCGCCATGGCCCGGTCGCTCCGCAGGTCCGCCGCCACCTCGTCCAGCACCCGCCGCTGGGCCCCCGTCGGCGCGAAGGGCAGAGTCGCCCAGAACTTCTCCACGGCGTCGTCAGGAAATTCGATTTGTATTCCCTGACGTTCCCCATGCCGGAACAGTTGCAACGCCACCTGATACAGCAGCAGTTCCTCAAAGGCGATCCGCCGCCGCGCCGCCTGCAATGCCTCCCGGCTGTCCGGAAAGTGGGCGCAGCGCATGGCGAAATTCCGCTCGCACAGCCCGTAGCGCTCCCGCACCCGCTCCGGCAGCTCGTCCGGCCACTGGCCCTCGCACAGCTTCAGCGCCGATTCCACCGACTGCCGCAGTTGTTTGGCAGGAATGCCCGCGATGTTCCGGTAGATCGGCACCAGCCCGCCGCCGCTCTCCACCGTGGGACTGACCAGCGTCACGCACCCCGAGCGCAGCTCCGCCTTGCCGTACAACAGCAGCTCCCGCCCCTGGGTCATCTGCGCCTTGAGCCAGGGCTGATTGAACCAGATCACCGGCAGGGTCTCCGTCCCGTCGGTGACATATACTTTTATAATGGTCAGCTTCCGCGCGTACCGCACCGAAGCCTCCCCCGCCACGCACACCTTCACCGCCGCCGTGTCCCCCGGCCGCAGGTCACACAGCGCCGTGATGTCGTCCAGGTCCCGGTATTCCTTCGGCAGGAACATCACAAGCTCCCGCACCGTCCGAATCCCCGCCGCCTCAAACGCCTTCACACGCGCCGGCCCGATGCCCTTGATCTTCGTAAGTGGATAATCCATACTTCACTCCGCAATAATCCTCGATAAACAGGGATTTGTGGGGGAGCCCCCACGGGCAATAGCTGCCGCGCATAGGCACCGGTCTTTGGGGGCCATAGATCCGAGCCCCCAAAGACCTACGTTGCGTTTCTTTTATATCCTCGTTCGAGGTGACGAC
>CACZXF010000090.1 GCA_902785105.1 uncultured Eubacteriales bacterium | reverse complement strand
GAGGAGCATCGAGCGCCCGGAAAACAGTCCAGTGGACTGTTTTCAGTGAGATGGGGCCGGCAGGCCCTTGTCAGGTGCCCGTGAGGGCGGATGAGGTGGCTTCGTACAAACACCCCTACAAATCCCTGTTTGCCATGCTTTCTGAATCACCGCCTTGTTTCCACGTCCCCCGCACTGCCGGGGGACTTTCCGAATCGACAGGGGGAATACTGTGAAACATCAAGACATAGTTTCCAAACTGACATTGGACGAAAAGTGCTATCTGCTCTCCGGCAAGGATTTCTGGAACACCCATTCCTATAAAGCGAAGGGCGTGCCCTCGATCATGCTGTCGGACGGGCCTCACGGCGTGCGCAAGCAGGAGGGCGCGGGGGACCAGCTCGGCTTGAACGGCTCCGTGCCCGCCACTTGCTTCCCCACCGCCGCTACCATGGCCAACTCCTGGGACCCGGCGCTGGGCGAGGAGATGGGCAAGCTGCTGGGCGAGGAGGCCGCCTGCCAGGATGTCTCCGTGCTGCTGGGCCCGGGCCTCAACATCAAGCGCAACCCCTTCTGCGGCAGAAACTTTGAATACTTCTCGGAGGACCCCTATCTGGCCGGAAAGATGGCCGCGGGCTATATCCGGGGCATACAGGCCAACGGCACCGCCGCCTGCCCCAAGCACTTCGCGGCCAACAACACCGAGCTTCGGCGCATGGCCTCCAACTCCGTGGTGGATGAGCGCACCCTGCGGGAAATCTACCTGACCGGGTTTGAGATCGCCGTGCGGGAGGGCCACCCGAAATCCATCATGTCCTCCTACAATGAGATCAACGGCGTCTATGCCAACGAGAACCGGCACCTCCTCCAGGAAATTCTGCGGGATGACTGGGGCTTTGACGGCTTCGTGGTGTCCGACTGGGGCGCGTGCAACGACTATGTGGAGGGCGTTCGCGCCGGCTCCCATCTGGAAATGCCCGGCACCGGCGGCGACAGCCCCGAGCAGCTCATTAAGGCGGTGAAGGAAGGCCGCATCACCGAGGCGGAGGTCGATATCCGCGTCGATGAGCTGCTGGACGTGGTGCTCTCCACCCGCAAGGCCACCGATAAATACAAGGGCGGCAAGTTCGATGTGGACGCCCATCACGCATTCGCCCAGAAGTGCTCTGAAGAATCCATCGTGCTTTTGAAGAACGAGGGCAACATCCTCCCGCTGGCGGGGGGCACAAAGGTGGCCGTCATCGGCGAGTTCGCGAAGAAGGCCCGTTTCCAGGGCGCGGGTTCCTCCGTGGTCAATGCCACGAAGGTGGACCACACCATGGACGTCATCGGCAGCTTCGACCTCGATGTGGTGGGCTTTGAGCCCGCCTATCCCCGCCACGGCAAGACGGACCACGCCATGTGCCAAAAGGCCGCGGAGCTGGCCGGCAAGGCCGACGTGGTGCTGATGTACATCGGCCTGGATGAGATCGCCGAATCCGAGGGCCTGGACCGCTCCACTCTCGCCATCCCCCAGTGCCAGATCGACGCGCTCAAGGCTGTCAGCGAGGCCAATGACAACATTGTCATCGTGATGTCCGCCGGTTCGGCGGTGGAAATGCCCTGGCTGAATCAGTGCAAAGCGCTGGTACACGGCTATCTCACCGGCCAGGCCGGTGCGAAGGCCGTGCTGCGGGTGCTGATGGGCGAGGTCAGCCCGTCGGGCAAGCTCTCAGAGAGCTATCCCATTAAATATGAAGATTGCTCCTCTGCCCCCTATTTCCCGGCCAAGGAGCGCAGCGTCGAATACCGCGAGGGCCTGTACGTGGGCTATCGGTATTACAACACCGCCAGCGTCCCTGTGCTGTTCCCCTTCGGCTTCGGCATGAGCTACACGACCTTTGAATATTCCGACATCCGCCTGGACGGCAAGAAGGTCGTCTTTACGCTGACCAACACCGGCGACCGAGACGGTGCGGAGGTGGCGCAGCTCTACATCCACGCGGAGAATCCCTCCATCTACCGCCCCAACCGCGAGCTGAAGGGCTTCGCGAAGGTCTGGCTGAAGGCGGGGGAGAGCCGGGAGGTGACCATCGATCTGGACGACAAGGCCTTCCGCTACTGGAACACCCACACCAACCGCTTCGAGCGGGACGGCGGCGTCTATGAGATACAGATCGGCGCGTCGGTGGAGGATATCCGGCTGAAGGTCCGGGCGCAAATCAAAGGCTCCAATGCCCCGGCCAGCGAGGATTCCGAGAAGCTGCCCAGTTACCGCACGGGCGACGTCAAGAACATCTCCGATCAGGAATTTGAGGCGCTGTTGGGCCATCCCATCCCCGACGGCAAGTGGTCGGGCACCATACAGGCCAACGACGCCATTGCCCAGCTCTACTACGCCAAGAGCCTCAAGGCGCGGCTGGTGTGGAAGATCATGACCGGCAGGCTGAACAAGTCCATCGAGAAGGGCCAGCCCGATCTGAACACCACCTTCATCTACAACATGCCCATCCGCGCCATCGGCAAGATGGCGGGCGGCATGTGCAGCCAGAGGATGTGCGAGGGCATACTGGACATCGTCAACGGCCACGCCATCGGCTTCTTCAAGGGCCTGGGCAAGATCATCGGCGGCTATTTCAAACAGCGCGGCGTGATGAAAAAATGCAAGTCAATGGAGTGATAGGCAATGGGATTCTGGAATAATTTCGTGAACAGTCACCCGAAGGCGGCGAAGTGGATCCGCGAGGGCGGGCTGTTCGTCATCGTGTCAAACCTCATCACGGTGCTGAAATACCTGATATTGCAGTTCCTGCCGGGGATGCTGAAAAACCTGCCCGACACCGATTTCGGCTGGCCCGGCATCAACATGACGCTGTTCGGCGAGACCTTCAAGTGGAACATCCTCGGCTACGACCAGGCCCACGGCGGCCTGCGCTACTTCGTGGCCTACATGGTGGCCATGTTCCTGGGCGAGTGCATCAACTTCCCCATCCAGCGCAACTTCGTGTTCCGCTCCAAGGGCAACATCGCCAAGCAGATCGGCTGGTATTTCCTGGCCTTCATCGTCATCACCTGCATCGTCAATTCCATCAACTGCATCTGGGTGGCGGTGGCCGGCAAGTTCGTCTCCTCCGCGGTCTACAACATCGGCACCACCGTGCTCAACGGCGGCGTCTCCATGCTGATCTTCTTCTTCGTCAACAAGATCATCTTCCCGGAGGGAGAGAGCAAGTAATTCAGGCGGAGATTCTGACAAATTGGGATTTGTCGAGGGGACGAACTATCCCTGTAGGGGCGCCGTTTCGGCGCCCGCTCTCCTGCGAGACGGAACGCTCTATCGGGCGGGCGGCGCAACGCCGCGCGCCCGCTCTCCTGCGAGACGGAACGCTCTATCGGGCGGGCGGCGCAACGCCGCCCCTACAGGAGAGCGGGTAACTCCCCCACAAATCCCTGTTTATCGGTACTAATCATCAATAAAAAACCCCTTTCCCCATCGCATCGTATGTGATGCTGGGGAAAGGGGTTTTGCTTTTCCTGGATTACGGCACGTAATGCCGGTTGATCTCGGTGACCTTGCCGTCTTTGAGGACGATTTCGGTGTTGAGCTCATAGAAGCTGTCGTTTTCGGATTCCTGGATGGCCTTGGTGACGGCCTCGATGCCGGTGGCGGTGATGGCCTCGCGGCCGGCCTCGATGGCGGCCAAGTCGAGGAACCATGCGTCGGTGAAAGTCACGTCCTCGGCCAGCTCAAGGCTGACGGCGCCGCGATCGGTGTGGGTGCAGAAGTCGTCCCAGAGCAGAGTGGTCCAGCCGTTGGTGTCCTCTGCGGTGGTCAGGGTGTAGCCGTTCTCGGCCTCAAAGCCGCCGTTGAGGTTGATGTGGCCGAACTCGTCCTTCTCGATGGTCTCGACGGTGATGGTCTTGCCCTCGGCCTCGAAGGTGTCGCCCACGGCCAGCTTATCGACCTCCGCGATGTCGTAGATGTCCTCGGTGAAGAGGTGGGCGTCGGTGAGCGTGCCGTCCTTCAGGTCGTCCCGATTAAAGGCAACAGGATAGGTGGCTTCGGTGGTGTTCAGCTCGGTGAACTGGGGGGCGAGGGTCTCGGCCAGGGCCAGGCCGCTGACCAGCAGCATCAGGGTCATGATTGCGCAAATAATCTTCTTCATTTTCATTTCCTCCTTGCGGCGTGTCGCCGCGCTTTTCATTTGATGTTGGTATTGTATCACAAGGTCTGTCACAGAACTGTCACACCGTCTCCGGCGTCGGCGCGGACGGCGGAAAGAACATCAGCGTGATGGTAATGATGACGATTGAGATGAGCAGCTGCATGTTCGCCGCCTCCTTTCAGTGTGTCTCGCTTGATGACGGAAACAGTATAGCAGGGGAAGGGTCACAGAAGTGTCACAGAGGGGAATGGAAAATTCAAAATGGAAAATTAAATTGCCAGCGTTCATGCCTAACAAACAGTGTTACTGTAGGGGCGGCGTTGCGCCGCCCGCCGGGTACTGCGATGCGTTTCGCTGGAGGCGGGCGCCGAAACGGCGCCCCTACAAGGGTATCTGCAGCGGCCATTTCAATTTTCAATTGGCCTCAAAATTAACACGCCTGTACCATTTCCCTGCCCCGTGGGCCATGGGCGGCGGTTGAAAAGGGTTTATTGGCTGTGGTATAATGGAAAATGAATTAATACTAAATTGCATCTAATCCATGTACATCTGCGGGCGTCTTTTTCGCCCTGGCTTAGCGTCGCTCCGGTCAACGATGCTATGGCATCGCCTCCCTCCGCTCCGCGTCGCCAGGACAAAAAATCCGCTCCGCGTTTGTACATGTCTTAGAAGCAATTTAGTATAAAAGGATTCAATGGGAAAGGCTGCCAATCGGGCAGGTTTTTTCCCGCCTGTTTGCTTTGAAACATACACATGGAGGATTGTAATGTTTGATTTTATAAAGAAGCTGCTGACGCCCTCCAACGAGGGTGAGATCAAAAAGCTGCGCAAGACGGTGGACAAGATCAACGCCCTGGAGCCGGAGATCAAGAAGCTCACCGACGACGGCATGCGCGAGCGCATCGCCCAGCTCAAACAAAAGGCCCAGGGCGGCGAATCGCTGGACGACCTGCTGCCGGAGACCTACGCGCTGGTGCGCGAGGCCGGCGTGCGCGTGCTGAACCAGCGGGCCTTCGACGTACAGCTCATCGGCGGCATCGTGCTGCATCAGGGCCGCATCGCGGAGATGCGCACCGGCGAGGGCAAGACGCTGACCGCCACGCTGCCCGCCGTGCTTAACGCGCTGACCGGCAAGGGCGTCCACGTCGTCACCGTCAACGACTATCTGGCAAAGTTCCAGTCCGAGATGATGGGCAAGATCTACCGCTTTCTCGGCCTGTCCGTGGGCCTGATCGTCCACGACCTGGACGCCGGGGAGCGCCAGATCGCCTATGCCGCCGACATCACCTACGGCACCAACAACGAATTCGGCTTCGATTACCTGCGTGACAACATGGTCACCTACAAGGAGCGCATGGTCCAGCGGGAGCTGAACTTCGCCATCGTGGACGAGGTGGACTCCATACTCATCGACGAGGCCCGCACGCCGCTGATCATCTCCGGCCGGGGCGAGAAGTCCACGGAGCTGTACAGCCGCGCCAATCAGTTCATACTCACCGGACTGACCGAGGCCAAGGAGGACAAGGACAGCAAGGACGGCGCGCTGCTGGTGCCCGGCGACTTCCTGCGGGATGAGAAGGACAAGACCCTGTCCCTCACCGAGCAGGGCGTCAAGAAGGCGGAGCGGTTCTTCAACGTGGAGAACCTGACCGACCCGGAGAATCAGGAGCTGTATCACCACATCCTCGGCGCCCTCCGCGCCCACAAGATGATGAAGCGGGACGTGGACTACGTGGTCAAGGACGGCCAGGTCATCATCGTCGATGAATTCACGGGTCGCCTGATGGTGGGCCGCCGCTATTCCGACGGCCTGCACCAGGCCATCGAGGCGAAGGAAGGCGTCAAGGTGGAGCGGGAGAGCAAGACCCTCGCCACCATCACCTTCCAGAACTACTTCCGCATGTACCACAAGCTCTCCGGCATGACCGGCACGGCCAAGACCGAGGAGGAGGAGTTCAACGGCATCTACAAGCTGGACGTCGTCACCATCCCCACCAACCGGCCCATGATCCGCCAGGACATGAACGACGCGGTGTTCATCACGCTGAAGGCCAAGTACGCGGCGATTATTGAAGAAATCGTCAAGCGGCACGCCACCGGCCAGCCCATACTGGTGGGCACGGTGTCCGTCGAGAAGTCCGAGCTTTTGAGCAAGATGCTGGCCCTGCGCGGGGTTGAGCACGTCGTGCTGAACGCCAAGTTCCACGAGAAGGAGGCGGAGATCGTCGCCCAGGCCGGCAAGAAGGGCGCGGTCACCATCGCCACCAACATGGCCGGCCGCGGCACGGACATACTGCTGGGCGGCAACGCCGAGTTCATGGCGAGAAAGTCCATGCGCCAGCAGGAATACGACGAGGAGATCATCGAGGAGGCCATCAGCTTCAACGAGAACGTGAGCGATGAGGTCAAGGAGGCCCGGAAGGTCTTTAGGGAACTGCTGGCCAAATATGAAGTCGAGACCAATGCCGGTCACGACGAGGTGGTGAAGCTGGGCGGCCTGCACATCATCGGCACCGAGCGCCACGAATCCCGCCGCATCGACAACCAGCTTCGCGGCCGCGCCGGACGCCAGGGCGACCCCGGCTCCAGCCAGTTCTTCATCTCCTTCGAGGACGACCTGCTGCGCCTGTTTGGCTCCGACCGCTTCAAGCCCATGCTGGAGAAGCTGGCCGGCGAGGGCGAGGAGGCCATCGAGTTCGGCATCGTCTCCAAGCAGATCGAGAACGCCCAGAAGCGGGTGGAGAGCAAGAACTACGACATCCGCCTCCACGTCCTCCAGTACGACGACGTGATGAACCAGCAGCGCGAGATCATCTACGGCCAGCGCCGGGAGGTCTTAGAGGGCGAGAACATGCATGACAAGATCATGGACATGCGCAACACCCTCATCAAGGAGGCCGTGGACCGCCACGTGGGCGACGAGGGCAACCTGGACAACTGGGACATCGAGGGTTTGGACGAATACCTCTCCCGCCTCTGCCTGGACCGCGGCGGCGTCCGCAAGCTCTACGAAGGCCTCTCCGACAAGTCCAAGGAGGAATTGGTCAAAGAGATCGAGAAGCGGGCCGACGTGTTCTACGCCCAGCGCGAGCAGATGTGGACCGAGGCCCATCTGGACATGCGGGAGTTTGAGCGCGTGGCGCTGCTGGGCGCGGTGGACCGCCGCTGGATGGACCACATCGACGCCATGACCGAACTGAGGGACGGCATCGGCCTGCGGGCCATCGGCCAGCGCAACCCCGTGGTGGAGTACAAGCGCGAGGGCTTCGACATGTTCGAGGAGATGGTCCACCTCATCCAGGAGGACACCGTCCGCCGCCTCTACTTCACCGTACTCGCCCGGCCCCAGGAGCGCCAGCAGGTGGCCCAGCCCACCGCCGCCAGCCACGGCGAGGAGGAGGTCAAGCCCGTCCGCAAGAAGAGCGACATCAAGGTCGGCCCCAACGACCCCTGCCCCTGCGGCAGCGGAAAGAAGTATAAGAAGTGCTGCGGGGCGAAGTGAGCCTTAGAGGTATTGACATGACTGACACTGTCTTTTCCACTGATCAGTTTACCTTTGTCTGGGACGAGGATAAGAACCGGAAGAACGTTAAGAAGCACGGTATTTCCTTTGATGTTGCCCTGCACGTTTTCGATGATGAGCTGCGTCTGGAATATCTTGATGTGGCGCATAGTCAAGGATGAGGAGCGATATATCACCATCGGACTGGTACACGATATGCTTGCTGTGATTTATTGTGAGCGTGACAACGGATCTTCAGAGGTTCCGGATATTCGCATCATATCGGCGCGGTTTGCGACGAAATTGGAGCGGAACGCCTATAACAACAATGTCATTGGACACCATCAATAGTTTCAAGGAGGGCTGAAAATGGGCAAGGAAGTTCGCTATACTTATAAGCGCGGAACACCCCTCACCCCGGAGGAGATCGCCATGATCGAGGCGGCGCGCGAGCTGCCCGTCGAGGAAGACGAGGACAACCCGGAGATCGACCCCATCAGTACGCCCGAGCAGTATGCCGCACTGATGCGGGCTGTGGCAGAGCGGAACCGGCGGGTCATCGCCAGGCTCCGCGGCGTGGAACCGTAACACTGATGAATGGAAAATGGAGAATGATGGGTTAGCCCGCAAACACAGGCGCTTTTCATTTTCCATTAGTGCCGCAAATCCCCATTTGCCAATAAATGGACACCCAAAACAGGATGTGATGATATGATAGAAATGGATGTTTTCAAGCAGGACTTAAACGCCGTGCGCGACATGCTGGCGGAGGCGGGGCAGTCTCTGCAAATCGACCACCTGCGGGAGCAGCTCATCGAGTACAACGAGGACATGGGTTCCCCGGGCTTCTGGGATGACACGGAGCGGGCCCAGAAGGTCTCCGCGAAGGCCAGTTCCGTCGAGAGCCGCATCAAGCACTACGAGAGCCTGGTCTCCCGTGCCGACGACATCGAGGTAATGATGGAGCTGGCCGAGGAAGCCGACGACGAGAGCATGGTGGAGGAGATCAAGACCGAGTTTGACAGCCTGAAGGCCGACCTGGAGACCCTGCGTCTCCAGACGCTGCTGACCGGCGATTACGACAACTGCAATTGCATACTCTCCCTCCACGCCGGCGCGGGCGGAACCGAGGCCCAGGACTGGACCCAGATGCTCTACCGCATGTACACCCGGTTCGCCGAGCGGATGGGCTTCCAGGTGAAGCTGCTGGACCTGCTGGACGGCGACGAGGCGGGCATCAAGTCGGTGACCTTCGAGGTCAGCGGCGACTACGCCTACGGCTATCTGAAATCCGAGCGCGGCGTCCACCGCTTGGTGCGCATTTCGCCCTTTGACGCCAACGCCCGGCGGCACACGTCCTTCGCTTCGCTGGATGTGTCGCCCATCATCGAGGACGACGGCGAGATCGAGATCCGCCCCGAGGACCTGCGCATCGACACCTACCGCGCCTCCGGTGCCGGCGGCCAGCACGTCAACAGGACCGACTCCGCCGTCCGCATCACCCACCTGCCCACCGGCATCGTGGTGCAGTGCCAGAACGAGCGCAGCCAAGTCCAGAACAAGGAGATGTGCTTCATATGGCTCCGCGCGCGCCTGGCTGAATTGAAGGAGCAGCAGCGCCAGGAGCAGATGGGTGAGATCAAGGGCGAGCTTAAAAAGATAGAATGGGGCAGCCAGATCCGCTCCTATGTGTTCCAGCCCTACACCCTGGTCAAGGACCATCGCACCGGCTACGAGATGGGCGATGTCAGCGCCGTGATGGACGGAAAGCTGGAGGACTTCGTGACGGCGTATCTGCAAAAGCTGTGATTTTGTCTGAGTGGTAAATTGGAATTTGTAGGGGTGAGCGGGTAGCCCGGAAAACAGTCCAGTGGACTGTTTTCAGTGAGATGGGGCCGGCAGGCCCTTGTCAAGTGCCCGTGAGGGCGGATGAGGTGGCCTCGAACAAACATTCCGACAAATCCCTGTTTATCAATGCGACAGACCCTATATAAATCCGAGGTTCTATGAACGACAAACGTCTCCGCGTCCTCGCCGCCATCGCCCTCTGCCTGGGCTTCGCGGTGCTGGATGCCATACTGCTTTTGACGGCGGTGCACGTCGTGGGTACGGATGGCGGGCTGTATTATGAGGAGCAGCTCAAGGCGGACGTGATCTGCGACGCGGGCATCTGCGACGCCGCCGTGCGCACGCTGGACGACAGCCTGGCCCGCTATTTGCGCGGCGAAAAGAGCGCCCTGACCCCCGGCAATCCCTTCAACGAACGGGAAATGGCCCACATGGAGGACTGCTTCAACCTCTTTGAGCTCCTGCGGAAGGTGCGGAGCCGCCTGATCCCCTGGGCCATCGTGCTGATACTGGGCGGCGCGTATATCCTTCGGGACCGGCGGCGGATACGGCTGTGCGCGTGGCTCGCGCCGCTGATACTGCTTCTGCCGCTGGACCTGTTCGCCCTCTACGCCGCGCTGAATTTCGACGCGGCGTTCACGCTGTTTCACAGGGTGCTGTTCAGAAACGACCTCTGGCTGCTGGACCCGGCCACGGACCTGCTGATCCGCATCTGCCCGGAGTCCATGTTCATGCACATGGGTGTCCGTATCGCCCTCTACAGCCTGGGCGGAATGCTGGCGGTCTCTGTCATCGCCGTGGCGCTGACCTTCCTTTGGCCAAAATCGAAATCCGGAAAGAACGCCTGGAAGAGCAATTCGGGTGACGCGGCCAAACAATTCACATTCGGCAATAAATGATAAAGCTGGGAAAGATACATGGAAAAGGACTATGAGCGGCGAACCCGCGAAAAGGCGGAGGCGCTCCGGACGGCGGGGCACGCGCTGATACTATCGGTGGAGAGCTCCTGCGACGAGACGGCGGTGGCCGTGGTGCGGGACGGGCGGGAGGTATTGGCAAACTGCATCGCCTCCCAGATCGACACCCACGCGCTATACGGCGGTGTGGTGCCGGAGATCGCCAGCCGGATGCATGTGGAGGCCATCGACCCTCTGCTGGACCACGCGCTGAGGGACGCGGGCATCGGGCTTTCCGACATCGACGCCGTGGCCGTCACCTACGGGCCGGGGCTGGTGGGCGCGCTGCTGACCGGCGTGAGCTGGGCCAAGGCGCTGGCCTACGCCAGAGGCCTGCCCATCATACCGGTGAATCACATCGAGGGCCACGTCTCCGCCAACTACATCGCCCACCCGGAACTGGAGCCGCCCTTCGTGTGCCTGGTGGCCTCCGGCGGACACAGCCACATATTGAACGTGACCCACTACGGCGAATACGAGCTGTTGGGCCAGACCACCGACGACGCGGCGGGGGAGGCCTTCGACAAGGTGGCCCGCGTGCTGGACATCCCCTATCCCGGCGGGCCGCTGCTGGACAAGCTGGCCGACGAGGGCGACGACATGGCCTATCACTTTCCCCATCCCCACACCCAGGGGAAGTATGATTTCTCCTTCTCGGGCTTAAAGACCGCCGTCATCAACCAGGCCCACAACCTGCGGCAGCAGGGCGTCGCCATCGACGCGAAGAACTTTGCCGCCTCCTTCCGGAAGAGCGTGGTGGACATGCTGGTGGACAAGACCGTCTCCGCCTGCGTCGATACTGGCGCGGGCCGGGTGGCCGTGGCGGGCGGCGTGGCGGCCAATTCGCTGCTCCGCGCCGAGCTAAAGCGCCGGGGTGAGGCCGCGGGGCTTCAGGTCTACATTCCGCCCAAGGGCCTCTGCACCGATAACGCCGCCATGATCGGCTCCGCCGGGTTCTACACCCTCATGGCCGGCCACGTCGCCGAGCTGAATCTGAACGCCGTGCCGGCGCTGAGAGTGCTGATGAAGGAACAATGAGGGAGTCGTCTCCCCGACAAATTCCACTCTGCCACAGCGATCAACAATAATCACAGGAGGAAAACGCCATGCGCACCATCAAGGCCGTTCCCATCACTGCCGAGAATTTCCGCGTCTACGGCAGCTTTGTCAACATGCTTTTGCCGGAGGGACACTGCTTTCCCGGCGACGCTACGTTCTATCCCGACCCGCTGACGCTGAACGTCCGAAACGGTGCGCCGGTGGCCTTCTCCCCGCTGACGGTGAAGAAGCCAGAGCGGATGATCGTCAGTCAGGCGGAGTATCACGACCTGAGCGGCGAGGGCGTGTTCGTCATCGACGACGACGCGGTGATCCACGTGGCCCCGCCCTCCAATCACAAACCCGTGCCCGAGCAGACCGAGGCGTTCATCGTGCCGAAGGGGACGATGGTTTTGCTCAAGACCGGCGTTTGGCACCTGGCCGCGCTGCCGCTGCACAACGCGCTGCTGCACGTGATGATCGTGCTGCCCGAGCGCACCTATGCCAACGACTGCACCGTGGTGGATTACCCGGAGGACCAGTGGGTGGAGATCGTCGTCGATGAATAATATCGTGTTTGACATGGGCGGCGTGCTCATCAATTTTAAACCCGACCACTTTCTGGACCGGGAAAACCTGTCTGAAGCGGACCGGGCGCTGGTGATGGCGGCGGTGTTCCGCTCCCCGGAATGGCCGCTGCTGGATATGGGCGCGATGGACGAGGCGGATATGCTGCCCATCGCCCTGTCGAAGCTGCCGGAGCGGCTCCACGCCGTCGCCCGCAGACTGATCCTTAACTGGGAAGAACCCGTGGAACCCATCCCCGGCATGGCGGCGCTGATCGCGGACTGCAAGGCCGCGGGCAAAAAGGTCTGGCTGCTCTCCAACGCCAGCCGCAGACAGCCGGAATACTGGCCCCTCATCCCCGGCCATGAGCTGTTTGACGGCGGGGTGGTCTCCGCCTTCGAGCGCGTGGTCAAGCCCGACCCGGTCATCTACAATATATTGCTCGAACGCTTCGGCCCCGATCCCGCCGACTGTCTGTTCATCGACGACATGCAAAAGAACGTGGATGGCGCCTGTGCTGTGGGCATGAACGCCGTCCTGTTCACCGGCGATGTGGAGGCGCTGCGGCGGGCAATATTCGGATAAAAAGAAAGACATCATGGAAACGCGACTGCGCGTGACTATGATGTCTTTTCTGTTTGTTCGGGGTGGAGCTCCCGGTCTCCCCGGCGAATCATGTAAAGGGCGATTTGCAGCTCGACGAAGCAGACCGCGCCGCCGGTCACGGCCACCATGAGATGCTGGAAGGCGAGGCTGTCTCCGAAGCGGTCGATGAGGGCGACCTCCAGCGCCAGCACGGAGACCATGGCCGCGGTCAACGATATGACGCGGGCGGCGGACTTGATGGGGTCGGCTCTGCGATGGACCACGGCCAAGCGGATGGTGGCATTGATCAGGGCGTAAAACGCATAGGCGGCCATCAGGTAGATCAGCGGGCCGGGATAGTTAAAGCTGCCCTTTTGCTGCAGCAGTTGTATGACCATGATCACCAGCGCCTGGTTCATCAGGAGCAGCGCCACGCCGCAGGCCCGGTAGCGCCGCCAGCCATGGGCCTCCGCGCCGGGGAGGATGAGCAGCATCCGCAGCCCCGCCAGCAGCAGATAATAGATGCCCAGCGTCCGCAGCCACGCCGAGCGCAGCAGTATCCCTGCAGCCAGCTTTAACAGGGCACAGACGACGTTCCAGAGCATGATCAGCGCCAGCGTAAACTGGGACCGAAAGTCGGTATCCCTCAACAGCAGGTAGCTCAGCGGCGAGTCCATGAGGGCATGGTACCAGGCCTTGCCGTCGAGCCATCTCTGAACGGCCGGCTTCACCCGCATCAGCGCCGTCACCGTCACCACCAGCGCGTAGGTCGCGAGATGATAAGACAGATGGTCCAGGAGCGGCGGCGTCGAATGGGTGAGCGTGAACCAGAGCAGGCCGAACCCGCAGGCCGCCACGATCAAGGTCCACTTCGGCGGCAGAAAGCACAGCCGACGAATAAATGCCTTCACCCGCTCCATGGCCGCGCCTCCTTGTCTTTTGTGGTGGGATAAATAGAGACTTGTAGGAAAGTTATCTGTTCCCTTGTAGGGGCGGCGTTGCGCTGCCCGCCGGGTAGGACGATGTGCTTCGTACAGGGCGGGCGCCGAAACGGCGCCCCTACAGGGATAGTTTGTCTCCCCATCTAACTTCAATTTATCTCATCAGATTATGCTATAAATTGTACCATTCCCCACCCTTACCTGTCAACCTTCAGGCGTTGCCCGAAAAGCCCAGGGATATTTTGACGGCCTCGCTGACCTGGGCCATGACCTCGGGGCGCAGGGTGCCGATGCGCTCCCGGAGGCGGCGCTTGTCGAGGGTGCGGATCTGCTCGGCCAGCACCACGCTGTCCTTCACCAGCCCGGTGCCCTCGCAGGAGATAGGCACGTGGGTGGGCAGGCGGGCCTTGTTCAACTGCCCCGTGATCGCCAATACGATCACCGTGGGGCTGTGGCGGTTGCCCACGTCGTTCTGTATCACCAGCACGGGGCGTATGCCGCCCTGCTCCGACCCCACCACAGGGTCCAGGCAGGCGCTGTAGAGTTCGCCTCGTGAAATCATGCTATCACGCTCCGCATACATCGTATGCTCCATGTTATGCGCCTCTGATAAAGGAGGTGCGTAGAGTGTCGTGGTCATGGATTTTGCTCCTTGATTGGGTTGGATAAAGGGGATTTATCGGAAAATTATCCGCTCTCCTGTAGGGGCGGCGTTGCGCCGCCCGCTTGACAGAACATGCTGTCTCGCAGGGGAGCGGGCGCCGAAACGGCGCCCCTACAGGGATAGTTTGTATCCCGATAAACTTCAATTTGTCGAGCGAACCCTACATCACAAACGCCCCGTTCTGGTCGGTGACCACCTCCATCAGCTCGCGCTCCACGCCGGTGGCGGCGTCGATGTAGGCCAGGAAGGTGGCGCTGCCGTCGGTGGCGGTGACCTCATAGCAGAGGTATTCCGCGCTGTTCTGGGGGATGACGCAGAGCCGGGTGTCGATGGGCGTCAGCGCGCTGCCCACGCGGGCGGCGGCGTCCTCGGCGGTGAGGGCGGGCAGGGGAATGGTGCGCTCCACATGGTTCATCAGGTAGCCGGCAGGCTCCAGGCCGATGATCGTCCCGTCCCGGAGGGACACCTGCACCTTGACGAGATCGGGATAGAGCACCACCCGGTTCTGCACCGCGGCGAAGTTCACCGTCAGTATACCGTCGAACTGGCTGGCATAGCTCATCTCCATGGGGCCGTAGCCGCGGGCCAGCAGGAACGCCTCGGCGGCGTTGGCGGCCTCGCTTTGGGTCAGATTGACCTCGTTGATCTCAGAATCGCAGAGCATATAAAGGAGCTGTGCGCCTGCTTTTGTCACACCGGCGCTGAGCCGGTAGTCGCCGAAACGCACGTCGTATTCGTAGCAGTCCACCGGCACGCTGGCCTCGCCGGTGAAGGTGATCTCCAATGGCTGGGACTGACCGATGAAAGCCGTCAGCGCCTCCCGTGCCTGGGCCTCATCCACCGAGGGCAGGCCCTCCAGCGTCTTGAACTCGCCGTCCGTCCTGCCATCCGAGAAGGGGCCGTCGTAGAGCAGCACCGGATATTCCCCGGCGGGATTGGTGATGGGGTAGAGGCTTTCGTCGCTGATGTTGTTCTCGCTGTCGCTGAAAACCGCCTCGCCCTTCTCATAGCGGTCCAACAGCCGGGCAAGGCTAACGGAAAAGGCCGCCGCCGTCTCGGAGAGGGCCTCTAACGTGGCGTGGTCCTCCTGACTGATGACGCCGCCGTTGCCCAGCTTTTCAGAGAGCGCCCCGGCGAAATCCCCCGCCTGGTTGATGAATTTCAGCGTGGCGGAAACTGTGTCCTGCCCCAGCGGTAAGAGTGCCAGATTGCTCATCGCCCCCTGGGCCTGGAGCGCCGCCTCGTTCAATAATGCCTGAGCCTGGCCCGGTTCGCCGGCCACCAGCAGCTTGCGAAAATTCACCGCGAGACCCTCGGTCAGCTCGCAGGTCTCGTAGAATGCCTTCTGCGCCACGGCGTCGATTCGGGCCTGAGCGGTTCTCAGCTCCCGCGTCTGCGCGATGGCAAAGGCCGTCACCGCCGTCAGCAGCATGGCGAGCATCACCAGCCCCGCCTTCGACCAGTCCCGGTCGCGGATGTCCGCGAAGAAATCTGTTTTCTGCATGGAAACCCCTCCTTATACCGCGAAGCGGTGGTTGCCGATGACGGTCTTGACCGTCCGCGTGCGAATCCACTTGTCGCTGGTGGCCTTGGGGTTGTAGTAGTAGAGACAGCCGCCGGTGGGGTCCCAGCCGTTGAGGGCGTCGCGGGCGGCGCGGATGGCGGTGGCGTCCGGGGTGTTGTTGATGGAGCCGTTGCTGACGCAGGAGAAGGCCCCGGACTGGTAGATCACGCCGGAGATGGTGTTGGGGAAGGATGCGCTGGCCACGCGGTTCAGCACCACGGCGGCCACGGCCACCTGGCCCTTGTAGCTCTCGCCACGGGCCTCGGCGTAGACCAGCTTCGACAATAAGCGATGGTCGGCGGAGATGATGCTCGCCGAGGCCGACACGGAGCCGCCCGAGGACGCCGCCGCGCTGTTGCCGCTGAGCGTCACCCCCATGGCCGCCGCCGTGGTGGGCCCCACCCGGCCATCGGCGGACAGGCCGTTCTTTTTCTGAAACGCCTGGACTGCCGCCTGGGTCTTTGCCCCGTACTTGCCGTCGGCGGAGCCGGTCAGATAGCCCCATTGTATCAGCTTCTGCTGGACCTCCTTCACCGCCGTGCCGGTGGAGCCCACCTCCAACACCGTGGCGGCGCGGGCTGCGTTCAACAGCAGCAGGCAGACCAGCATAAGTATCAATTTCCGCTTCATGAACCCTCACCTCCGAACAATCCCTTCAGCCATTCCAATATCGCCGAATAAAAGACAGGCTTGCCCTCGATCGTCTCTGGGTCGCAGAGCGAGGGGTAGAGCACGCACCACCAGTTGTGCCCCGCGCCTTCGCCGAGGATGACCCGCAGGGCGCGGTAGTCGCCCGCGGGGACGAATACATCGCCGTAGGTCCGATTGGGAAAGGGGAACACGCCGATCTCACACCGCACCGGCCCGTCATAGCCCGCTTCACGGGCGCAACGCGACGCGGCGGACTCCAGTATGTCCATGCTCTCGCCCACCAGGTGCCAGGCGGCGTCGGCGCTGTCCGCGTCCTTCAGCAATTCGCGGGCGGAGGCCAGCACAGCGTCCCGCACCTGCAATTTCAACGCCTGCGCTGCTTCGCTGTCGTCCGCCGCGATGACGTGCAGCCGCACGTAGTCCGACGTCCCCGCCCGCCCCGGACAGGCCAGCGCCAGCATAAGTATGATCAAAACAATAAACCGACGAATCAGAACCATTCCTCCGTTTCAAGTGGAATATGTTCCTATCGTCGGCAATTTCAGGGGAAATTATGCAGTTTTTGGAGGACGGTTTGATAAATGGGGATTTGTCGGGGAGATGCACACGCTCCTGTAGGGGCGGCGTTGCGCCGGCCGCCCGCCGGGTAGGACGATGCGTTTCGTTGGGGGCGGGCGCCGAAACGGCGCCCCTACAAGGTTGGTTTGACTCCCCGACAAATTCCAATTTGTCACCCCGTCATACCCTTTTAACTGTCCCTGCCCCATGTGTTAATCGAACAAATCTTGACAGAAAAAAGCGGCGAATGCTATAATGCGCATATTGGTAAGGTCTGTTCATATGATTTAATGAGGTGAATGCCTTGAATGCCTATGAAATATTGAACGTGCCGCCCACGGCGACGCGGGAGGAGATCCGCGCGGCCTATCGCCAGTTGGCCCGGCGATGGCACCCGGATCGCTTCATGGCGGGACCGGAGCGGGACTGGGCCAATGACAGGATGGCGGAGATCAACGGGGCCTACCGCTGCTGTCTGGACGGCCTGACGGACGCCCGCAGGGGCGTGGAGGGCGACGCCGCAGGGCTTCAGCAGGTCCAGCAGTTGGTGGACGAGGGCCGCTACAGCGTGGCACGGAAGAAGCTGATGGGGCTGAACACCCGCTGCGCCGAGTGGAACTACCTCTTCGGCTGGGTGCTGATGCGCCAGGGCGAGCTGGACAAGGCGCTGACCTTCCTGTCCGTGGCCGCCCATCAAAACGCCAAATCCGCCAAATATGCCCGCGCCCTCCGGGAGGCCGAGCGCAAGCTGAGCACAGGCTCCCCGAACAGGCTCTCACGCCTGCTGACCCGGATGCGGACGCTCTGAATCCCACCCGCATATTGCGCCTTGTCCGGCATGGGCAGGCGCTTTTGTTATAGAGGCAAGCAGGAATTCAATGGAATTATGGAGAATGATTGGCTTACCCGTATGCAAAAGCACTTTTCGTAAAAAAATCGATCTGGGAAAATTCTTGATAAACAAGGGGGCAGGGGCTCGCGCTCCGAGGAACATGATGACATCTGACAAGACCACTGTGGTCAAATTCGGCGGGACCTCGCTGGCGGACGCGGAGCAGTTTCGCAAGGTGGGGCGGATCGTGGCGGCGGACTTCACGCGGCGGATCGTGGTGGTGTCCGCGCCGGGGAAGCGCTTCCCGGAGGACACCAAGGTGACGGACCTGCTCATCGCCTGCTATGAGGCCGCCGTGGCGGGCAGGGACTTTTCCGGGGCCTACAAGGCGGTCTGCCAGCGCTTCCGGGACATCATCGTCGGGCTGGGTCTGGACTTTTCGCTGGACGACGAGCTGGCCGCGCTGGGGGACCAGCTCCGCCGGGCGCCGCGGCGGGACTACGTGGTCAGCCGGGGCGAATACTTCAGCGCGCGGGTGATGGCGGAATACCTGGGCTTCACCTTCGTGGACCCGGCCTGGTGCATCTGCTTTCATGAAAACGGCAAGCTGGACGACGCCATGACCCGCCGGGCCCTGGCCGCCGCGCTGCGGCCACTCAAGCGGGCCGTGGTGGCGGGCTTCTACGGCGCGGACAGCCTGGGCAACATCCACACCTTCTCCCGGGGCGGCTCCGACGTCACCGGCAGTCTGGTGGCCTGCGCCATCGACGCGGACCGCTATGAGAACTGGACCGATGTGTCCGGCCTGATGTCGGCGGACCCGCGGATCGTCGAGAACCCGAGGATCGTGGACCACATGAGCTACCGGGAGCTGCGCACGCTGTCCTACATGGGCGCATCGGTGCTGCACTCCGACGCGGTGCTCTCCGCCTCCGAGCGGGACATCCCCATCAACATCCGCAACACCAACGACCCCGACAACCCCGGCACACTCATCGGCCGCAAGCGCCCCAAGGGCCAGCAGAAGCACCCCGTCATCGGCGTGGCGGGGCGCAAGGGCATGTCGGTGATACAGGTGGAGAAGGTCATGGTCAGCGATGGCTCCGGATTCAGTGCCATCATGCTGGACATACTGAAAAAGCGTCAGCTCCCCTTCGAGCACTGCCTCACGGGCATCGACTCCATCACCCTGGTCATCCGCAGCGACCTGCTGGCGGCTTGCAAGGCGGAGCTGCTCTCCGAGATTCGCGCCGAGCTGGCCCCGGACTACATGGGCATCCGGGAAAAGCTGTCCGTCATCGCGGTGGTGGGGGAGAAGGACACCGAGACCAGCGACGCCAACGTCCGCGTGCTCATGGCCCTCACCCAGGCCGGCATCGAAATCACCACCATCAACCAGGGCGCCGGCAAGCTCAACCTGCTCATCGGCGTCCCCGAGGAAAAATACGAGGCCGCCATACGGGCGATCTATGGAACGATGCAGACGCTGTAGGGGGAAGGGATAGAAGATAAACGGGGATTTGTCGGGGTGTTTGTTCGAGGCCACCTCATCCGCCCCTTCGGGGCACTTGACAAGGGCCTGCCGGCCCCATCTCACTGAAAACAGTCCACTG